>NZ_CP076134.1:2823183-3126630 GCF_018736085.1 Bradyrhizobium sediminis | reverse complement strand
GACAACAACTCGACGTCATGGCCGGGCTTGTCCCGGCCATCCACGTCCTTGTCGGCGGCACCAGAAGGCGTGGATGGCCGGGACAAGCCCGGGCATGACGGCGTGAGGAAGCGGCGCGTTATTCGTTTAACCGCCATTGCATTCGCGGTCGTGACCGTTGCGGCGTTTGCGATAGGGGCATGGGTCGTCTCGCTCGGCCCGTTGCCGCTGCAGCAGGCCCGCCAGATCTCGGCGACGGTGGTCGACCGCAACGGCAAGCTCTTGCGCGCCTATGCGATGGCTGACGGCCGCTGGCGGCTGCCGGTCGACGCGCGAACCGGCGTCGATCCGTCCTATCTCAAGCTGCTGCTGGCTTACGAGGACCGGCGTTTCTATTCGCACCACGGCGTGGATCCGCAGGCATTGGGCCGCGCCGCGTTGCAGCTCGTCACCCACGGTCGCGTCGTCTCCGGCGGCTCGACCATCACGATGCAGCTGGCACGGCTGATCGAGCCGCGCCGCGAGCGCTCGGTCCATGCCAAGCTGCGCCAGATGGTCCGCGCGGTCCAGATCGAGCGCCAACTGAGCAAGGACCAGATCCTCGATCTCTATCTGGCGCTGGCGCCGTTCGGCGGCAATCTCGAGGGCGTCCGCGCTGCCTCGATCGCCTATTTCGGCAAGGAGCCGAAGCGGCTGTCGCTGGCGGAATCGGCGCTGCTGGTGGCGCTGCCGCAATCGCCGGAAACCCGCCGTCTCGATCGTCACCCCGACACCGCGCGCATCGCCCGCGACCGTGTGCTCGACCGCATGGTCGAAGACGGCCGCCTGCCGGCGGAGGAAACGGCTCAGGCCAAGGCGGTTGCGGTGCCGCGGCTGCGGAAGCCGATGCCGATACTCGCTCCGCATTCCGCCGATCAGGCCATCGCCACCGTGAAGGATGCGCCGGTGATCCGGCTCACGCTGGATTCCGGGCTGCAGAAGGTGCTGGAAGCGCTGGCGCGCGACCGAGCGGCCGCGCTGGGGCCGAGTATTTCCGTGGCGATCGTCGCGGTCGACAATGAGAGCGGCGACGTGCTGGCGCATGTAGGCTCCCCCGATTATTTCGACGACCGCCGCGCTGGGCAGGTCGATATGACCCGTGCGGTGCGCTCGCCCGGCTCGACGTTGAAACCGTTCATCTACGGGCTCGCCTTCGAGGACGGTTTTGTCCATCCGGAAAGCCTGATCGACGACCGGCCGATTCGGTTCGGCTCCTATGCGCCGGAAAATTTCGACATGACATTTCAGGGCACGGTGCCGGTGCGCAAGGCGCTGCAACTGTCGCTCAACGTGCCGGCGATCGCCTTGCTCGACCGGGTCGGCTCGAGCCGGCTGTCGTCGCGGCTGAAGCAGGCCGGAGCCAATCTGGTGCTGCCGAAGGACGAGGCACCGGGCCTCGCCATGGGCCTCGGCGGCGTCGGCGTCACGCTGCAGGATCTGGTGCAGCTCTATTCGGGGTTGGCGCGGCTCGGCCATACGCGGCCGCTACGCGAGATCGTGAAGGCGTCGGACGACGCGCGCGAGCCGTTGCGCCTGATGGACCAGGTCGCGGCCTGGCAGGTCGGCAACGTGCTGATCGGCACGCCGCCGCCGGAAAATGCCGCGCACAACCGGATCGCGTTCAAGACCGGCACCAGCTACGGCTATCGCGATGCCTGGTCGGTCGGCTTCGACGGCCGTACCACTATCGGGGTCTGGGTCGGGCGGCCTGACGGTGCGCCGGTGCCGGGTCTGGTCGGGCGCACCGCGGCCGCGCCGATCCTGTTCGATGCCTTCGCCCGCACCGGGAAACTGCCGGCGGCTCTGCCGAAGCCGCCGAAGGGGGCGCTGCTGGCGAGCAATGCCAAGCTGCCGCTGCCGCTGCGCCGATTCCGCCCGGCCGGGGAACTGGTGCGCACCGGCAGCGATCAGGCGCCGCGCATCCAGTTTCCCCTCAACGGGTCGCGGATCGATGTCGATCGCTCGGCCGGCAGCCAGTTCGCAGCGATGCCGGTGAGGGTCGCCGGCGGTGTGCTTCCGATGACCATGCTGGTCAACGGCGTCTCGGTGGGTGAATTCGACGGCCGCCGCCAGCGGCTGGTCGATCCGCCCGGGCCGGGCTTTGCCCGACTGACCGTGATCGACGCTGCGGGCGCCGCGGACACAGTTGTCATCAGAATTCAATAGAGGGCACCTAACCGGTTGTAGGGATAGCGGTTTCGGCGTATGCGGAACCAATGGTCGAGACCTATACCCGTCCCCGATTTGGAGAGCCGCGCGAGCCGAAGAACCGGGTGAATCCGGGCAGCCGGCTTGCCAGCGTCATTGACCTCGTGGCGGCCAGCCACGTCCGGGCGGCGGCCTTCCTGCTGGTCTGCGGCCTGATCCTGTTTCTGCCCGGCTTTTTCAACATCCCGCCGATCGATCGCGACGAGGCGCGGTTCGCGCAGGCGACCAAGCAAATGGTCGAAAGCGGCGATTTCGTCGACATCCGCTTCCAGGACGACGTCCGCTACAAGAAACCGGTCGGCGTCTACTGGTTGCAGGCGGCGGTGGTCGAAACCGCTTCGGCGCTGGGCCTGCCGCGCGCGCAGCTGCGGATCTGGCTGTACCGCGTGCCGTCCCTGATCGGCGCCATCGGCGCGGTGCTGCTGACCTACTGGACCGCGCTGGCGTTCGTGACGCGGCGCGGCGCCATCTTTGCCGGTTTGATCATGTGCAGTTCGGTGCTGCTCGGCGCCGAGGCGCGGCTCGCCAAGACCGACGCCATGCTGCTGCTCACGGTGGTGGCGGCGATGGGAGCGCTGGCGCGGGTCTATCTGTCATGGCAGCGCGGCGAGGACCCCGAGCACCCGCCATGGTCCTGGCCGGCGATCTTCTGGACCGCGCTGGCCGGCGGCATCCTGCTCAAGGGCCCGTTGATCCTGATGTTCATTGTGCTGACGATCGTCACGCTGGCGATCCTCGACCGCTCGGCGGCCTGGCTGTGGCGGCTGCGCCCGGTCTGGGGCCTGATGTGGATGCTGGTGCTGGTGCTGCCGTGGTTCGTCGCGATCTTCTGGCGCGCCGGCGAGACGTTCTTCACCGATTCAATCGGCGGCGACATGCTCGCGAAATTCGCCGCGCAGGAATCCCACGGCGCGCCGCCCGGCCTCTATCTGCTGCTGTTCTGGGTGACGTTCTGGCCCGGTGCTGCGCTGGCGGGCATGGCGGCGCCGGCGGTGTGGCGGGCGAGGCGGGAGCCGGGCGCGCAGTATCTGCTGGCGTGGCTGATCCCGTCGTGGATCGTGTTCGAACTGGTGCTGACCAAACTGCCGCATTACGTGCTGCCGCTCTATCCGGCGATTGCGATTCTCACGATCGGCGCGCTGGAGCGCCGGGTGCTGTCGCGATCATGGCTGATGCGAGGCGCCGCCTGGTGGTTCGTGATTCCGGCCGGGGGATCTGTCATTGCCGTCGTCGGCGCGATTGCGCTGACGCGCCAGCCGGTGTTTCTGGCGTGGCCGTTCGTGGCGGCATCGCTGATCTTCGGGCTGTTTGCGTGGTGGCTGTACGAGGACGGCCGCGCCGAGCGTTCGCTGTTGAACGCGGTGGTCTCGGCGATGTTCCTGGCGATGGCGGTCTACGGCATCGTGCTGCCGTCATTGAAGCCGCTGTTCCCGAGCGCCGAGATTGCCCGTGCGCTGCGCAACGTCGTCTGCGTCGGACCGAAGGCCGCCGCGGCGGGCTTTCATGAGCCGAGCCTGGTCTTCATGAACGGCACCTCGACGCTTCTGACCGACGGATCGGGGGCTGCGGATTTCCTGAAGCAGGGCAGTTGCCGCTTCGCGCTGGTCGAAGCGCGCTCGGAACGTGGCTTTGCTGCGCGCGCCGAGGCCATCGGGCTGCGCTATAACGTGGCCACCCGCATCGACGGCTATAACATCTCGCAGGGCAGGGCGATTTCGATCGCGATCTTCCGCTCCGAGGGCACGGAGTAAGATGTCCGTGCGGGCCGGTAGCGGCGAATCCTCGAACTACTTCTCCCGGTTCTATGTGGTGGCCGGACGGTCGCTGGCGCAGCTCGTGCGCTCGCCGTCGCATTCGCGCCGCGCCGAGGCGGCGCGGCGATCGGCGCGCCACATCCTGCTGCTCACCGCCATCCTCAGTGTGGCGATCATCGCGCTGATGATCATGCTGGATGCGCGCGAGATCGCGCTGATGCCGCCGCGCGGCGCCGCCAGCCTGTGGCCGATCCGCATCCTGACCGATTTCGGCAAGGCGGCCTATGTGCTGTGGACGCTGGCAGGCCTGTTGTTGGTCGTTGCGATTGTTTCCCCGGCGCTACGCGGCAATTCGCGATCCATGCTGCTCGGTTTCGGCACCCGTCTGCAATTTGTGTTCTTCGCAGTGCTGGTGCCGGTCCTCGTCGGCGATGTTGTCAAGTGGATCGTCGGGCGCGGCCGGCCGTTCGTCGGCGGCGAGGCCAACGTCTTCAACTTCAGGCATTTCGGCGGCACTGAGGCCTTTGCCAGCTTTCCCTCCGGTCATGCCGTCACAAGCTTCGCGCTGGCGTTCGCGGTTTCCGCGCTGTGGCCGCAGGCACGCCTGGTGATGATCGTGTATGCGATCGCGATCGCGCTCAGCCGTCTCGTGCTGCTGGCGCATCACCCGAGCGACGTAGTGGCCGGCGCGCTGGTCGGTCTGATCGGTGCGATGGCCGTGCGCTACTGGTTCGCCGCGCGCCGGCTCGGTTTTGCCATCCGCCATGACGGGGCCATCGCGCCGCTTCCGGGACCCTCGCTGGGGCATCTCAAAAGGGTTGCCCGCGGCCCGTTCGCCCCATAAGAAGCGGACGCCGCAGGGGCGCCGGGCGCAGCGGTTCCAGCTGCACGCCAACTCCAACGATGAGCGTCGATTTGCCTTCATCTGATCCGACAGAAGTGGCCGTTTCCATCGTTGTCCCCGTGCGCAACGAGGCCGACAACGTGGCGCCGCTGATCGCGGAAATCGCTGCCGCGCTCGACGGCCGATGGGCCTATGAAATCATCTACGTCAATGACGGCTCGACCGATGCGACCGCCGACCGGATCGCCGCGATCATGAAGGCGCGGGCAAACTTGCGGCAGATCCGGCATGCGGGCTCGGCCGGGCAATCGGCGGCGGTGCGCAGCGGGGTCCGCGCCGCGCGCGGCGCCGTCGTGGCGACGCTCGACGGCGACGGCCAGAACAATCCGGCGTTCCTGCCGGATCTGATTTCGGCGATCGAAAAGGGCGGCGACCGCATCGGCCTTGTTGCCGGACAGCGGATCGGACGCAAGGACACCGGTTTCAAGAAACTGCAGTCGCGCATTGCCAATGGCGTGCGCAATGCGATCCTGCGCGACGGCACCCGCGACACCGGCTGCGGCCTGAAGGCGTTCCGCCGCGACGTGTTCCTGATGATGCCGTATTTCGACGGGCTGCATCGGTTTTTGCCGGCGCTGGTGCGCCGCGAAGGCTATGAGATCGCCTATGTCGACGTGATCGACCGGCCGCGCCATTCCGGCGTGTCAAATTACGGCTTCTTCGATCGGTTATGGATCGGGATCATGGATCTCGCCGGCGTGTGGTGGCTGATCCGCCGCAAGAAGCCGACGCCCGTTGCGACCGAGGTGACAAGTCATGATTGACCTGTTCAACATGCTCGCTGCCTACCTTCATGACGTCTTCATCATCAAGTTCGACGGTTGGGTCGTCCTCGGCTTCGTCGCGCAGGCATTCTTCACCATGCGCTTCGTGGTGCAATGGATCGCCTCCGAGCGCGCGCGCAAGAGCGTGATCCCGGTGGCGTTCTGGTTCTTCTCGATCGGCGGCGGTGTGCTGCTGCTGATCTACGCGCTGTATCGCCGCGATCCGGTCTTCATCGCAGGGCAGGCGCTCGGCCTCGTGGTCTATGTCCGCAATCTGTATTTCATCGTCGTCAACGGACGGCAGGCTTCGGCGAAAAATTGAGTGAAGCCTTCGCGACACCAAGACGATGCCCGGACGCCGCGCGACCCTCCCGCGGCGCCTCCACAAAAATCGCGAAAACAACCCCATGCACAGTAAGATGTCTTTGCGTGAAATGGTTTAATAATACCTTTCACTCGCTGTCCGCCTAGGCTAGGCAGCGACATTGACGGCGGAACCCGTTCAGTCGAAAACGGGCAAAAAGTTAATGGTTCGCCTACACGGGGGGAAGCGGTGCGCATCCAATCGATGACGATTTCTGGCCTTCGTTCCTTCGGGTCCGACGCGCAACGTATTGACCTTGCGAATGACCTTACCACGGTTGTGGGGCCGAATGCGTCCGGGAAAACGGCAATGCTGCAAGCCCTGGCCAAAATGTTCGGCGTAACCCGATCGCAGCGCACGCTCCAGCGATCGGACTTTCACTTGCCGCAAGATGTGGCACCCGACGACAGGACGACGCGAGACTTGTTCATCGATGTCGTGATCGCGCTGCCCGAGCTGAAGGACGGTTCGGCAACCGCTGAAACCGTCGCGCCGACATTCCGGCATCAGCAACTCGAAGGGCCAAAGAAGCTGCCTATGTGCCGCATGCGACTTGAGGCTCGTTGGCAGGACGATAGCACCGCTGAGGGTGAAGTTACCCAAGAGCTATTCTGGGTCGATCACCTCAACGAGAAAGTCGACCCGGATGACAAGCACGCCGTTTCGCCGGCCGACCGCGGCCTGATCCAATTTTACTACACGCCAGCCTCGCGCGACGCCACGGCGCAAATTCGCGCGACCACCGGCGCTCTGGCGGCGCGCCTCCTGAAAGCGATCGAATGGTCCAAAGACACCCGCAAGGCGGTCGACGATTCGACCAAAAAACTCGCGGACGCATTCGACAGCGAAGCCGCCATCGGCTCCATCAGCAAGGCGCTCAGCACACGGTGGAAGGAGTTGCACGACGAGCAGACGGACACTGATCCGAGTCTGTCACTCGTCAGCAAACGGTTCGAAGAAGTCGTCGCGCACGTTCAGGTCATGTTTCAGCACGGTCCGGCGAAAATTGAGCGCGGCCTCGAAGTTCTGAGCGACGGGCAGCAGTCGCTCTTCTACTTGGCTCTTGCTGCTGCGGTTTTTGATCTGGAACGGGACGCCGTAGCCGCAAAGATCAAGGGCTTTCGCGCCGAGGAACTGCGCATACCCGCGCTCAGCCTCTTTGGCATCGAGGAGCCGGAGAACCATTTATCGCCGTACTATCTTTCACGCATCGTGACGCAAGTACGATCAATCGTCAGCGGCAACGCTGCACAGGCGATCATAACGAGCCACTCGCCGTCCGTTCTCAGCCGGATCGAACCCACTGAGGTTCGCTATTGCCGGCGCGACCCTGATACTTCTGCTTCGGCGGTACGAGCGATCGAGCTTCCCTCTGGAGCAACGGAAGCCGCAAAATTTATCCGAGGCGCATTCTTGGCGTTTCCAGAGCTCTATTTCGCGCGGTTCGTGGTCCTGGTCGAAGGGGACTCCGAACGCATCGTCATCCCGCGGCTCGCGCAGGCAGAAGGCCTGATGCTGGACCCGTCCTTCGTCGCTATTGTGCCGATCGGAGGCCGCCACGTAAACTATTTCTGGAAGCTGCTCGACAACCTATCGATACCGTATGCGACGTTGGTGGATCTCGATCTTGGCCGAAAGGGCGGCGGATATGGTCGGCTCGTCACAGCTCTCGAACAGCTGATCGCCAACGGGGCTGACAAGTCCAAGCTTCTCAAGACAGAGACGGGCGTCGCAGATATCGAAAGAATGAAGGCCTGGGACTCGTCTGACTGGAAGACGCTGAAGAGCTGGGTGACCTTCCTCGAGGATCACGGTGTCTTCTATTCCTCGCCCCTCGATCTTGATATGGAAATGCTCGCCGCGTTTCCCGATGCGTACAAGACGATCATTCCTAAAGGTGGCGGCCCATCACTCACTCCGGATGAGGCTGTTGAGATCGTCCTCGGAAAGGGTGGGAGCGGCATCAAGGACTACAAGGCAACCGAATTCGGCGGTTACAAAGATCACACGCCTGCATATCGCTATCACTTTTTGACGCGCAGCAAGCCCGCCACGCATGTACAGGCGCTCGCCCAGGTCGACGATAAAACCCTCAAAAAGGGTATGCCGGAGGTGTATCGGCGACTCATCAAGCGCATCGACGAAAACTTGAATCGGGACTAGCCATGACGCTCGTCAGCCGCCGGGTTCGCCCTGACCAATGGAAACCGATTGACGTCGAGGCGCTCGAAGAGAACGCAATGGACGTTGTCCGTTCGACTGACAATCGCTGCGTCATAGCGGGTCCGGGTTCCGGGAAGACCGAACTCCTGGCGCAGCGCGCAGCCTACCTGCTTCAGTGCGGGATCGCGCGGCCACCGAGACGGATACTTGCCATCAGCTACAAGCGCGACGCCGCCACTAATCTTGCCGTGCGCGTACGCAGCCGTTGCCATCCGGACCACGCCTACCGATTCGACTCTCTGACGTTCGATGCGTTTGCCAAGAGTCTCGTCGATCGCTTCGGGCAGGCTTTGCCAGAGCGATGGCGGCCGCGTCCCGATTACCAAGTCGTCGTCGATGCGACTGACCGGACCTTCGACAATTTCCTGCGATTTCTCACGCCGCCCCCCGAAATTGGCAGCCGCGCGGACATTATCGCTGTCCACACGAAGGACTTCCAGCGTCGATGGCTATTCGGGACACCGCTACCTGAGGGCGCTCCAAGGATTTCAAATGCGGCTGAATGGGCGGCTGACCGCTTCTGGCAATCATGGCTCCATGAAGGAAAGAGCACATCGCTTACATTTCCAATGATCAGCCGCTTGGCAGGTTTGCTTGTAACCAGCAACCCCATGGTTGGTCATGCCTTGCGGTTAACGTACTCGCACCTCTTTATGGACGAGTTTCAGGATACAACCCAAGCGCAATACGACTTAGTAAAGGCGATTTTTTTTGGCTCTGACACCGTGGTTACAGCGGTAGGTGACAACAAACAGCAGATCATGAGGTGGGCCTTGGCGATGGACGACCCGTTCATGCCATTCGAAGCCGAGTTCAAGGCGCAGCGAACGCCGCTGATCCATAACTACCGTTCCTCGCCAGACCTCGTGCGCATCCAAGACGTCTTGGCGAAAGCGCTCGACGCAAGATCGTCTACCCCCGTTTCCAAGACTAAGGGGACGGTCTCAGGCGACAGTTGTGCTGTTTGGGACTTCACGACGCCCGGCACCGAGGCCGCGCGTCTCGCTGACTTCGTCAGCAAGCAAATGGCGGAACATAAACTGGACCCGCGTGATTTTTGCATTCTCGTCCGGCAGAAAGCAGGCGACTACATGAAGGTGCTGGAGCCCGCTTTCGCCAAGCTGAAGTTGCCGCTCAGGAACGAAGTTGAGCTAGTCGGCAATGTCACGCTCCAAGAACTCCTAGTTGAAGACCTCTCGGAATATCTCGTGGTGCTACTTCGCCTATTTACGAGCGTTCGGGCAGGGCGTCATTGGACAACCTGCCTCGATCTGATGTGCACGCTCCTTGGGCTCGCTCTGGATGACTATGCGGGACGTGCGAAAGTTGTTAAACGGCTGAACACTTTCGAATCCGACTTCAGGAATACCTATCCTGCACCGCTCTCAGATCCTGCCGACGCAAAGGAGGTGGTGCAGTTGCTTATTGCATTTATCGGAAGGGCGAACATCCTTGCCGCATCCCCGGCATATCGTCAGGGCGACTGGTTCGACAAGGTGAGTGAAGCCGCGGCGCTTCACTTGGAGGCGTCGTGCAAATCCGCAAAAAATTGGTCTGAGGCCTTGGACGAGTACGAAGGCGCGTACTCGGTCCCCCTGATGACCGTCCACAAGAGCAAGGGCCTCGAATATCACACAGTGATTTTCGTGGGCCTTGACGACCAGGCATGGTGGAGCTTTTCCAACGACAAAATCGAAGCCACGGCGGGCTTTTTCGTTGCCTTTACGCGGGCAAAGCAGCGCGTCGTGTTTTCGTATTGCGCTCAGCGCGGCGACCGGAGCAAGATAGCGGCGCTCTATCAGCTTTTGACTGAAGCTGGCGTTAAGACAATCAAAATCGCTTGAGACTGCGGCCGGCGTTACAAGCGCGAGATGCATCAACCCTTTCTGGCGCCGCAAGCTTCTTGATGCGAGCAAGCGGTGCTGGCCTTATCGCACCTATTGCAGCGAAGACTTTCCGGCAGCCGCGGCCGCTTTGGCCGGTCTCTTCCGCGATGAGTTTGATGCCCTGTTTGCCCAGGTTGGAGCGCACTAGCTAGGACCGAGCGTTGCGTCCAGCGCCGGACTGCGTGCCAAAAATGAACTCGCGAGCGGCAGCCGAGTACTCTAAAAGCGTCCCGATGTCGCGAAAGGCGCGCGTCGGAATCCGGGTCGTTGAATAGATGCCGCAGAATTCGAGCCTTGAAGTCGCTCGCCGCGTTGATCGCTGGTGGGAAAGCGCTGGGCGCGACGTCCTGACCGACCCGTTCGGAGCGATGGCGAAGGCTGGCCTGTTTCAGATCGGTCTGCCCGGCGCGGGCGCAGCACTCGACAGCTACGGCGCGATCGCGGCAGCCGAGCAGGCGATTGCCGCGAAAACCGGGCTGTTGGGGCTGGCGAGCGCGTTCGCTGCGCGGCAGATGACGGCGCGATTTTTCATTGCGGGTTTTGCCGATGGCGATCAGCGCGCCGCGTGGCTGCCGCGCATTGCGGCCGGTGAGGTCTGCACGGCGGTCGCGATCTCCGAGCCCGGCGCCGGCGCCCATCCGAAACTGCTGAAGACGACGGCTGAATCCCGTGACGCGGGATTTGTCATCAGCGGCCGCAAGGCCTGGGTCACCAACGGCCCGGTAGCCGATCTGTTTCTGGTGCTGGCGGTGGTCGCGGTCGAGGACGGCCGCAAGCGCTATGGCCTGTTCATGCTGCCGAAGGCGACGCCCGGCCTTGTGATAAAGCCGATGGCGACGCTGGACGTGCTGGCGCCGGCGACCCATTGCGAGTTGGAACTCGACGGATGCGAGATCCCGGCGTCGGCGCGGGTCGGAGATATGCCTGACGCCTATCCGGCGATGGCCTTGCCGTTTCGCGATGTCGAGGACACCGTCGGCACGGCGAATGTTTCGGGGTTGCTGAGCTGGCTGCTGGAAAGGGCCGCGGCGCGGATCGAACGCACGGAAGAGAATGCATTGCGGCTCGGCCGCATCGCCGGTCTGGTGTCGCTGGTGCAGGCGGCGAGCCGGCTCGCGGTGGCGGCGCTCGACGGCGACGGACAGGATGTTCCGGCGCGCGTGATCGGCGTAAGACTGCTGGCTCGCGACATCGTCGGCGAGATCCGCGAATTGCTGGCGCTGGGTCAGCCGCAAGACGAAGCGGTCGCGGGCGCACTTGCCGCGTTCGATCTGTTGGCCTCGGTCGCGCGCGAGCCGCGCAAGGTGCGTCAGATCAGGCTTGGAAATTCCATAGGAAGCGAGAGACAATAATGAATAACCATCTGCCGGCGGACTCGATCGAAGCCGTCACCCGTGGACTGGCATCGGCGGGCTATATCGCCAGCAAGCAGATCGCGACCGCGGTCTATCTGGCCGAGCGCATCGAGAAACCGATCCTGGTGGAGGGACCTGCCGGCGTCGGCAAGACCGAGCTGGCGAAGGCGCTGGCCGCATGGCGTGGGCTCAAGATGATCCGCATGCAGTGCTATGAAGGGCTCGACGAGGCCAAGGCGCTGTATGAATGGAAATACGCCAAGCAGCTGCTCTATACCCAGATCCTGAAGGACAAGCTCGGCGAAGTGCTCGGCGGCGCCGATACGCTGGCCGCAGCGCTCGGCAAGCTGCACGATTTCGGCGACGTGTTCTTCTCCAAGGAGTTCGTCGAGCCGAGGCCTTTGCTGCAGGCGCTGGAGCAGGAAAAGGGTTGCGTGCTGCTGGTCGATGAGATCGACAAGTCGGACGCCGAGTTCGAATCCCTGCTGCTCGAAATCCTCAGCGACTACCAGGTCAGCATCCCCGAACTGGGAACCGTCGCGGCGATCGTGAAGCCGACGGTGATCCTGACCTCCAACGGCGAGCGCGACCTCTCCGATGCCCTCAAGCGGCGCTGCCTGCATCTGCATATCGGTTTCCCCGAGCAGCGGCTGGAAGAGCGCATCGTCGAAAGCCGCGTCCCCGGCATCTCGGAAACCCTGCGCCGGCAGATCGTCGGCTTTATCAACCAGGTCCGCGCGCTGGATCTGAAGAAGCTACCCTCGGTCAGCGAAACCATCGACTGGGCGCGCGTGCTGGTGCTGCTCCAGTCGTCGGAGCTGGATCATGAGACCGTCAAGGATACTCTCAACGTGCTCCTGAAATACGAGGCCGACATCGAGACAACGCTGCCGCAGGTGACGAGTTTCGTCGCCAAGGCCGGCCGGCAGGGCGTGTTCGGTTGATGCGCGAGGAACTGCATCGTTTCTTCCGGGCGGCTCGCGGAGCCGGCGTTCGGGTATCGCCCGCGGAAAGCATCGATGCGATGAAGGCGGTGGCCGATGTCGGATTTGCCGACCGCGGCATTCTGCGCGACACGCTGTTGTTGACGCTGGCCAAGAGCCAGGATGAAAAGCAGGCGCTGGCCGCCTGTTTCGATCTCTTCTTCAGCCAGCCGGAGGCGCCGCAAGAGACCGCGCCGGAGGATGCCGACGAAGACAAGGGGGCCGGCTCGGCGGCAAACGAGAACGAACCGGGCGGTCCGGGCGCGCCGGCACCGGAGCTCGGCGAGCTCGCGCAGATGCTGATGTCGCGCGACCGCAATGCGATCGCGGCCGCCATGGCTGCCGCCACCAATGCCGCCTCGTTGTCCGACATCCGCTATTTCACCCAGCGCGGCATCTTCTCGACCCGGATTCTCGAGCAACTCGGCATCGAACGGCTGCGCGACGACCTCGACGCGCTGACGGCGGTCAATCCGGCGGAAGCCGAGCGGTTGGCGGCTGCGCTGCAGGGGCTGCGCGAAAACGTGCGGGAGGTCGTCAATCAGGCGCTCGTGCTCTACGGCCGCGAGGAGACCGAGAACCTGCGTAATGAAATCCTGCGCAACGCGCCGCTGGCCCGTCTCGAACGCCGGCAGGTCGAGCAGATGAAGGCCCTGATCCGCGCCATCGCGCGGCGGCTGCGCGAGCGCTACAGCAAGCCGCGCAAGCGGCAGCGGCGCGGGCATCTCGACACCCGTAAGACGCTGCGGCGCAACGCCGCCTGGGGCGGCGTCCCGTTTCTCACCTCCTGGAAACGCCGCCACCGCGACCGGCCGAAGATCGTGGCGATCTGCGACGTCTCCGGTTCGGTGGCGCAGGTGTCCGACTTCTTTCTGCTGCTGATCCACAGCCTGCACGAGGTGGTGGACGACGTGCGCTCGTTCGCGTTCTCCGGTCACCTCATCGAGGTCAGCGACATCCTCGATACCAAGTCGCCGGAAGAGGCGATGAGCGAGATCATGTCCAAAGTCGGATTCGGCTCCTCCGACTATGGCGGTTCGTTCAGGGATTTCGAGAAGGATTTCATGCGGTCGGTGACGCCGAAGACGACGGTGATCGTGCTCGGCGACGCCCGCACCAACAACCTCGATCCGCGCGCCGACATCCTGCGCACCATTTCGGAGCGGTCCAAGCGACTGGTCTGGCTCAACCCCGAAGGCCGCATGGCCTGGGGCTGGGGTGATTCCGAGATGCCGCGTTATGCCGGTTTCTGCAGCGTGGTGCGCCAGTGCGCTACCGCAAAACAGCTGGAGCGGGCGGTGTCCGACATCGTCGCGGCGTACCAGTAATACCGGCTACCGCGGCAAGGAGGGATGCGCCGCGGGTGAGGGCAGGGAGGCCAGATCGGATTCCGCGCGCTGCTGGATGGGCAATTCGCCGGCGGCATCGAGCACGGGGTAGGCCACCGAACAGATATGCGAGTGGATGCGCCTGAGGTCGCGCAGCACGTCGAGATGCAGCGACGTGGTTTCGATGCTCTCGGGC
This sequence comes from Bradyrhizobium sediminis, assembly GCF_018736085.1. Lineage (NCBI taxonomy): Bacteria > Pseudomonadati > Pseudomonadota > Alphaproteobacteria > Hyphomicrobiales > Nitrobacteraceae > Bradyrhizobium > Bradyrhizobium sediminis. The sequence continues at coordinate 3,112,647 of NZ_CP076134.1, read as the reverse complement.
CGGCCTTCGCGCAGCCGGTCGAGATGACGTTCGGTGGCGGCCAGCTCGACATTGCGCAAATTCGATTTCTCCGCGAGCAGCTTGCGCGCTTCATTAACGTCGCCCGACATGAACACGCCGAACGCAATCCGCAGGGAATCCGTGGTCCGCTTGTGGAAGGCCGACAGTTCCTCGGCGCCTTCGGGCGAAAACTGGAACCTGCGCTTGATCTTCTTGGTCGCGAGTTCGCTCAGATTCTTGTCGATGATGTCGCCCATGTGCTCGAGATTGATGGCGAAGGAAATGATCTCCATCGCCCGCTGGCCCTCGCGCTCGTCGAGACTGCCGCGCGTGAGCTTGGTCACGTAAAGCTTGATCGCCTCGTCGAGATTGTCAACGCTGTTGTCCATCCGCGACACTTCGTCGACCAGCGCGCGATCGTTGGTCATCATCGCGGCCATCACCTTGCGCAGCATGACCTCGACCAGATCGCCCATGTGCAGGGTCTCGCGCGCGGCGTCCGCCAGCGCGAGCGAGGGCGTCTCCAGCGCGCTCTCGTCGAGATAACGTGGCCCTGACGGGTCGGTCTGCCGGACCCGGTCGGGCAGCAGCTTGTTCAGGAGCCTCGCCATGCCGTCGAGCAGGCCGATGAAGATGACCGCAGTCGCCACGTTGAAGGCGATATGGAATCCGGCCGTCAGCCTGGCGAGGTCGGGCTGCCACGCCTGCAGGATTTCGGTGATCGGACGCAGGAACGGCGCCACCAGCAGCACGCCAACCAGCCGGTTGATGAGATTGCCGACCGGGAGCCGGTAGCTCGCGGGGTTGTCGCGGTGCGCGCCTTCGAAAACCGGATTGATCGCGCTGCCGAGATTGGCGCCCAGCACCAGCGCCAGCGACGCTGCGGGCGAAATGAACTGTGCATAGGCCAGCGACATGATCAGCAGGACGCTGGCGACGCTGGAATGCACCGCCCAGGTGACGATGGCGCCGATCAGGATGCATAGCACGGGGTCGCCGGTAATGGCGTTCATGAAGACGCGCATGCCGGGGGCGTTTTCCGCCGGCGCCAGCGTGTCGAGCAGGATATGCAGCGCCAGCAGCATCAGGCCGAGGCCGATAGAGACGCGGCCGACATCCTTGATGCGGGAGCGCGCGCCGCTGCGGAACGCGACCAGGCCGATGATGAAGAGAACCGGTGCCACCGCGGCGATGTTGAACGACAGTATCTGCACGATCAGCGTGGTGCCGACATTGGCGCCGAGCATGATCGCGAGCGCAGGCACCAGGCCGACTAGGCCTTCGGCGGTGAAGGAACTCGTGATCAGCGCGGTCGCGGTGCTGCTTTGCAGTAGCGCCGTGAGGCCGATGCCGGCGGCGAAAGCGGTGAACCGGTTGCTTAGCGCCCTGGCCAGAAGCTGACGCAGATCGGGACCGAAGGCGCGCAGAATGCCGCTGTGGACCATATGCAGGCCCCACAGCAGCAAAGCTACTCCGCCCATCAGGTCGAGAAGAACCACGCTTCCCATGCTCGTCCGCTCTTTAGGAATTGAGTCGAAAGCTCAGGCTATCGCCAAATACCCGCGGATCAATCGTTTTATTTGCGGTTGGCTGCCGAAATGCGCCTGGAGTCGCGCCTACCGACCGGCTTCGTGAGCCGCCGCGCGGTCCCGCGGACTCCTTCTGTTCACGGAGAACGAACAGAGTCCGCGAAAATGTGCTCGGGCGACTGGTTAAAAAATCGTCATTAACCCAAACCTTTTACAGGCCGTAAACGGCCCCCTGACAACTTGGAGGTGTAGGGGAGGGCTCTATGGTTATTTATCCCGTGCCTGCAGCGGTGACGCAGGCCAAAGTCCAGCTTGTCATCGACGAGACTGCGAAGGCGCCGGCGACGGTCATCAACAGCGATGTGCAAGCCGTCATCGAGGTTCAGCGGCAGGCCGAACAAGAGGCGTTGGTCGACGTCAAAGCCTAGATCATGATCCGATCAGGTTGAATCGGATCACCATCGGGCGAGTCTGGCGCAAGGCAGACTTGTCGCTCGCCGCGAAGGGCGTCCGCGTCCTGGGTAATGGCGAGATGCCGTCCTACGCCGCGTTGAAAGCGGCGAATCCGCGCTCCAGATCGGCTTTCAGATCCTCGACATTCTCCAGCCCGATATGCAGCCGCAGGCTGGGGCCGCCCGGCGCCCATGTGGTGGCGGTGCGGTAGGGCGCGCAGTCGAACGGGATGACGAGGCTCTCGAAGCCGCCCCAGGAATAGCCCATGCCGAACAGTTTTACGGTGTCGAGCAGGGTATCGACGGCGGCTTGCGGCTTCGGCTGCAGCACGACGCTGAACAGGCCGGACGCGCCGGTGAAATCCCGCTTCCATATCGCGTGGCCCGGATGGCTTTCGAGCGCCGGATGCAGCACGCTGATGACTTCGGGCCGGCCGGCGAGCCAGCGCGCCATCTCGATCGCGGACTTGTGATGCTGCGCCAGTCGCACCGAAAGCGTGCGCAGGCCGCGCAGCGCCAGGAACACGTCGTCCGGTCCGGCGCAGACGCCGAGCAACTGGATCGCCTCGGCCACCAGCGGCCAAGCCCTGGCATTGGCCGAAATCGTGCCGAACATGATGTCGGAATGGCCGCCGATATATTTGGTCGCCGCCTGCATGCTGATATCGACGCCGAGCTCCAGCGAGCGGTGATACAGCGGCGTCGCCCAGGTGTTGTCGTCGATGACAAGCGCGCCGCGCGCATGCGCCACCGAGGCGATCGCGGGAATGTCGGGCATTTCGAAGGATTGCGAGCCGGGCGCTTCAACCACCACCGCCTTGGTGTTGGGCTTGAACAATGCCGCGATGCCGGCGCCGATCAGGGGATCGAAATAGGTGGTCTCGACGCCGTAGCGGGCCAGCATGCCATTGCAGAAATTGCGGGTGGGACGATAGGCATTGTCGCAGACCAGCAGATGATCGCCGGATTTGAGCACGGCGAGCAGGGTGGTGGAGATTGCCGCCAGCCCCGACGGCGCGATGCCGACGCCGGCGCATTGCGGGCCTTCGAGCGCGATCAGCGCCTCCTGCAGCGCCTTGGTGGTCGGGGTTCCCCGGCGGCCATACTGGAACTCGCCGCGATGGGCATGCAGGTCCTCTGCGGTCGGATACAGCACGGTGGAGCCGTGAACCACCGGCGGATTGACGAATCCCTTTTGCGCCTTGGTGTCTCGGCCCGCCGTCACCAGCAGTGTTTCGGCCTTGTGCAGGTTCGTTGTTCCGTCATCCCCTGAAAAACTCATGCGCCGGCTGCCACCAAAAGATTTTTTGCCACAGCCGCGACCGTCGAAAGCCCCGCCGGGCGGCGGGTTCGGGCTGGGTTTGTTAATAACAGGACACAGAAGACGGCCGTCAACCCCTTGACCCGGCTCGCCAGTCGTTCTGTGATGCAGGCGAGCTATTCAGTCGCTGCACGTTGAGGGGCCTGCCGCGACCGTCGATCTATTGCTTGACCGATTCTGCGTCAAACTGCCTGTTACGGCATGCCGTTTGCAGGAGCGATTTGCAGGGACGGCAGGAAAGTGGATCACCGGGTAGGCCCATCGGCGCGCGCGAGGATAAGCAAACGTTCCGGACGACCCTTGAAAGGCTTTGCCATGAAACGCGTATCACTGGTTTTTACCCTCGCACTCGCCGCCGGTTTTTCGAGCCAGGCGGCCACCGCGCAGACGCTCAAGACGGTCAAGGACCGGGGCCAGCTATCCTGCGGCGTAAGCCAGGGCCTGCCGGGCTTCTCGTCTCCCGACGACAAGGGCAACTGGACCGGCCTCGACGTCGATGTCTGCCGCGCGATTGCCGCGGCGGTTTTCAACGATCCGACCAAAATCAAGTTCGTGCCGTTGTCGGCCAAGGACCGCTTCACGGCGCTGCAGTCCGGCGAAATCGACGTGTTGTCGCGCAACACCACCTGGACCGTGTCGCGCGACACCTCGCTCGGCGCCAACTTCACCGGCGTCACCTATTATGACGGCCAGGGATTCATGGTCAAAAAAGCGCTGAAGGTGAACTCGGCGCTCGAACTGAACAGCGCCTCGGTCTGCGTGCAGACCGGCACCACCACCGAGCAGAACCTCGCCGACTACTTCAAGGGCAACAACATGAAGTATGAGGTGATCGCGTTCGGTACTGCCGACGAGACCGTCAAGGCCTATGAATCCGGCCGCTGCGACGTCTTCACCACCGACGTGTCGCAGCTCTATGCCCAGCGCCTGAAGCTTGCCAATCCGGCCGACCACGTCGTGCTTCCGGAGGTGGTCTCCAAGGAGCCGCTCGGCCCGATGGTCCGCCATGGAGACGACCAGTGGTTCGATATCGTGAAGTGGACCCTGTTTGCGATGGTGACCGCCGAAGAAATGGGCGTCACCCAGAAGAACGTCGATGAACTGGCGAAATCGGACAAGCCGGAATTCAAGCGGGTTTTCGGCGCCGACGGCAATCTCGGTGAACAGCTTGGCCTCACCAAGGATTGGGTGACGCGGATCGTGAAGGCGACGGGCAATTACGGCGAATCTTTCGATCGTAACGTCGGCGCCGGCTCCAAGCTCGGGATCGCCCGTGGACTCAACCAGCTCTGGAACAAGGGCGGAATCCAGTACGCGCCGCCGATCCGCTGATCGCGAGCCACCGGCACGGCGATGTCCATCGAAGCCCGAGCGCCTCCGTCGCAGTTTCTTTTCAGGCTGCAACGCGCGCTCGGCGGTCGGGCGGGCTGGAACGGGTTTGTCTTTCAGATCCTGTTCGTCGCCGCGCTGCTGTGGATCGGCTTTGAAATCGTCGCCAATGCGCGTGCCAATTTGCAGGCGCAGCGGATCACATCCGGCCTCGGCTTCCTGGAGAATACGGCGGGCTTCGACGTCAGCCAGAGCCTGATTCCCTATTCCGGTTCCGACTCCTATACCCGCGTGTTCCTGGTCGGCCTGCTGAACACGCTGATCGTCTCGGTCATCGGCATCTTCTTTGCCACCATCATCGGGTTCATCGTCGCGCTGGGCCGGCTGTCGCCGAACTGGCTGCTGTCGCGGATTTCAGGCGGTTACGTCGAACTGATACGCAACCTGCCGCTCTTGTTCCAGATCCTGTTCTGGTACCGGGCCGTGCTGGCGACGCTGCCTAACCCGCGACAGAGCTACTCGATACTCGACAGCGCTTTTCTCAGTAACCGCGGGCTGGTGATTCCGAAGCCGATCGCCGATCCGGGCCTCGAGCCATTCGCGCTGGCGGTCCTGATCGCGATCGCCGCTGCGTTGGGCCTGCGGTGGTACGCGCGGAAGCAACTGTTCGAAAGCGGTAAACTGATCAGGATCTGGCCTTATGTGCTGGGATTGCTGATCGGTCTGCCCTTGCTGGCGTCGCTGTTGTTCGGCAGGCCCGTCACCTTCGAATTCCCCGCGCTCAAGGGCTTCAATTTCGCCGGCGGCTCGCGCGTCATTCCGGAGTTTGTCGCGCTGACGCTGGCGCTCTCGACCTACACGGCGGCCTTCATCGCCGAAATCGTTCGCGCCGGCATTCTGTCGGTTCACAAGGGGCAGATGGAAGCCGGTGCTTCGCTTGGTTTGTCGCGCGGATCGACCTTGCGGCTGATCGTGGTGCCGCAGGCGCTGCGCGTCATCCTGCCGCCGCTCACCAACCAGTATCTCAATCTCACCAAGAACTCGTCGCTGGCGGTGGCGATCGGCTATCCCGACCTGGTTTCGGTATTCGCCGGCACGGCGCTGAGCCAGACCGGGCAGGCGATCGAGATCATTTCGATTACGATGGGCGTCTATCTCCTGATCTCGCTGGTCACCAGCGCGATCATGAGCTTCTACGGATGGCGGCTCGGCCGGAGTGCCGGCCCATGAGCGATATCTCCGTTTCGCCGTTCGTTCGCCAGGAACTTGTCCCCGAGCGCTCTGCGCCGGTCAAGACCACTGGTTTTGTCGGTTTCCTGCGCACGCGCCTGTTCAATTCACCGACCAATGTTCTCCTGACCATTCTGGGCGTGCTGCTGCTCTGGTTCACCATCGTTCCGGCGGTGAAGTTTCTCCTGATCGATGCGATCTGGACCGGCAAGGATCGCAACGCCTGCCTTGCGGAAAATGCCGGACATACGGTTGGCGCCTGCTGGCCCTACATCCAGGCGAAATTCAGCCAGTTCATCTACGGTTTCTATCCGGAGGCCGAACGTTGGCGGGTGAACCTGACGTTTTTCCTGGCGGCGCTGTTGCTGTTGCCGCTGCTGATTCCGCGGCTGCCGGCCAAAGGCCTCAACGCCGGACTGTTCTTCGTCGCTTTCCCCATCGTTGCCTTCTTCCTGCTGCATGGCGGCGGCCTGAAGGGACTGGGCGTCAGCTGGACGGCAGGACTGCTGGCGGGATTGGGCGACAGCATCGGCGAGGGCGGCCGCAAGCTCGTCAGCGTGGGCGAGGCGATCGCGGTGATCGGCCCGCTGCTGTGGCTGCTCGGAAAGTTGCTGATGCTGCTCGGCACGGTGATTTCCTGGCTGATCTGGCCGCTGACCTGGCTTCGCGACCAGACTCAGATATTCCCACGGCCGGTATGGGCCGACTTCGTGGCCACCGCCGCGATCGTCTCGATTCTGTTGTTTCTGCTCAATGGCGGTGTCCGCGCTGGATGGCGGGCCCTCGTCAACAGTCTTGCGGTCTTTGCCGGCATCGGCATTGTCATCGCGTTGCTGGGCCTCGACCGCGGCGGCCTGCCGGTGGTCGATACGCGGCTGTGGGGCGGGCTTCTGGTGACGCTGGTGGTGTCGGTCACCGGCATCGTCACCTCGATGCCGGTCGGCATCGCGCTGGCGCTGGGGCGGCGCTCGACGATTCCGCTGATCCGGATCTTTTCGATCGCATTCATCGAGTTCTGGCGCGGCGTGCCGCTGATCACGGTGTTGTTTTTCGCCACCTACATGCTGCCTTTGTTCCTGCCAGGCAATTTTACGGTGGACGGTCTGGTCCGCGCCCTGATCGGTATCGCGCTGTTTGCCGGCGCCTACCAGGCCGAAGTTATCCGCGGCGGATTGCAGGCGATCCCGCGCGGGCAGGGGGAGGCTGCGAGCGCGCTCGGCCTGTCCTGGGCCAAGACCACCGGCCTGATCGTGATGCCGCAGGCGCTGCGCCACGTTATCCCCGGTCTCGTCAACAGTTTCATCGCCCTGTTCAAGGACACCTCGCTGGTCTCGATCGTGGCGCTGTTTGATCTGCTTGGCAGTCTGCAGGCTTCCTTCAGCGATCCGGTATGGTCGACGCCGACAACCCTGTTCACCGGGTTTGCCTTCACCGGAATGATCTACTTCGTCTTCTGTTTTGGCATGTCGCGCTATTCGCTGTTCGTCGAGAACAGGGTGAACGCGCATCGGCGCAATTGAGCAAATGACCATGACCGCGAATTCGATCGTCAGCATCAACGGCCTCAACAAGTGGTACGGCGACTTTCACGTGCTGCGCGACATCAATTTCGAGGTCGCCAAGGGCGAGCGCATCGTGATCTGCGGCCCCTCGGGTTCGGGTAAATCGACGCTGATCCGCTGCATCAACGCGCTGGAGGAGTTCCAGGAAGGCGAGATCGTGGTCGACGGCATCGAACTGGGGCCGAACCTGAAGCGGGTCGACGAAGTCCGGCGCGAAGTCGGCATGGTGTTCCAGAGTTTCAATCTGTTTCCGCATCTGACCGTGCTGGAGAACTGCACGCTGGCGCCGATCTGGGTGCGCAACATCCCGAAGTTGGACGCCGAAGCCGCCGCGATGAAATATCTGGAGCGGGTGAAGATTCCGCACCAGGCCAACAAATATCCGGGCCAGATGTCCGGCGGTCAGCAGCAGCGCGTCGCCATCGCCCGCGCCTTGACCATGAGCCCGAAGGTGATGCTGTTCGACGAGCCGACCTCGGCGCTCGACCCCGAAATGGTCAAGGAAGTGCTCGACACCATGGTCGACCTCGCCAATGAGGGCATGACCATGCTGGTCGTCACCCACGAAATGGGATTTGCCCGCGAAGTCGCCAACCGCATCGTGTTCATGGACGCCGGGCAGATCATCGAGTCCAACACGCCGGCGAGCTTCTTCGCCAACCCACAGCACGCGCGGACCAAGCTGTTCCTCAGCCAGATTTTGCGGTGAGATGGGCGAATGGCGAATGGAGCGATCATTCGCCATTCGCTACTCGCCACTTTCACTCGAACGGCACGTCGATCTTGCTGTGCTTCTCCAGCCATGCCGGCACCGGCAGGTTCTTCGAGCGCATGAACTCCGGATTGAACAGCTTCGACTGATAGCGGTTTCCGGAATCGCACAGGATGGTCACGATGGTTTTGCCGGGCCCGAGCTGCCTGGCGAGCCGGATGGCGCCGGCAACGTTGACGCCGGTGGAGCCGCCGAGGCACAGTCCCTCGTGCTCGAGCAGGTCGTAGATCACCGGAACCCATTCTTCATCGGGAATGAGGAAGGCGGTGTCCACTTTGGCGGTTTCAATCACGGGCGTGACGCGCCCAAGGCCAATGCCTTCGGAGATCGATCCGCCTGGCGTCGATTTGGCGGTGCCGTTCTTGAACAATTCATACATTGCCGCACCGTGGGGGTCGGCGCAGGCGATGGTGATGCCCTCGTTCTTTTCCTTCAAATACCGGCTGGTGCCGGCAAGCGTGCCGCCAGTCCCGACCGAACAGATAAAGCCGTCGATCTTGCCGCCGGTATCGCGCCAGATTTCCGGGCCGGTTGACTCATAATGCGCCCTGGCGTTGTCGAGGTTGTTCCATTGATCGCCGAACAACACGCCGTTCGGTTCGGTCTTACGAAGCTGTGCGGCCAGCCTCTTTCCGACATGCTGGTAACAGTTCGGATTGGAAAAGGGCAGCGCCGGCACCTCGACCAGTTCGGCGCCGCAAAGCCGCAGCATGTCCTTCTTTTCCTGGCTCTGCGTATCCGGAATCACGATCAGCGTCCGGTAACCGCGCGCGCTCGCCACCACCGCAAGCCCGATGCCGGTATTGCCGGCGGTCGCTTCCACCACCAGGCCGCCGGGCTTGAGGTCGCCGCGCTTCTCGGCTTCCAGGATCATCCATTTGCCGGCGCGGTCCTTCACCGACTGGCCGGGGTTCATGAATTCCGCCTTGCCGAGAATGGTGCAGCCGGTCGCCTCGGAGGCGTGCCTGAGCTTGATGAGCGGCGTGTTACCGATCGCCTGAACGACGTCGTTGTTGATTGTCATGTCTTGGGAATTGCCAGTTGTTTCCTCACCGGAGGCGACCCTAAAGGACCGTCGCGGGAGGCACAAGCCGACGCCGCAATGCTCCGCTAGGGCGATTTGGCGAACACCACCTGGCGCACGTCGATATTTCCCGACAGGAAACCGGCCTCGCAATAAGCGAGATAGTATTCCCACAGCCGCCGGAACCGGTCGTCGAACCCCGAAGGCATCAGGTTCGGCCAGGCCGCGCGGAAATTGCTTCGCCAGATCGCGAGCGTCTTGGCATAATCTTGCCCGAAAATGCGCTCGCGGATAACGGGAACGCCGAAGCGCTCGCCGAGCGATTTCAGCACCTGCGGCGAGGGCAGCATGCCGCCCGGAAAAACGTAGCGCTGGATGAAGTCGACTTCGCGGCGATAGGCCTGGAACAGGCTGTCCTGAATGGTGATGGCCTGTATGCCGGCAAGGCCGCCGGGCAGCAGCCGGTCGCGCAACTGTGAAAAATATTTCGGCCAGAACTGCTCGCCGACCGCCTCGATCATCTCGATCGAGGCGATCCGGTCGTAGCGGTCGCGCTCGTCGCGATAGTCCTGCAGCCGGATCTCGACCTTGTCGCTGAGGCCGGCCTTGAAAATGCGCGCTTCCGCGAAATCGCGCTGCTCCTTGCTGATGGTAAGCCCGACCACTTTGGCGCCGTACGTCTTGGCGGCATATTCCGCAAAGCCGCCCCAGCCGCAGCCGATCTCCAGCAGTTTCTGGCCGGGCTTCAGATCGATGGCCTCGGCGAGCCGGCGGTATTTGTTGTTTTGCGCGGCCGTCAGATCGGGGGTGTCGTCCTCGAACAATGCGGAGGAATAGGTCATGCTCGGATCGAGCCAGGCCGAATAAAACGCGTTGCCGATGTCGTAATGCGCATAGATGTTGCGGCGAGCCTGCCGCCTGGTGTTGCGGTTGAGCCAGTGCCGGGCGATCTGGACAAAACGCATCAGCGGCTTGTCGCCGAGCATCTGCTGAATGAGATCGTGATTGACGCAGAACAGATAGAGGAACTGCGTCAGATCGGGCGTGTCCCATTCCCCCTGCAGATAGGCTTCGGCGATCCCGATGTCGCCGCCGTTGAGCAGCCGCGAGGCGAAGCCGTAATTGTACAACGTCATGGCCGCCGCCGGGCCCGGCTCCATGCCGCCCATCCGAAGCGTGCGGCCGTCGGGAAGCGTGATGTCGAGTGTGCCGCGTCTCAGCCTTGACGCGAAGCCCAGGGCCAGCCGGACCACGCGGGGCAAATCGGCAAGCACCGCCTCCAGATTATCGGGAGTAATAGGAATCAACGCAGACATCGCCAGGCCCATCGGTTGATGCGGCTCTGTGTCCAGCCAAGTCGTCCCAAGGTCACTGGACCAGAGCGCTTTCCCGCGCTCCGGGCTTCCGCCCGGCGGCAGATAACGCTTCCGCAGTATAGTCGCGGCATTCGCCGCTCGCCAAGACGGTATTCGCCGTGTTCGCCGGTGCAGCATTCGGCCGCGGCACCAGTCGCGCGCCTTTGAGCCAAAGCCGCAGGGCTTCCCGCCGGGCTTCACGGCAAGCACGTAAGCGTGGATGTCGCCGAACGTGTTGCGGACCTCGTACATGAGGAGCGCCAGCTCGCCGCTGCTAGCGTAGCAGAAATACACCGACAGCGGATTGAAGGTGAAGCCGAGCAGCCGCGGATAGCACAACAGCCACACCCGCCCGCCGGCGAGATCGATGCCGCGCCCGGCGGCGCAGGCTTGCGCGTGGCTGCGCAAGGGCGACCCATCGCGCATCCACAGATAGGAAGGCGACAGCAGGTTGCGCGGCTGCGCGAACAATCCCTTGGCGGTCTCGCGCCAGTTGTTGCCGCCGCCTTTCCATTCGAAGCGGCCGGCGCCGGCGGTGACCGCAAAGCTCATGCAGCTTGCGACGGTCTCGACGCCGAGATGGGCGAACAGGGCGGTGAGGTCCGGATAGTTAAGCTCGTTGTAGACGATGAAGCCGGTATCGACCGAAAGCTGTGTCCCGTCGTAGTCGATGGTCACGGTGTGGCTGTGTCCGCCGGGCCTGATTTCGCGATCGTAGACCGTGACCGGATAGCGTTTTGACAAGGTTCAGGCCGCAGCATTGCCCGCAATTCCCGTTCCGATCACCGCGACTCGCATTCGATAGCCCCCATTGGTTGCCATGCGAGATACGGCACGTGGCTTGCGAAGTTTCAGCAGCGCCCGGGCGACGCGGGTGAGGCGGCCTCGAATCGTCCGAATGGCGAAAAACACATGAAATCTTGGTAAGATTGCCGCAGCCTAAAGACCGTGCCGATCGCCAGAAGCCCGCATGAAATAAGGGAAACTGGGCGGTTCGCAGCCCCGGCCACGATCGGGGGATGCGCGATGCAGAGCGGAACAGGACTGTCCGCCCCCGGAACGCCCGGCTAGTATGGCGACCGGGTTCCAGAGGAAGCATCACAGTCGTGACCGGGTCGCAGGCCGTTACCACCAATGTCATCAGCGAGTCGGTCGGGTGCTCCTCGAATCGTCGGATGCCGGGCGATGCTCCCGGCGGAGGGCGGACGTGAAACAGGGTCCCGCTGATGCTGCCATGGGCGGCCTTGCCGCAATTTTTGGCCTCGACCGGGCGGCGAAATGGCTTGCCGCGCTGTGCATGGTGGTCAGTTCAGCCGGCTGCATTCTCACCAGGGACCTGGCCGATCCGGCGCTGGATATCCCGCAAGGCTACAAAGCCGCGCGATCGGCCGATCCGGACGCGCCGCCGACACTGGACTGGTGGCGCGGCTTCCGCTCGCCGGAACTGACCGCGCTGATGGAGGAAGCCCAGACCGTCAATCTGGACATCGCGGCGGCGACCGCGCGCTTCATCCAGGCGGACGCGCAGGCGCGCATTGCCGGCGCGCCGCTGCTGCCGAGCCTCAGCGGAACCGGTCAGCAGACCTATGCCCGCAGCTCCGGCTCGAGCGCCAGCGGCCTGACCAATGGCGGGCGAGAGACCACCAATTACCAGGCCTCGCTCAGCGCCAGTTATGAGTTCGATTTCTGGGGCAAGAACCGCGACGCCGCGCAGGCGGCGGAAGAAACCGCGATCGCCAGTCGCTTCGATCGCGACGTGGTGGCGTTGACCGCGCTTGTCAGCGTCGCCAATGCCTATTTTCAGGTGCTTTCAGCACAGGACCGGCTTCGCACCGCCGAGCGCAATATCGCCAGCGCCTCGCGCATCCTCGACGCCATCAAGCAGCGGCTGCAGGCCGGCACCGGAACCGACCTCGATGTTGCCCAGCAGGAAAGCGTGCTCGCCAGCCAGCGCGCCGCGGTGCCGCCGCTGCGCCAGACGCTGGCGCTGAACATCAATGCGCTGGCGACGCTGGTGGCGCGGCCGCCGGAAAGCGTGCGCGTCACCGGCGGCTCACTGAACCGGATTGCGTCGCCGCGGGTGACGCCGGGCCTGCCATCGGAACTCTTGACGCAGCGGCCGGATATCAGGCGTCAGGAGGCGCAGCTTGCTTCCGCCACCGCCAATGTCGGCAACGCCCGCGCGCAGTTCTTTCCCAGTATCAAGTTGACGGGGGCGGGCGGATATCAGAGTTCGTCGCTGGTATCGCTGTTCCAGCCCCATGCCGCCTTCTTCAATGTCGTCGGCAGCCTGACACAGCCGATCTTCGACGGCGGACAGATTCTCGGCAATTTCGAACTCACCAAGGCGAGGCAGGACGAGCTGCTGCAGGCCTACCGCAAGACGGTGGTCTCGGCCTTCGCTGACGTCGACAACGCGCTGGTGTCGATCCGGCAGACCACCGAGAAGTTGCGGCTGCAGCGCGAGGTGTTGGCGGCCTCACGGCGGGCCTTTCAACTGTCCGAGCAGCAGCTGCGGGCAGGCACGGCGGACATCGTGACTGTGTTGAATACGCAATTGACGTTTTTCCAGGCGGAAGATTCGCTGTCGCAGGCCCAACTGGCCCGGATGCTGGCGATCGTCAGCCTGTATCAGGCGCTGGGGGGCGGCTGGGAGCCAAGGATGGAAAGGCCGGTTGATGCTCTTTAAGCCGGATTTGGACACCGCGAAGGCTGCCGGCAAGGGTGTCGCGCACAGCGCGGGCCGCCGCATCGTGTCGATTGCGATTACGCTCGTGATACTCGGCGGCCTTGGCTACATCGGCTGGACAGCGCTGCAGCAGAAACAGGCCGCCAACAACCGTGGCGGCATGCCGCGCGACCTGCCGGTGCCGGTGCTGGCGGCGACCCCTCGCATCCAGGACGTGCCGGTCTATCTCGACGGAGTAGGCTCCGTCCGCGCGCTGAACAACGTGATCGTGCGTGCGCAGGTCGATGGCAAGCTGATCGCAGTTAATTTCGTCGAGGGACAGGACGTCAAGAAGGGCGACGTCCTCGGCGAGATCGATCCGGTGATCTACAAGGCGCAGTACGATCAGGCGGTCGCCAAGAAGGCGCAGGATGAAGCGCAGCTCGCCAATATGCGCATCGACCTCGCGCGCTATCAGCAATTGGCCGCCTCCAACGCCGGATCCAAGCAGCAGGCCGACACCCAGCGCGCCGTGGTCGCGCAGCAGGAAGCGCTGGTCAACGCCGACCAGGCCGCGATTGACAACGCCCAGGCGACACTCGGCTATACCAAGATCATCGCGCCATTGTCAGGCCGAGCCGGGCTGCGGCAGGTCGACCAGGGCAACATTATTCGCGCTTCCGACGTGACCGGTCTCGTCATCATCACCCAGTTGCAACCGATCGCTGTGCAGTTCAGCCTGCCGCAGCAGCAGATCGTGCGGGTCAACGCCGCCTCCGCCAGGGGCGCGCTGACCGTCGACGTGTTCGGCAACGACGGCACTACGGTGATCGACAGCGGTACCCTGAAAGGCATCGACAACCAGGTCGATCCGACCACCGGCACCCTCAAGCTCAAGGCCGAATTTCCCAATGCGAACTTCCAGCTTTGGCCGGGCCAGTTCGTCAATGTAAGGCTGAAGGTCGAAACGCTTGCGAAGGCGGTGGTGGTGCCGACCTCCGCCGTGCAGCGCGGCCCGGCAGGGACTTTCAGCTACGTCATCGGCGCGGACAATATCGCCACGGCGAAGCCCGTCGTGGTGACGCAGCAGAACGAAACCGAAGCCGTGATCGCGAGCGGGCTGTCGGCTTCCGATCGCGTGGTGACGACAGGCTTTGCCAATCTGTCCGATGGCGCCAAGGTCTTCATCGGCAGGTCCGATCAGACGCCGTCAGTCGATCTCGCCCCGCGCAAGCGAACCAGGACCCCGCAGGGCACGGACACTCAGAGCAAGGACGCAAAAGGGGGCGCACAGTCAGGCGGCGGAGCGAAGTCGCAGCCATGACCGAAGAACTCCCGACTTGAATGCCTGATTTCGCCAGCGTGAGCACGCACCCATGAGCGTCTCGGAACCATTCATCCGCCGCCCGATCGCGACCTCGCTGCTGGGGATCGCGCTCCTGATCGGCGGCGCGCTGGGCTATTGGGCGCTGCCGGTGTCGGCGCTGCCGCAGGTCGATTTTCCGACCGTGCAGGTGACGACGCAATTGCCGGGCGCGAGCCCCGACGTCGTCGCCTCGCTGATCACGGCGCCACTGGAGCGCCAGCTCGGCCAGATCCCGTCGCTGTCGTCGATGCAGTCGACCAGTTCGTTCGGCGTCAGCCAGATTTCCCTGCAGTTCGATCTCAACCGCGACATCGACGGCGCGACCCAGGACGTGCAGGCCGCGATCAACGCCGCGGCCGGTATCCTGCCGAAAAGCCTGCCGTATCCGCCGACCTACGCCAAGGTCAATCCCGCGGACGCGCCGGTCATGACGCTGGCGCTGACCTCGGAGACGATTTCGCTGCGCGCCATGAGCGATCTCGCCGACACCATCCTGGCGCAGCGCCTCAGCCAGATTTCGGGGGTAGGGCGGGTCGCGGTGCTGGGCGGGCTGAAGCCCGCGGTTC
Organism: Bradyrhizobium sediminis; assembly: GCF_018736085.1. Taxonomy (NCBI): domain Bacteria; kingdom Pseudomonadati; phylum Pseudomonadota; class Alphaproteobacteria; order Hyphomicrobiales; family Nitrobacteraceae; genus Bradyrhizobium; species Bradyrhizobium sediminis. Next base: position 3,097,473 of record NZ_CP076134.1, on the reverse strand, counting down.
GGGTGCAGGCCGACCTGGCGCGGCTCGCGGCCTACGGCATTTCGATGGAGGATTTGCGCAGCGCGATCGCGGGCGCCAACGTCTCCGGGCCGAAGGGATCGCTCGACGGCGCGCAGCAGGCTTACACCATCGCCGCCAACGACCAGATCGCGGCGGCGGAAGCCTACAAGCCGATCATCATCGCCTACCGCAACGGTGCGCCCGTGACCATCGGCGACGTCGCCATCATCGTCGACGGGCTGGAGAACGACCGCACCGGCGGCTGGTACCAGGGCACGCCGGCCGTCATCATCGACATCCAGCGGCAGCCCGGCGCCAACGTCATCGAGGTGGTGCGCCAGATCCGCAGCGAGATTCCGAAGGTGCAGCGCGCCATCCCGGCCGGCGTCAACCTGACCGTGGTCAGCGACCGCACCGTCACCATCCGCGCCTCGGTGCGTGACGTGCAATTCACGCTGATTCTGAGCGTGGTGCTGGTGACGCTGGTGGTGCTGTTGTTCCTGCGCTCGCTGCGCGCCACCCTGATCGCCGGCGTGGCGCTGCCGCTGTCGCTTATCACTTCCTTCGGCATCATGTATTTCTGCGGCTTCAGCCTCGACAATTTGTCGCTGATGGCGCTGACCATCGGCACCGGCTTCGTGGTCGACGACGCCATCGTGATGATTGAGAACATCGTCCGCCATATGGAGAACGGCGAATCCTCGATGGAGGCGTCGCTCAAGGGCGCCAAGGAAATCGGCTTCACGGTGATTTCGCTGACGGTGTCGCTGATCGCCGTGTTCATCCCGCTGTTGTTCATGTCGGGACTGGTCGGGCGCATGTTCCGCGAATTCGCGCTGACGCTGACCATCGCGGTAGTGACGTCGGCTGTCGTGTCGCTGACGCTGACGCCGATGATGTGCTCGCGGCTGTTGAAGCATGTCCATGAAGAATTCGCGGTGCCAGGGCTTGCCGCGGTCTCCGGCGGTATCGACCGCATGGTCGAATTCTATCGCCGCACGCTGCTCTGGGTGCTGCAGCGCCAGCGCGCAACGCTGTTGGTGACCTTCGCCACCATCGTCGCGACCCTGATCCTCTATGTCGTCGCGCCCAAAGGCTTCCTGCCGCTGCAGGACACCGCCTCCATCACTGCGGTCACCGAGGCCGGTCCCGACGTGTCGTTTGCGGAAATGCAGAGCCGGCAGAGCAGGGCCGCGGCCGCGATCAAGGCCGACCCTGACGTAACCGGCGTCGTCTCGGTGATCGGCGCGGGTTCGGTCAACCCGACCACCAATGTCGGCCGCCTGGTGATGACGCTGAAGCCGCGTGGCGAGCGGCGCGACGACGTTGCCTCCGTCATCGTGCGCCTGAAGGCGCTGACCGCCTCGATCCCGGGCATGACGGTCTACTTCCAGCCGGTGCAGGATGTGCAGATCTCGACCCAGTCGAGCCGCTCGCAATACCAGTACACGCTGACGGGCACCGACGCCCCGCTGGTGAGCGAGTGGGGCAAAAAGCTCGTTGCCGAACTGCGGCGCGATCCTCTGTTCCGCGACGTCTCTTCGGAGGCCCAGGAGGGCGGCCTGCGCGCCTCGCTCGACATCAACCGCCAGCGCGCGGGCCAGCTCGGCGTCAGCATCCAGGGCGTCAACGATACGCTCAACGACGCCTTCGCGCAGCGGCAGATTTCCACCATCTACGGGCAGGCCAACCAGTACCGGGTGGTGCTGGAAGCCATGCCGATTTACCAGCGCGATCCGTCGATCCTGTCGAAGCTCTATCTGCCCGGGGTAGCCGGGGCGCAGGTGCCGCTGTCGGCGGTGGCGACGCTGACGCGCACCACGGCGCCGCTCGCGATTGCGCATCAGGCCCAGTTCCCGGCGGTCTCGCTCAGCTTCAATCTGGCGCCCGGTGGCGCACTCGGCGACGCCGTCGATGCAGTCAAGACCGTTGAACGACGCATCGGCATGCCCGGCAGCATCGTCGGCGTCTATGCCGGCGATGCGGCCGAGTTCTCGAAGTCGCTCGCCGGACAACCGTGGCTGATCCTGGCGGCGCTGGTCACGATCTACATCGTGCTCGGCGTGCTCTATGAGAGCTACATTCACCCGATCACCATTCTTTCGACGCTGCCCTCGGCGGGCGTCGGAGCCATCCTGGCGCTGATGCTGTTCGGACAGGATCTGTCTGTGATCGGCCTGATCGGCATTATTCTGTTAATGGGCATCGTCAAGAAAAACGCGATCATGATGATCGACTTCGCGCTGGACGCTGAGCGCATCCAGGGCATGTCGGCGACGGACGCGATCGTGCAGGCCTGCCTGCTGCGGTTTCGCCCGATCATGATGACGACGCTGGCCGCACTGCTCGGCGCGCTGCCGCTGGCGGTGGAAAGCGGCACCGGTGCCGAGCTGCGCTTTCCGCTCGGCATTTCCATCATCGGCGGCCTGCTGCTGAGCCAGTTGCTGACGCTGTACACGACGCCGGTGATCTATCTCGCGCTCGACCGGATCAATCGAAGGATCGAGAGGGCGGTGCCGCCGCCGGCGCCCGAACTGCCGTCACCGCCGGTCGCGGGGGCCACCGAGGGGATGCAGTAATGGCATCGATCTCGGAGCCGTTCATTCGCCGTCCGGTAGGCAATGCCCGGTTGCATTGGCCTGGCAGTCCAGCGACTTGAATTGACATAGCTCAAGCGGATCGCCCGGCGAAGGTCGTACTAAGTTTGCCGTCATGGCTCATTTTGGATCCAGGTTGGGCAAGACGCCACGAGGGTTCTCGCTGGTGGCGGCTGTGGCGATTTTGACCGCTGTTACGGCAACCTCCGAAGCAGAAGCAGCAGCGAACCGTTGTGACCTCGTGGCCGGAGCATGGAATTGGCCGCGCGGGCGGCAAGCCACATTCTCGCTCGGCGGCGCGGCGAGCGCGCGCGGCGAGGGCATCACCTACAGGGGAACCTGGCGTTGCCTCGACCCGAAATCGGGGCGCGTCCAGATCAAGTGGCTCGGCGGGTTGTTCACGACCTGGGTTACGCCAACCGGGGCAAGTTCGTTGAAGGGCGACAATGTCATCGGCGAGCATTTCACGGCAAGCCGTATCGGAGCCGCGCCGAAAATCGCCGCGGAGGAAGACAAGGAAGCCGGGCGCGCTCAGCGGCCAACGACACCAAGGCCGGGGAGCGAGACAGAGCCAACTGGCCGAGCAGGACGAACCGCACAGGAACGGCAGGCCGAAACGCAACGGGCCCAGACGTCGCGGGCAACGGCGGAAGCCGTACGCCCAAAAAAGCCCGAACCTGCAGTTGGGCCGCTTGCCGAAAGTCCACCCCGGCCCGTGGCGCCGGCGGCCGAGGCGGCGCGGGCAGGCTCCCCACCTGCCGCCGATATTGTCTTTGCCGAAGGAGAGAAGCTGCCTGGCATCGCGGCGCACCTGCCGCTGAAGACCTGGACCGGCGACGACAAGCGGCGCGTCGGCGGAGCCTTCAATACAGTTTCCGAATTGGCGCCGGGTTTGATGCGCAGAGTCGCCGCCTATGGGCCGCTGAAGGTTTATCGCTCCGCGGGCATTGGCGCTGGAACCGGGGTGGGAGCGCAGGCGCTTGCCTTTTCCAGCCACGGCCGGAGCGTCGTGATATTCGACGAGTTTCTACAGCGATTTCCGGAGAGCGCGCGCCGCCGCGATCATTACCATTTCGTTGACGGGCCGGATATCCCGCTTGCCGTGCTCTATCTAATCCACGAGTTGGTACATTACGTGGATGCCGGCGACACCATCGCAGACAGCAAGGAATGGCGTGACCTGATCGAACCCGTCATCAAACAGGTCAATGACCGGTTGCTGAACCTGCATGGCGAGACCTGCTACCAACTGGAGTTTGCGAGTCGGCTTGGATCGGAACGCGAACGTCAGGAGGCTGCCGCGCATAGGCGCGCGCTCACGCGATCGGCAGGTATGCCGAGTCCGTATTCCTGCGTCCACCCGGTGGAAGCACTACCCGAATATGTCACTCTGTTCATCTACAGTCCCGAGTTCCGGACGTCTGTGGCGCCATCGATCGCCAAGTTCATTCAGCAGCGCTTCCTTGATCCGGCGACCGGGGGCGATCCCGCCATCGCTGCGTTTCTGAATGGGATTCGGCATGCTGGGGCCAAGGACTGCAGGGCAGCGATCGAGGCCTTTTCGGAGGCCATCCGGATCAATCCGGCTTTCGCGCGCGCCTTCTTGGAACGTGGGCAGTGCCGGCAAGAGGAGAAATCCTACGACAAGGCGATTGAGGATTTCAACGAAGTCCTTCGCCTCCAGGCCAGTAGCGCCATGGCCTATGCGCGGCGCGGCAACGCGTTTGAGTCGAAGGGCGAATACGACGGCGCCATCGCGGATTTTGAGGCGGCGATCAGACTGTTCGCGCAGCCGGAGCAGGCGACGGCCGATTCCTATTCCGCCAGAAACGGCGTTGCCGTGGCGCTTCGTGATCGCGGCCGGACCTACATTCGAGCCAAGCAGTATGATCGCGCAATTGCCGACTTTAACGAAGCCTTGCGGCAACCGGCCTTTGAGAAGCCGGCCCACGGCGCGCGGGACCCGGTGACGGCCACGATCTTTCTGCTGCGGGGGTATGCCTACAGCCTTACCGATCAATTCGACCGCGCACTGCCGGACCTCAACGAAGCGATCGCGCTCGATCCGGAAAATGCTTCCTCATATACCAAGCGCGGCAATGTCCACCTCCTCAGGAAGGACTACGACAGGGCATTGTCAGACTATACATCTGCGATCGAACGCGATCCGCAGGACCGCGAAGCATATAGCTTTCGCGGAATGGTCTATGTAAACAAGGAGGATCATGATCGCGCCATTGCCGATTTGAATCAGGCAATCGTCCTGGATGCGAAAGATTCATTCGCTTATCTCCAGCGGGGCCTCGCTTACGCCGGCAAGGGAGAACTCGACACGGCGATCGTCGATCTCTCGAAAGCGATCGAACTCGATCCGAAAAACGCGCAGGGCTACCGCAATCGCGGTCGTGTCTACGGCAACAAAAAGCAATACGACCAGGCGATCGCCGATTTCAATGAAGTGATCCGGATCAATCCGAAAAACGCCGAGTCGTATCTCGATCGCGGTCGCGCCTATGCATTCAAGCAACAGCACGACAAGGCCATCGCGGATTTCAACGACGCGATCCGGTTGGACCCGCGGTCCGCGGATTCCTATTTTGCGCGAGGCTCGGCCTATTCCGAAACGAAAAACCTGCCCGCCGCGATCGCCGACTTCACCGAATTGATCCGGCTCAACCCCTCCGAGTTCAGGGGCTACGCCAATCGCGCCAGGGCCTATAACGATCAGCGCGACTTCGATCGGGCCATCGATGATTATACCCAGGCGATCAAGCTGCGACCTCAGGTCGCGATGCTCCATCTGTTTCGCGGACGCTCCTATTCGGACAAGGGCGATTTTCGCAACGCAATTGCCGATTTGAGTGAAGCGATACGGCTGAATCCACAAAATACGTTCGCCTTCTGGAGCCGCGCAGACGCCTACGAGAAAGCCGGCGATGTCCAGAAGGCCATCGCCGACTACGAGCGCGTGCTCGCGCTTGATCCCGGCCACAAGGTTGCAACCGCGGCCCTGAAGCGGTTGCGCGGAGGGTAGTTCGACATGGTGGCGATACCCGCAAGTGCAGGGATGACGATACGGCCATCTTCGCCTGCGCGAAGCCGGCGGGGAGCGGGCTGGCGCATCGCGCTCCTGGCCGGCGTCTTGGTCGCGACATTCGGCAGCGCGGGCGCCGCAGCCGACGACAAGAGCGAACTCGTTGGGACGATGTCACGCGCTGACCGGGTACTCGCCGAGACCGCTGCGCTTATGGAAATAGCCCGTAAGGAAGCAGCGATCAAAGATGAGCAGCAACGCAAGGAAAATGATCGGAAATATCGAGAACTGAACGAATGGATGGCAAAGAAGCAGATCGAAGCAGACATACGTCTCCTGACCAAGAAACCGCCGCCAATCGAGGAATCGGCAGCCATGATTCGTATGGATATGGAGATCGAGCGCGCGAAGAAAAAACCAATGACCGTCGCGGAAGCCAAGGCGGCCACCGTAGACAACGCCATCCATCTGGATATCCAGGTGAAATCGAAATTGCTGTGGGACACGCGCCAGGTTGTTGCTAAAATTCAAGGGCAGATCGGAACCGAGAGCAATCCACTCAAATTGCGGCTGCTGGAAAAGCAGCTCGAACGGCAAACCACCGCGGCCGAAGCCCTGCTGCGCTGGTTTCATGGGCCGGACTGGAAATACCGGACCGCTGACAAACCGGACACGGATCAACGCCCCGGACGGCCGACCGTCGAACAGTTCTCCGGTCATGCATCGGGCATCCTGAAGCAGTCGGACGCCTACGACAGAGAGCTGCGGATCGTTCGCCAGACCGTCAACATCAAGAACATCATGCAGGACGCAACGGAAGCGTTCGGATCCGGCCGCGCCGGACCGGGTGGTGTCTCGCTGCACCTCGCTGCGGAGGTGGAGCCGCCGCTCGATCCTGGCGCGATCAAAGGCGCCGAGATCGCCGGCGGTCGCCTCCATCTGAATTACGGGAACGAGCGACTGGCGTTTCCCGATCTTCCCCTGGATTTTCTGGCATTGGCAATTCGTTCGATCTATGGCGGCGAAGGTATCGTCGGCGGGAAGCTAATTGCTGACGAATCCGCGGCCGTGGTGATCGACACCGGCCGTGACCGTTATGGCGAACTCGTCTGGAATAAGGAGTTCCTGCCGTCGCCGAGGCCTCGGCCGCGCGATGGTGGAGAGATGGACCTGATGCTGGGGCCGGCGATCGGCCTCATGGCCGCTCCCGAGCCCAGCATGCAGCGCGTGCTGTATTATGGGCCGATTGCCGATACGCGGCTCGGCAACGTGCTGCTGGCGGCGGATCGCGTCATCCTGGAACTCATTCAGGGCGTCGACAGCGTGTACGGGAAGCCGCTGCCGCCGATCGCTATCGAGAATTATCGCTCAAGCCTCGAATACGAGGCGCGCGCCGCCCTTGCCGGCACTTCGGAGCGCGCCAGGCCCGCGCGCCGCGCTCGACCGGCAGCGCCGGAGAAATGGTGGCTGGATTCGACTTTCCTCACCTGGATTCCGGAAAAGGTCGTCTTGACCCGGACCGGTGACGCGCTGAGTTTCGGACCCGTCCGGATGAAACTCGCAATCTGGTCGGCCGACGGCCAAAACGATTCCCTGGATCCCTATGACCTGTGGCTGGGCGAGTTCTCGTCCCGTCACTACGACGGGTTGGCCGTTCGCTTCCCTGTCCTGAACGATCTCAAGACAGCAGCCCAGACGGTCGCGATCATTCGCTGGCTGAAGAACCACCGCGTTTCGCTCGATACGAGCTGGGCGGATCACTATTCTCTGTCCCTCGATCCGGTGCGCTCGCCGGCCACGGTCAGACTTCCGCACGTGGAATTGATCAAGAATCCCGACGGCAAGCCGATGATGCAGCGAGCCGCGTCGGGCCGGTGATTGGTACGGTCCCGACCAGGGCGTTGAGAGATGGAATGGAGTCGATGATGCGGTGCAATTCCGGTTCCTGCGTTCGCCGATGTGGTCCAGCCCCAGCGTTGATCACGGTGGTTCTCGCGATCATGGTGAGCACGCCGTCGCGGGCTGACGTCAGGGCAAACTGGGACTACCTCGTCGGGGCATTCTTTTCGCCCGTTTCCCCGGAGTTGGCCCGCGACCTCGGCATTCCCGAGAAGGCGTCTCTCGTCCTGGGTGTCGGCAAGGGCGGCCCGCTCGACCGGGCCGGGATCGAACGCGGCGACGTCATTGTCGCGATCGACAATCGTCTGACGGAAGCAGGGAAGAGCGGCAATGTCACGATTTTGCGGCAGGGAAACCGGGTCACCAAAACAATCACCACGGAACAATATGATCTGGATCGCGCCGAGCTGGTTTCGCCCCAGACGGCAGCGGCGCCGCGGACGATCACGGTCGGCCCGTCGGGCGGAGGAAACTACCGGACCATTACCGCCGCGATTGTGAAAAGCAGTTCGGGTGACACGATCATCGTGCAATCAGGCATTTACAGAGAGGAACTCGTAGCGGTCTCTGGCATCCGCATCCAGACGAAGGACAGCGGGATCGTTGCCGTCGAGGCCGCCAATCCGCTGAGGCTGGTCGGAGTCAATAACGTTAGCGTCGACGGCGTGACCCCCGCCATTCAGTCAGGGCCAAGCCCAAGCGGAACCGGAATGGTCGTCCAGAACGCATCCGGCATTACGCTGAAGAATTTCAGCGTGGAAGTTTCCGGCACGCAAGCTGGGATTGCAGTGTCCAAATCGCGCGACGTGTTGATCCGGAACGTCGCCATCAGCGGCGGCGCGGACACCTTCGGTATACGGCTTTCCGGTTCGCAAGCGGCCATTGCCGATTCGGTCCTGCATGGGCACAAGATCGGCGTCGGTATCGGCTCGGGAAATCGCGGCGTGATCCTGCAAAACCTGTTCGCGGAAAATCAGTATGCGGTTGTTTCGAAGGACTCCGAGCTTACGATCCGCGGAAATTCGATCGGTGGCGCCGGGAATTTTGCACTTGCACTGGTCGGTAGCCGGGCGCTGATCGAAGCCAATACCATTCGGGACTATCAGGTCGGCGTGGACCTGACGGGCGTGGAGGCGACGCTGACCGGCAACACCGCCTCCCAGAATCAAAATGTCGTCCAGATCCACGGTGGCAACGTGCGTGTCACGGCCAATACCATGTATTTCAACCAGGGCAACGGCGTCACGGTCGAGACCGGCAAGCGTGATGCCCGCCTCGCGACGGCGCGAGTGGATGTCGGCGGCAACAAGATTTCCATGCACAATGGGATAGCGATATTGGCTGGATCTGGAACCGAAGCGGTCATTTCCGGCAATATCGTGGAAGCCAATCAACACGGCATCCTCGTCCTCGATGGCCGCGCGGTCATATCCGGCAACACGGTTGTTTATCAGAAGAACAAGGGACTTGAGATTGTCGGAGGGCAGGCGGACGTTAGTCTCGACCACAATCTGGTCGCTTACAATCTGATCGGTGTGGCGGTCGACGTCGATGCCAAGGCGCGGTTGAACTACAACAATGTCTACGGCAACCTGGCGAGACGGGAATACCCGCTGCTGGACGGCAACTATCTGAGGACTGATCAACTGCCAACCGGTTCCGGCGACAAGTTTTACATCTCCGTAATGCCCGCCGACGACCTGAAGGGCGCGACCGATACCGCATTCGATCCCGGTTTCGGCGACACGCCGGGCAACTACCAGCCAGGGGCAAACTCTGAGTTGGCGCGGCTTGCCTCGGAAGGGCATACGATTGGTGCGATTGCGCCTGGAGCGTCAAAGAACTAGAGAAAGGGGGGCGGCGATCGACTCCGATGTGGGTCGTTAGGTGAGCGGAAATCAGTAGCAATGGCATCGATCTCGGAGCCGTTCATTCGCCGTCCGGTAGGCACCACCTTGCTGGCGGTCGGGCTGTTCCTGGTCGGCATGGTCGCCTACGCGTTTCTCCCTGTCGCCGCGGTTCCCAACGTCGACTTCCCGATGATCCGGGTGTTCGCGTCGCGGCCGGGCGCCGACCCTTCGGTGATGGCGGCGACCGTTGCTGCCCCCTTGGAACGGCGGCTCGGCGAGATCGCCGGCATCACCCAGATCACCTCTACGAGTTCGCTCGGCACTACCAGCATCCAGCTGCAATTCGCCATCGGCCGCAACATCGACCGCGCCGCGCGCGACGTGCAGGCCGCGATCAACGCCTCGCTGGCAGACTTGCCGAGCGACCTGCCGTCGCTGCCGCGCTTCCGCAAGGCCAATCCCGCGGCGGCGCCGGTGTTCGTGCTGGCGCTGACGTCGAAGACGCTGACTACCAGCGCGATGTACGACGCGGCCGATACCGTGATCGCGCAGCGCATCTCGCAGGTGCCCGGCGTCGGCGAGGTGATCGTCAGCGGCGCCGACCAGCCCGCGGTGCGCATCGCGCTCAACCCGGTCGCGCTCGCCAATGCCGGGATTGCCACCGATGCCGTCCGGCTCGCGATCATCAACGCCAATCCGCTCGGTCCGGTCGGAATTTTCAATGGCGACCGGCAGAGCGAGACCTTGTCGACCAACCGGCAGATGCGGACGGCGGCCGAATTCCGCGACATCCTGGTCAAGAGCTCGAACGGCAATTTCGTCCGGCTCTCCGATGTCGCCGAGGTGGAGGATGCCGTCCGCAACAGCCGGTCGATCGCCTGGTTCAACAAGCAGCCGGCAGTGCTGATCCAGATCACCAAACAGGGCGATGCCAACGTCATCGATACCGTCGATCGCGTGAAGGCGCTGATTCCCGAACTGAAGCAATGGCTTCCCGCCGGGGTCGAGATCTCGACCCTGGTCGATCGCACCGGCACCATCCGCGCCAGCGTCCGGGACATGCAGTGGACGCTGTTGGCGACCGCCTTCCTGGTCATGGTGGTGGTGTTTGCCTTCCTGCGCCGGATCACGCCGACGATCGCGGCCGGCGTATCGGTGCCGCTGGCGCTGGCAGGCACCTGCGCCGGCATGTGGCTCGCCGGTTTCTCGATCGACAATCTGACGCTGATGGCGCTGGCGATCTCGGTCGGCTTCGTGGTCGACGACGCCATCGTCATGATCGAGAACATGCACCGCAACCTCGAGCAGGGCATGAAGCCTTACGAAGCGGCGGTCGAAGGCGCCAAGCAGATCGGCTTCACGGTGCTGTCGATCTCTCTGTCGCTGATCGCAGCCTTCACGCCCCTGATCTTCATGGACGGCATCGTCGGCCGGCTCTTGCGGGCATTCTCGCTGACCTTGACCTTCGCCATCGTGGTTTCGACCGTGGTGTCGCTCACGATCACGCCGATGATCTGCGCGCACTACATCAAGGCGGCGACCTCCGGTCGTGCGACCTGGTTCGACCGCGCCGTCGAGGGCACGTTGTCGCGCATCGTCACCTTCTATGAGCGGACGCTCCGGGTCGTGCTCGGCTTTCCCCTGCTGACCCTGGTCGTGTTCTTCGCCACCATCGCGTTGACCGTGGTGCTCTACATCAAGACCCCGAAGGGATATTTCCCGGTCGACGACTCGGGCTTCGTGATCGGCTCGACCCGGGCTTCGGCCGACACCTCGTTCCAGGCGATGCTGAAGCTGCAGCAGCAGCTCGCCGATATCGTGATGGCCGATCCGGCCGTGGCGGGGATCGGTTCGGTGCTGGGCGGCCCCGGCGGTCCCGGCGGCGGCGGCGCCAATCGCGGGGTGATGTACATCAGCCTGAAGCCGCCGGAGGAGCGCGGCGGCATCTCGACCCAGCTCGTGATCGACCGCTTGCGCAAGGATCTCTACCGGGTCGCCGGCATCCGGCTGTTCATGTTCGCGGCACAGGATATCCGCGCCGGCGGTCGCCAAAGCGATTCCGACTACCAGTATACGCTGTCGAGCACCGATCTCGACCTCCTGCAGAAATGGGCGCCGATCGTCGCCAAGCGGATGGAGACCGTCGAGGGCATCACCGATGTCTCCAGCGACCGCGATCCCGGCGGGTTGCAGCTGACGCTGGCGATCGACCGCAGGGCGGCGTCGAGCCTCGGCGTCCGCGTCCAGGACATCGACAATGCGCTGAACAATGCGTTCGCGCAGCGGCAGATTTCGATCGTCTACACCCAGCGCAACCAGTACATGGTGGTGCTGGAGATCGATCCGAAGTTCCAGTCCGATCCGTCCAACCTCGAGCAGATCTTCGTCGCAGGCGCAGGCGGCGTGCAGGTGCCGTTATCCGCCGTGGTGCACACCACCCGCGGACTGTCGCCGCTCGCGGTCTATCATTCCCAGTCGTTTCCCTCGACCACGGTGTCGTTCAACCTGCTTCCCGATGTGCCGCTCGAGGTCGCCACGTCGAATATCCAGCGCGCGGTCGACGAATTGCACATGCCCGAGGGCATCCGCGGCAGTTTCGACGGCAATGCCGGCGACTTCAACAAGACCAGCGGGCGGCAGCCGCTATTGATTCTCGGCGCGCTGGTGGCGATGTATATCGTGCTGGGCGTGCTCTATGAGAGCCTCGCCCATCCCCTGACCATCATCTCGACGCTGCCGTCCGCTGGGCTCGGCGCGCTGCTGGCGCTGCAGGTGACCAATACGCCGCTGACCGTGATCGCCTTCGTCGGTATCATTCTGTTGATCGGCATCGTCAAGAAGAACGGCATCATGATGGTGGATTTCGCGCTCGACGCCGAGCGTCACCGCGGCCTCTCGTCCGCCGATGCCATTTTCGAGGCCTGTAGCGCCCGGTTCCGCCCGATCCTGATGACGACGATGGCGGCACTGTTCGCCGGCATCCCGCTGGTGATCGCCACCGGGCCCGGCACCGAGCTGCGCCGGCCGCTCGGCATCACCATCATCGGCGGCCTGTTCGTCTCGCAGATCCTCACGCTGTACACAACGCCGGTGATCTACCTTTTGATCGACCGGCTGCGGCGGCGGCGATCCGGGCCGGTCGCGGCTGTGGCGCCCGCGGAATAGCCCCATCGGACGGGCGTTTGCGTTGTTGAAGCGCAGGCCCGCGAAGCGTATAGCGGGCCCATGTCAAAACCATCCGAGCCTGAAACGGGCGCCGCCGCTGAGGCGGTGCCGGACTGTCCGCAATGCCATAAACCGATGCCGCTGTGCATCTGCGACAGCATCACGCCGATCGAGAACAGGATCGAGCTGTTGATCCTGCAGCATCCGCAGGAGCAGGACAGGGCGCTCGGCACCGCGCGGCTGACCGCGCTGCATTTCAAGAACGCGGTACTCAAGATCGGGCTGTCATGGCCGAGCCTGTCCAAGGCGCTGGGACGGCCCGTCGCCGATCCCTCGCGCTGGGCGGTGCTCTATCTCGGTTCGGCGAAAGTCGCCGACCTCGACACCGACCAGGACATCGTCGCCATCAACCGCAAGGGCGAGGTCGAGGATCACCAGCGCGGAATCTTGCGGGATATCGAAGGTATCGTGCTGCTCGACGGCACCTGGAGCCAGGCCAAGGCGCTGTGGTGGCGCAATGCCTGGATGCTGAAATGCCAGCGCGTCATCTTGGGCCCCGCGCACCCCTCGCGCTACGGCAGGCTGCGCAAGGAGCCGCGCCGCGACGGCCTTGCCACCATCGAGGCGGCGGCGATGCTGCTTTCGAGCCTGGAAAAGCGGCCCGACATCGCGGAAACGCTGCATGCTAGTTTTGAGCGGATGCTGGCGAGGTATCGACAAGTGCAGGGCACGATGCCCGAACTCGTGCCCAAGCCGAAGAAGAAGGATTACCGGCGGCGCAGACGGGCTTGAGCAAAGCGTTTTCGAGAGAGGCTCTCAGCGCCTTGGTTGCCTATGGCAGGCAGGCCGTATATGAGTTCGCCCCCAAGGGGCCACGTGGCGGAGTGGTTACGCAACGGTCTGCAAAACCGTGTACACCAGTTCAATTCTGGTCGTGGCCTCCATTAATTTAATCAATGCCTTGCACTGATTATCTAAGAGGCCGAAAGAGGTCGATTGGGCGTCCTCTCAGCAGGCGGCGTACCAGCCTTCGGGAAACGGAACCAGCGGCCAGGCGTGCTGGTTGTCGTTGGCGGCTTTCGGCGCCTCTTCGAACAGCGGCAGTCCGGCCAAAAAATCTTCCTGCGGCGCGGGTTCAATCGCCATTCTGACGCTCTCCAGCAATCGGTTGTATTCAACTTCGCTCATCGCGCGCTCTCCTGGTTCGAGAACGCACGATCTCAAAAGTGTTTTGTTTCCAGATTGAACGGATCGATCAAATTGTATCGATCCCGTAATCCCAGCCGTCTTGGTTACTTTTGCCCTAATTTCCCCGCCGGCAGACTAGGCGGTTCCATCCGCGTCCAAATGTGAGAAAAATCACATTTTCCTGAAAAATTTTCCCGTATTTGCCAAACCACCACGGCTCCGGCGAGCCGTCAAGCGAACGAGGGAGAACGGCGATGACAGCGAAGTTTCAGCGTGCCTGGGCCAAAGCGAGCCGCGCCAATCTGGCTGGTACGATCGGTTTCCTGCTGGCGCTGTCGGCATCGCATTCGGCGTCCGCCGCGCTGGCGAGCCCGGAGCAGCGCAAGGCCTGCAGCCCGGACGTCTACCGTCTCTGCCCCGGCGAAATCCCCAACGTCCGCGCCATCACCAACTGCCTGCGGCGCCAGAAGGCGAGCCTCAGCGAGGCCTGCCGGGCGGTGTTCGAACAGTGAGACGACGGGGCCCGCGTCGGTTCAAACGACGATTGAGGCCAGCAACCAGATCGACGTCGCCCAACCGATCGCCCAGATCGCCGTCGTGATGCAAAGCACCGGCAGAAATTGCGTGAAAGTCGTGACCTTGGTCCGCCAATCCGGCTGCGCACCGGAAAACGACACCGCGTTCAAGGTCGAATAGAGCGGCCAGCCGAAAATGGCTTTTGCGGCATTGACCTCGGAAAGGCTCATGACAGGACCCTCCAATCCAGAGAATCGTCTGGATTCGCTCAGCAACGATAGCGAAGCTAGCGGCTGAGGTGGTTAACGCGTCATTAAGGAGCGGCGCGGACAGCAAGAAACGCTGTTCGCCTGAATTAGCGCATCAGTCTCGTGGCAGGTTGAGAGACTTTGGCTCCCCGGGCTGGATTCGAACCAGCGACCATTCGATTAACAGTCGAATGCTCTACCGCTGAGCTACCGAGGAACAGGCGAACCAGTCGTTCGCGAGACGGGCAGCGTATAACAAAGCCTTCCGGGCTTGCAAAGGACGAAATATCCCGTTCTGACGCGGTCTCGGGAGGGCGCCGAAACCGCTTGCCGCGCAAGGTTTTTTGCGGTTTCCGGCCCGGCGAGGACACGGCGCCGGTAGCCGGTCGCCGCGGCTGTCGGCGCGCCCGCGTCATGACTGCCGCCAAATCGACCCATTCGCGGACGACGTTTGGTGCTGCCGGACTCGAACCCCTGAGGTGATTCGATGCCAGACGTCTTGACCGACCTGCTGAAACCGGTGCCGTCGATCGTCCCGAGCGACATCCCCATGCTGAGCGACGACGAATGCCTGCGCCGGCTCGCCCGGGCTGTCGCCGAACACGATTCTGAGCATCTGGACGAGGTGGCGCGGCTGATCGGGCGGCTGATAGCGACGATCGAATAGGCATCGCCGGCGCGCAGGTAGCGCGGGAAGCAGGGCGGAATGCTGGTTCCGGCCTGCGCCAGCGCCGTGTTGCGTTTTGGCGAGCCTTGTTCCAAAGATGGCGCGGTTTCGCTCACCCCGCGGGGCTATGTCCGCCGCTTTCTTAGGTTCGCCCAAAGGTTCGCCCATGCCCGGTTTTTCGTCCGGTTTTTCAACCGCGCGCCAGAAGATGGTCGATGGTCAGGTTCGCCCCAGCGACGTCACCGATATCAGGATCCTCGACGCCATGCTGGCGGTGCCGCGCGAAGCATTTGTCCCGCAAAATCAGCGCGCGCTGGCCTATCTGGACCTCGATCTCGATGTCGGCGAGGGGCCTTCCGCGAAGCGCTTTTTGATCAAGCCGGTGGTGACGGCGAAGATGCTGCAGGCGGCCGAGATCAAGGAAGGTGACAGCGTTCTGGTGGTGGGGTGCGCGACCGGCTATGCGGCGGCCGTGGCTGCCAAACTGGCCGGGCAGGTGACGGCGACCGAAGGCGATTCTGCGCTGGCCGCCAAGGCAAGGGACGCGCTTCTCCAGCTTGGGCTCGGCAATGTGACGGTCCGCGTGACCGCGGCCGCCGAAGGGGATCCGGCCAACGCACCCTATGATGTGATCGTGCTCAATGGCGCGACCGAGATCGCGCCGGACCGGCTCTGCGGTCAGCTCAAGGAGGGCGGCCGGCTGGTCGGCGTCTTCGCCACAACGCAGCCGCAGCGGGCTACGATCGTGACCCGGTCGCATGGCGATTTCGGGCATCGGGCGCTGTTCGACGCCGCGGTTCCGGTTCTGCCCGGGATGGAGCGGCTTCCGGCCTTCGTTTTCTAGCCGATTCGGGCCTTCCCAGCCCCCGATCGCTGTTAAAATTCCGTTCTGAATCAGAAGTGTGGCCCGGATGCCCCACGTGAAGAGTTTCCGCCGGGTTCGGTTGCCTGAGGGTTTCGTCCCGCTTGCCTCCGGCATAAGGTGAGGTGGGACTCACTTGCAATGCCGACGTCCGGTTCGCTCGCTCGAACCGGTGAGTGAAAACGAATGGATTACACGGGATGCGTGGGGTGAAGGTCGTTACCGGAGCTGCGGCTGCGGCCCTTCTGTTGGCTTTTGCGGGCCCGGCGCCCGCCTTGGCCGATACGATTGAGGCCGCGCTGGTGCGCGCCTATCAGAACAATCCACAGCTCAATGCGCAGCGCGCCTCGGTCAGGGCGACCGACGAGAGCGTGCCGCAGGCATTGTCGGGCTATCGCCCGCGCGTCGCGGTCACCGGCAGCGCCGGTTACCAATTCACCGAAACGCTCACCACTGCGGGCGGCACGCCCGAGAAACTCGTCCGAACTGGAAATCGCGGCGCCAACTCGCCGCGCAGCATCGGCGCTACAGTGACGCAGACGCTGTTCAACGGACAGCAGACCGCCAACAAGACCCGCGCGGCGGAGAGCCAGGTCTCGGGCGCGCGCGAAGCGTTGCGGGTGCTCGAACAGACGGTGCTGCTGCAGGGCGCCACGATCTACATGGATTACCTGCGCGACTCCGCGATCGTCGAGGTTCAGAAGAGCAACGTCCGCGTTCTCGAACAAACCTTGAAGCAGACCCGCGACCGCTTCAACGTCGGCGAGGTCACGCGTACCGACGTCGCGCAGTCGGAGGCGCAACTCGCTGCCGGCAAGACGCAATTGCTGACGGCCGAAGCCAACCTGACGACGACGCGATCGAAATTCCGCCAAATCATCGGCAACGAGCCCGAGGCTCTCGCCCCGGGCTCGCCGATGGATCGCTTCCTGCCGGGAACGCTGCCGTCGGCGGTCGAAGTGGGCCTGACGCAAAATCCGAACGTGACCGCCGCTATGTTCGGCATCGACGTCAGCTATCTTCAGGTCAAGGTCAACGAAGGCGCGCTGTTGCCGACGGTGACGCTGCAGGCCTCGGTGCAGCAATCCTACGAACAGACCATGACGATCCAGCGCTCGTTCGGCGCTTCGGCGGTCGCGCAGCTGTCGGTGCCGGTCTATCAGGGCGGCGCCGAATACTCGCTGATCCGCCAGTCCAAGGAAACCCTGGCGCAGCAGCGCCTCAATCTCGAGCAGGTCCGCGACCAGACCCGCGCCAACGTGGTGACGGCATGGGGACAACTGGTTGCGGGCAAGGCGCAGGTCCAGTCTGCCCAGTCGCAGGTGACGGCTTCCGAGATCGCGCTGAACGGCGTGCGCGAAGAGGCCAAGGCCGGCCAGCGCACCACGCTGGACGTGCTGAACGCGCAGCAGGCGCTGGTCAACGCCCGCGTTGCACTGGTCACCGCGCAGCATGATCGCGTGGTCGCTTCATACGCCGTGTTGAACGCCGTGGGGCGCTTGTCGCCGCAGGTGCTCAATCTGCCGACCACCGTCTACGATCCGAGCGTGCATTATCACCAGGTTCGCGACAGCTGGTTCGGCGTTCGCAATCCCGACGGCCGCTGATCGCTTCGTCGACATCCGCGGCCCAAGCCGCGCATGTCCTCGGATCGTCTGGCGCGAAGACGCGCTTTGCGCTTCTGTCCGAGGGCACGCGTCGGCGGCCGTGTGCTTGAGCGTTGCAATCAATTATTGCCCTGACATACCTTTGCATGAGGCAGCAGAGCGATTCGCGCCGAAGCCTGCACCACTCGGCCGCGACGCTCTTCGGTGCCTGGGCAGGGGCGAGATCCCGTGCGATGTCTCTGATGGCGCTTGATCTGGGGACAAGTCGGGCTTGTGCGATGAAAATTCCGGCCGGCATCGCCAGGACCGGCGAATCCCGTCTTGCTTGGTGTAAAACGCGCAGGAGGGCGTTGATGATGTGGAGTCGGAGATGACGCAGCCTGCAAAGGTCCAAGAACCCTCGATGGAGGAGATTCTGGCGTCGATCCGTCGCATCATTGCCGACGATGAGTCGAAGCCGCCGGCCGCCGAAAAGCTCGCCAGCCCGCCCGCCGCTGCAAAGCCGGAGACGCCTGCGGCACCCGCAGCCAAGGCTCCGGTGATCAAGCCTGCCGTGATGAAGGATATTCCGCCGTCGGCCATCCCCGCCGCCCAGGCCGCCGCGGCGAAGGCCGCGCCGCCGCCGGCCAAGCCTGCGCCGCCTCCCGCCGCGCCGGCCGCCTCGAACAGCCAGGACGACATCGACGCGCTGCTGAACGGGCTCGATGAAGCGACCTCCGCGGAGGAGATCAGGCCACCGCAGCCCGACGGCGACGTGTTCGAACTGACCGACGAGATGGCGGTGCCGGAACCGCCACCGCCGCAACCTGCGTTCCAGAAGATCGAACCCAGGGACGATCTGGAATTCACCGAAACCGCCGCTACCCGAGCGATTCAGCAGCCGCCCGCGTTCGAGCCGCCGCCCTTCGAGCCGCCGCCCTTCGAAACGGCGCCGCCGCAGCAGATCCTGTCGCGCTCGACCGTGTCGGCGGTCGAATCCGCCTTCAATACGCTCGCCAACACCGTGCTGAGCAACAATGCGCGGACGCTGGAAGACCTCGTCAAGGAAATGCTGCGCCCGATGCTGAAATCCTGGCTCGACGACAATCTGCCGGGTCTCGTGGAGCGCATCGTGAAAGCGGAAATCGAGCGGGTTTCGCGCGGGCGCTAGGGCATTTTCCGGCACCGCCGCGGGCCGCTTGCCGGCCCTCATTCAGTCCCAGATCCGGCCTAATGCGGCTTTCGGCGTGCCTGTCGTGTTGACTTGGCGCGTTCCGGCGGCTTTCTAGCCCGTTCCATAGCCCCTGAGAATTGCACCCCGATGATCGAGAAGAACTACCAGCCCGCCGATATCGAAACCCGCATGGCCCGGATCTGGGAGGAAAGCGGGGCGTTCCGGGCCGGACGGCCCGAGCGTCGCGACGCCAGGCCGTTCACCGTGGTGATCCCGCCGCCCAACGTAACGGGCTCGCTGCATATGGGGCACGCGCTCAACAACACCCTGCAGGACATTCTTTGCCGCTTCGAGCGGATGCGCGGCCGCGACGTGCTGTGGCAGCCCGGCACCGATCACGCGGGGATCGCCACCCAGATGGTGGTCGAGCGGCAATTGATGGAGCGGCAGGAGCCGGGCCGCCGCGACATGGGCCGCGCCAAATTCCTCGAACGGGTCTGGCAGTGGAAGGCCGAGAGCGGCGGCGTCATCGTCAACCAGCTGAAGCGGCTCGGGGCCTCCTGCGACTGGTCGCGCGAGCGTTTCACCATGGACGAGGGCCTGTCGCGTGCGGTCGCGAAAGTGTTCGTCGAACTGCATCGCGAAGGGCTGATCTACAAGGACAAGCGGCTGGTGAATTGGGATCCGAAATTGCTGACCGCGATTTCCGATCTCGAAGTGCAGCAAACCGAGGTCAGGGGCAGCCTGTGGTATCTGCGCTATCCGATCGAGGGCAAGACCTTCAATCCGGACGATCCCGCGACCTTCATCGTCGTCGCCACCACGCGCCCCGAAACCATGCTCGGCGACAGCGCGGTCGCGGTGCATCCCGAGAATGAACGGCTGAAGCATCTCATCGGCCAGCACGTCATTCTTCCGCTGGTTGGCCGCCGCATCCCGATCATCGGCGACGACTACGCCGATCCCGAAAAAGGCTCGGGCGCGGTGAAGATCACCCCGGCGCACGACTTCAACGATTTCGAGGTCGGCCGCCGCCACCATTTGGCGCAGATCAGCGTGCTCGATCAGGAGGGTTGCCTCGCCCTTGCCGACAACGAGGACTATCTGCGCGGACTGCCGGAAGGCGCTGGCCAGTTTGCGGACGAACTGCATGGCGTCGAGCGTTTCGCCGCGCGCAAGCAGATCGTGGCGCGGCTGGAGGATTTCGGCTTCCTGGAGCGGATCGAGCCGAACACGCATATGGTGCCGCATGGCGACCGCTCCGGCGTCGTCATCGAGCCGTACCTCACCGACCAGTGGTATGTCGACGCGAAAACCCTGGCGCAGCCGGCGATCGCGGCGGTGCGTTCGGGGGCGACCACCTTCGTGCCGAAGAACTGGGAAAAGACCTATTTCGAGTGGATGGAAAACATCCAGCCCTGGTGCATCTCCCGCCAGCTCTGGTGGGGCCATCAGATTCCGGCGTGGTACGGGCCCGACGGCAAGGTGTTCGTCGCCGAGACCGAAGAGGAAGCGGTCGGCAACGCGCTCGGCTATTACGCCGAGCAGGAGGTCATCACGCCGGAGCAGGGGCGCGAGATGGCGCTCGACCCGGCCAAGCGCGAAGGCTTCATCACCCGCGACGAGGACGTGCTCGACACCTGGTTCTCCTCGGCGCTGTGGCCGTTCTCGACGCTCGGCTGGCCCGACGACGAGGAGGATGTGAACCGCTATTATCCGACCGACGTTCTCGTCACCGGCTTCGACATCATCTTCTTCTGGGTCGCCCGCATGATGATGATGGGCCTTCATTTCATGAAGGACGTGCCGTTCCCGACAGTCTACATCCACGCCCTCGTCCGCGACGAGAAGGGCGCCAAGATGTCGAAGTCGAAGGGAAACGTCATCGACCCCCTGCACCTGATCGACGATTACGGTGCCGACGCGCTGCGTTTCACGCTGGCTGCGATGGCGGCGCAGGGCCGCGACATCAAGCTCGCCTCGAGCCGTGTCGAGGGCTACCGCAATTTCGCGACTAAGCTATGGAATGCCTGCCGTTTCGCCGAGATGAACGGCTGCGCCTTGCCGCCGGACTTCGACGCCACCGAGGCGAAGGAGACGCTGAACCGCTGGATCGCGCACGAGACCGCGCGCGCCACGCGCGAGGTGACCGAAGCGATCGAAGCCTACCGCTTCAATGACGCCGCCGCCTCGATCTACCGTTTCGTCTGGAACGTCTATTGCGACTGGTATCTCGAACTCGCCAAGCCGGTGCTGATGGGCGAGGAGGGCGCCGCCAAGGCCGAGACCCGCGCCATGGTGGCGTGGGCGCGCGACGAAATCCTCAAGCTGCTGCACCCGTTCATGCCCTTCATCACCGAAGAACTTTGGGCGGTGACGGCCAAGCGCGATGGGCTTCTGGTATTGACGGAATGGCCGCGCAAGGCCGGCGGCCTGACGGCGGAGCAACTGGCCTTGGTGACGACGACCAGCCCGAACGATGCACTGGTGCCGCCGTTGCTGCTGGCGCTGGAGGCCGCCGACTTCAGCGATCCCGCCGCCGAAGCCGAGATCGGCTGGGTGGTCGATCTCGTCACCGCGATCCGCTCGGTGCGCGCGGAAATGAACATCACGCCGGCGACGCTGACGCCGCTGGTTCTTTCAGGCGCATCGCCTGAAACGAAGGCGCGCGCGCAACGCTGGAACGACGTCGTCAAGCGGATGGCGCGGCTTGCCGATATCTCCTTTGCCGACCGCGCGCCGGAAGGCGCGGTGCAACTCCTGGTGCGCGGCGAGGTCGCGGCCCTGCCGCTGAAGGGCGTGATCGACCTTTCGGCGGAGAAGACCCGGCTCGACAAGGAACTGGCGAAGGCGGAAGGCGACATCAAGCGCGTCGATGGCAAACTTGCCAACGAGAAATTCGTTGCCAACGCGCCGGAAGAAATCGTCGAGGAAGAAAAAGAAAAGCGCGAAGCCGCGGTGGCGAGGAAAGCCAAGATCCTCGAGGCGCTGGAGCGGCTCAGGAACGCGAGCTGACGGATAGATGCTGGACCACGTCTCCATCACCGTCTCCGACATATCGGCCGCCGAGCCGTTCTACGACGCGATCATGAAGATGCTCGGCGTGGTCAAGGTCGGCCGCCGCGACGATTGGCTCGGCTACGGCGAGCGGGCGCGGCCCGCCTATCCCGAGCGGATCTATATTTCGATCCGCAAAGGGGAGAAGCCCGATGATGCGCCGGGCCGCCACTGGTGCTTCAAGGCGAAATGGCGGACCGAGGTCGATGCCTTCTGGGATGCAGGCATCGCTGCCGGGGGCAGCGATGATGGCCCGCCGGGCCTGCGCAGCTACCACGCCTCGTACTATGCGGCGTTCCTCAGGGACCCCGACGGCAACCGGATCGAGGCGGTTTGCCATTATCCGGTGTGAGGAGGTCAGAACCTTGCGGTCGCTGACGCGTGTGCTTTTTGCTGCACACGCGGCTGCGGGTGCGCTGGCACCCGGCATTCCCCACGCCCTCTTTGGGCGGAGACTTCAGGCACAGCCCGGGCGTTTCACGCCGCGGGATCGCGGGGGGTGTGTTTGGGAAATTCATTGAAATGCAACGCGCCACGCCCTCCGTCGTCATGGCGGTCGCAGGATCGCGACGGGAGCGCGCCTCATATCAAAACGGCTTGCTGAGAAACTTCGACCCCTTCAGTCCATACCGCCACGGCAGTTCGACCGCTTTTGTAATCCCGATCCGTACGCCGGCGACGATGTCCGGCTTTTTCGCCCGCGCATGCAGCGCGATCGGCGGAGCATCGAGCGGCAGTCCATTGTGTTTGCCGGTAATCCCGAGCGCTTCGGTCAGCTTGCCCGGTCCGGAGCACAGCGCGCGGGCGTCCTGCAGGCCGCGGCGGCGGCGCATCGTGGCAATGCCATGGGTCGGCTCCAGCGCGCGGATCAGCACCGCGCTGGCCGAGCCCTCTTTCTCGCAGACGAAATTGACGCACCAATGGATGCCGTAGGAGCGATAGACATAGGCGAAGCCGGGCGGACCGAACATCACCAGGTTGCGCGGTGTCGGCCCGCGGAAGGAATGCGCCGCCGGATCGGTGTGATGATAGGCCTCGACCTCGACGATGACGCCGCCGACGCCGTCGACCACAAGCGTCGCGCCGATCAGGTCGGGCGCGACCTCATGCACGCTGCGGGCAAAGAACGCGCGCTTGAGCGGTTTGCCGAGAACGGGTGGCGTTGCGGATATGCGACTTTGATCCATTCAAAATCAGGTTTGCAAACCGGGCTTGGGGAGGGCGGAATGCGTGGGCGAAGCCAATATGCTAAAGCATGGCAGCCAACAAGCCGGGCGGTTGCGATTCCCCTTCAAGGGGATTAGCTAAGCACTTCCAAGATATGGACATTCCATGGTCGTTGTCGTCGATACCATCTCCGCCACGCCGCTCCGCCCGCGCCACCCCGAAAAGGTGAACCGGCCCGACGCCCTGTCGCCGCCGAAGCCGGGCTGGATCCGGGTGCGCGCGCCGAATACCCGCGGCTATGCCGACACCCGCAACATCGTCAAGGAAAACGGCCTCGTCACGGTGTGCGAGGAGGCGGGCTGCCCGAACATCGGCGAATGCTGGGACAAGAAGCACGCCACCTTCATGATCATGGGCGACACCTGCACCCGCGCCTGCGCCTTCTGCAACGTCAAGACCGGCATGCCCGGCGCGCTCGATGCGTCCGAGCCGGAGCACGTCGCCGAAGCCACCTTCAAGCTCGGACTTGCCCATGTCGTGATCACCTCGGTCGATCGGGACGATCTCGGCGACGGCGGCGCCGAACATTTCGCGCAGACCATCCGCGCCATCCGCGCCCGCTGCCCAAGCACCACGATCGAAATCCTGACGCCGGACTTCCTGCGCAAGGAAGGCGCGCTGGAAGTGGTGGCGAAGGCCAAGCCCGACGTGTTCAATCACAATCTGGAAACGGTGCCGTCGCGCTATCTCACGGTGCGTCCGGGCGCGCGCTATTTCCATTCGATCCGGCTGCTGCAGCGGGTCAAGGAGATCGACCCCACCATCTTCACCAAGTCCGGCATCATGGTCGGTCTCGGCGAGGAGCGGCATGAAGTGCTGCAGGTGATGGACGATCTGCGCTCGGCGGATGTCGATTTTCTGACCATCGGGCAGTATCTGCAGCCGACCCGCAAGCATCACGCCGTAATGCGCTATGTGACTCCCGATGAATTCCAGGGCTATGAGAAAGTCGCCTACACCAAGGGCTTCCTGATGGTGTCGGCGAGTCCCTTGACCCGCTCGTCGCATCACGCCGGCGATGATTTCGCGAAGCTGCAGGCGGCGCGCGCGGCGCTAGCCCGCTGAGTTTTACGCGATGCCGAAATTCTCCAGCAAGCGCCGGGTTCACCACAGCGCGCCGCAGATGTTCGATCTCGTCGCCGATGTCGAGCGCTATCCGGAATTCGTGCCGCTGTGCCAGTCGCTCAAGATCCGGCAGCGGACGCCGAAACCCGACGGCACCGAGGTGGTGATCGCGGACATGACCGTATCGTTCAAGCTGGTGCGGGAGGCCTTCACCAGCCGGGTGACGCTCGACCGTCCCAACCTGAAGATCCTGGTCGAATATCTGAAAGGGCCGTTCAGCAATCTCGAGAACCGCTGGACGTTCGAACCGAAATCCGAAACCGACTGCGACGTGGGGTTTTTCCTCGCCTACGAGTTCAAGAGCCGGATGCTGGCCGTCCTGATGGGAACCATGTTCGACACCGCGTTCCATCGCTTTGCCGCGGCGTTCGAAAAACGCGCGGACGCGGTTTACGGAAAGTCGCCTTAACTACGCCCGCGGCGGGCGCCGGCGCTTGACGGCGCTGCGGCGCGGCGAGCGCGCCACGCGCGGACGCAGCCGGCTGGCGGCCTCGCGCCGCGGCTTGGCGGGCGCCTGCGGGCCGCGCGCCAGCTCCGTCAGCATGCGCAGCGCCTCGACCACCGAGCGCTGCCGCACCGCGCTGCGGCCGATCGCGCCGAAGCGGCATTCGCGATGCAGGATGCGGCCGTCGCGCGCGGCGACGGCGAGATGGACGAGGCCCACCGGCTTGCCGGGGGTGGCGCCGCCGGGGCCGGCGATCCCGGTGATGGCGACGGCGAGATCGACGCCGGCCTTCTCCAGCGCGCCGAACGCCATCGCGGTTGCGGTCTCCTTGCTGACTGCGCCGAAGGTCGCCAGCGTCGTGGTCTTGACGCCGAGCATCGCGCGCTTGGCGTCATTGGAATAGGTGACGAAGCCGCGGTCGATCACGTCGGAGGAGCCGGGAATATCGGTCAGCGCGGCGGCGACCATGCCGCCGGTGCAGGATTCCGCGGTCGCAATCGTCAGCTTGCGCATCCGGCAGAGATCGAGCAGCGAGCGGGAGAGGGCGCGGGCGTCGCTGCCGCTCATATCAGTCGCTCCAGGGCAGGCGGATGGTGGCGCTCGCGGTGGCGGCGATGCCTTCCTCGCGGCCGGTGAAACCGAGCCGCTCGCTGGTGGTCGCTTTCACCGCGATCCGCGAGATGTTCAGCCCGGTGATGTCGGCGATCCGCGCCCGCATGGTGTCGCGCAGCGGTCCGATCTTCGGGCGCTCGCAAATCAACGTGACCTCAAGATTGGCGATGCGGCCGCCGCGCGCAGTGACGCGATCGACCGCGTATTTCAGGAAGCGGTCGGACGCAGCCCCCTTCCACTGCGGGTCGCTTGGCGGAAAATGCGAACCGATATCGCCGTCCGCCAGCGCGCCGAGGATGGCGTCGACCAGCGCATGCAGGCCGACGTCGCCGTCGGAATGCGCGAGAAAGCCTTTGGTGTGTGGCACGCGCACGCCGCAGAGCATCAGATGATCGCCGTCGCCGAAGGCGTGCACGTCGTAGCCGGTGCCGGTCCTGATGTCGCCGAGCTGGGCGGCGAGGCGGGCTTCTTCGCGGACGAAATCTTCCGGGGTGGTCAGTTTCATGTTCGCAGGATCGCCTTCAAATGTCGCTACCGTCAATCCCGCCCATTCCGCGAGCGCCGCGTCGTCGGTGAAATCGCTGCGGCCTTCGCGCGCGGCGCGGCGGTGGGCGTCGAGAATGACGTCGAAGCGGAACGCCTGCGGTGTCTGCGCGATACGCAGCCGCGCGCGCTCTGGCGTCGCTTCCACGTTGCCGGTCTCGCCGACGAGCTTGATGGTGTCGGCGACGGGTATGGCGGGAACCGCCGCACCGGTGCGGCCGGCGGCGTCGATCGCGCGCGAAATCAGCGCCGCCGTGACGAACGGACGCGCCGCGTCGTGAATCAGCACGACATCGGGCCTCTGGCTGGCGAGCGCTTCCAGGCCGGCATGCACCGAGGCCTGCCGCGTAGCCCCGCCATTGGCCGGCGGTTCGTGGCGCAACGCGCTGACGGCATCGTTGAACATGGCGGTATCGTCGGGATTAAGCACCGGCTGCACGGCAAACACATCGGGGTGCCGGCAGAATGGCTCCATCGCCCGGAAGATTACGGTCTTTCCGCCGATCGAACGATACTGCTTGGGTCCCCCCGAACCGGCACGAAGCCCGCGTCCGGCTGCGACAAGGATGGCTGCAGTCCGCTCAGGTCTGGGCATTTGGCTTCAATGACTGACGATTCGGGGTTGATGGAGGGGAGCGCGGGTTCGCTCCGCCATGCCCTTATCATGGCGGAGGGCTAAGAACAGATAGATTCCCGATATCTGTGGGAAAAGCCTTTTTTGTTGCAGTGCACTTGCACAATTGTCAGAACTGTCTAAAGTGTAGGCATGAAACTTGACTGCACAAGAATTGTGCTCATTATGGTCCCCGGCGGCTGCGATGTTGCATCCGCCAGAAAGACGAGAAGTCCGTGACCGGCCTGGAATGTTTACATCCTAAGCCATTGAAAATAGGTGATATTGAGATCGCCAACCGGGTTCTTCTCGCGCCGATGTCCGGCGTCACCGATGCCCCGTTTCGACGCCTGACCGCCGCCCTCGGGGCGGGACTCGTGGTCTCCGAAATGACTGCCAGCGATGATCTCGTCAATGGCCGCCCTATGTCCCTGCTGCGATGCGAGGCGACCGGCATTGGTCCCCACGTCGTTCAGCTCGCGGGCTGCGAGAGCCGTTGGATGACGGAAGGCGCGCGGGTCGCGGAGGCCTCAGGCGCCGACATTATCGATATCAACATGGGCTGTCCGGCGCGCCACGTTACCGGCGGCCAGTCGGGCTCCGCCCTGATGCGCGATCTTGATCACGCGTTGACGCTGATTGAGGCGACGATCTCGGCTGTGAAGGTGCCGGTGACGCTGAAGATGCGACTCGGCTGGGACGATCGTTCTCTCAACGCGCCCGAACTGGCGCGCCGCGCGGAAGCCGCCGGCGTGCAGATGATCACGGTGCATGGCCGCACCCGCTGTCAGTTTTACAAGGGCGAGGCGGACTGGGGCGCGGTGCGCGCGGTCAGGGACGCGATCGGCATTCCGCTCGTCGTCAACGGCGATATCACCTCGTTCGAGAAAGCGGTGACTGCACTCGAAATGTCGGGCGCCGACGCGGTCATGGTCGGCCGTGGCGCGCAGGGCCAGCCATGGTTGCCCGGCCAGATCGGGCGCCGGCTCGAAACCGGTGTGGCCGAATCGGAGCCATCGCTCGCCGATCAGCTCAACTACGTCCGCGCCCTCTACGATGACGTGTGCAGCCATTACGGCCTGCGCATCGGCCTGCGCCATGCGCGCAAGCATCTCGGCTGGGCCCTCGAAGTCGCCGCCCAGTGCAGCCGCGCGCCGGCGATGACGCTGAAGACCTGGCGCCAGAAAATTCTCACCGCCGACAATCCGCACCGCGTGCATCGCTCTCTCGGGGATGCATTCGACGACTTTGCATGGAGTGCCGCTGCATGAGTTCAGCCGCAGAACATCGCCGGCCGGTGCCCTCGGACAGCGAGGCTATTCTCAACGCCTTGCCCAATCCGGTGCTGCTGGTCGCGCCCGACGGCAAGATCGTCGATGCGAACATGGCGGCGGAATCCTTCTTCGAGATTTCGACCCAGTTTCTGAAACGCCAGTCGCTCAAGGAATTGGTGCCGTTCGGCAGTCCGTTGCTGGCGCTGATCGAGCAGGTGCGCGCCAGCGGCTCGCCGGTCAACGAATACAAGGTCGATCTGGGCACGCCGCGGATTGGTGGCGATCGCCAGGTCGATCTCCATGTCGCGCCGCTCACCGAGCGGCCCGGCCACATCGTTGTCATGCTGCAGGAACGCACCATCGCCGACAAGATGGACCGGCAGTTGACGCATCGAAGCGCGGCGCGCTCGGTGATCGCGCTGGCCGCGATGCTGGCGCATGAAATCAAGAACCCGCTGTCCGGCATCCGCGGCGCGGCGCAACTGCTGGAGCAGGCGGCTTCGTCGGAAGACCGCATGCTGACGCGGCTGATCTGCGACGAGGCGGACCGCATCGTCACGCTGGTCGATCGCATGGAAGTGTTCGGCGATGACCGGCCGGTGGCGCGCGGCCCGGTCAACATTCATTCGGTGCTCGACCACGTCAAGCGGCTTGCCCAGTCGGGCTTCGCCCGCAACATCCGCTTCGTCGAAGACTACGATCCGTCATTGCCGCCGGTGCTGGCCAACCAGGACCAGCTGATCCAGGTGTTTCTCAATCTGGTGAAAAACGCCGCCGAGGCCGTTGTCGATCTCGGCAGCGACGCGGAGATCCAGCTCACCACCGCGTTCCGGCCGGGTGTGCGCCTGTCGGTGCCGGGCAAGAAATCGCGGGTGTCGCTGCCGCTCGAATTCTGCGTCAAGGACAATGGCGCCGGCGTGCCGGAAGACCTGCTGCCGAACCTGTTCGATCCGTTCGTGACAACCAAGCCGACCGGCAGCGGCCTCGGGCTCGCACTGGTGGCGAAGATCGTCGGCGATCACGGTGGCATCATCGAGTGCGAATCCCAGCCGCGGAAAACCACCTTCCGCGTGCTGCTGCCGATGTTCAACACCGCCAAGCATTTCGACCAAAGCAACCGTAACGACGTTTCGGGGACGCCGTTGCATGCCTCACAGGACTCAAGATGAGGAATTACAATGCCCGCAGGTAGCATACTTGTAGCCGACGATGACACCGCCATCCGTACGGTTCTGAATCAGGCCCTCTCGCGTGCCGGATATGAGGTGCGATTGACAGGGAACGCCGCGACCTTGTGGCGCTGGGTCAGCCAGGGCGAGGGGGATCTCGTCATCACCGACGTGGTGATGCCTGACGAGAACGCCTTCGATCTGTTGCCGCGGATCAAGAAGATGCGGCCCAATCTGCCGGTCATCGTCATGAGCGCGCAGAACACCTTCATGACGGCGATCCGCGCGTCGGAACGCGGCGCCTATGAATATCTGCCAAAGCCGTTCGACCTCAAGGAGCTGATAACCATCGTCGGCCGCGCACTGGCGGAGCCCAAGGAGAGGGTGGCCAGTCACCCCGACGACTCCGAATTCGATTCCATTCCGCTGGTCGGCCGCTCGCCGGCGATGCAGGAAATCTACCGGGTGCTGGCGCGGTTGATGCAGACCGACCTCACCGTGATGATCTCCGGCGAGTCCGGCACCGGCAAGGAACTGGTCGCGCGCGCGTTGCATGATTACGGCAAGCGGCGCAACGGCCCGTTCGTCGCCGTCAACATGGCGGCTATCCCGCGCGATCTCATCGAGTCCGAGCTGTTCGGCCACGAACGCGGCGCGTTCACCGGCGCCAACACCCGCGCCTCCGGCCGGTTCGAACAGGCCGAAGGCGGGACATTGTTCCTCGACGAAATCGGTGACATGCCGATGGAAGCGCAGACCCGCCTGCTGCGCGTGCTCCAGCAGGGCGAGTACACGACCGTCGGCGGCCGCACCCCGATCAAGACCGACGTGCGCATTGTCGCGGCCTCCAACAAGGATCTGCGGATCCTGATTCAGCAGGGCCTGTTCCGCGAAGACCTGTTCTTCCGCCTCAACGTGGTGCCGCTGCGGCTGCCGCCGTTGCGCGAGCGGATCGAGGACTTGCCCGATCTGATCCGACACTTCTTCTCGCTGGCCGAGAAGGACGGCTTGCCGCCGAAGAAGCTCGACACGCTGGCGCTGGAGCGGCTGAAGCAGCACCGCTGGCCCGGCAACGTGCGCGAACTCGAAAACCTCGCGCGCCGGCTTGCGGCGCTGTATCCGCAGGACGTCATCACCAGTTCGGTGATCGATGGCGAGCTGGCGCCTCCGGCCGTGACCTCGGGCGGCAGTTCCAGCCAGAACGTCGACAATCTCGGCGGCGCGGTGGAAGCCTATCTGTCGTCGCACTTCTCGGGCTTCCCGAACGGCGTGCCACCGCCGGGTCTCTATCACCGCATTCTCAAGGAAATCGAGGTTCCATTGCTCACGGCCGCGCTGGCGGCGACGCGGGGTAACCAGATCCGCGCCGCCGATCTGCTCGGCCTCAATCGCAACACGCTGCGGAAGAAGATCCGGGATCTCGACATTCAGGTTTATCGGAGCGGCGGTTAGTGATTTCGCGCGCGGAATTCGTTCGTTTCGCGCGGTTGTTGTGAAGATCTAGCGATTGCGCGTTCCGCTCGTAGGTTGCGCCGCGGAATTGTCGCAATTCGGCAACATTGTGATATGAATGCATCAGTCCGCTGCCGGCGGACGTAAGGCCTTCAGCTCGCACCTTTGCCGGAATGACCAGCGCAGACACTTCGGTCCCATCGTTCGATCCGTCGTTGACCGAATCCAAGGGATCGCCCCTTCGGAGGTGGCTGGCGCCGTTTGCGGTCGGCACCGCGCTGTTGTCGGCGTTCCTGACCTTCGTGGTGCTCACCGGCCTGACGCCGATCGAGCCGACCCGCGAGGTCGTCTATTCGTTCCTGCTGATCAATGCCGCCACCATCCTGCTCCTGGTCGGCATCATCGTTCGCGAGGTCTGGCAAGTGGTCCAGGCCCGACGCCGCGGCCGGGCGGCGGCGAGACTGCACGTCCAGATCGTCAGCCTGTTCTCCGTCATCGCGGTGTTGCCGGCCGTACTGGTCGCCATCGTCGCCAATATCACCATCGATCGCGGCCTCGACCGGCTATTTTCCGGTCCGACGAAGGAAGTGATTCAGAATTCGCTGATCGTGGCCAACGCCTATCTGCACGAGCACGCGCGGGCCATTCGCGGCGATATTCTGGGAATGGCCAACGATATCGCCAACGCCCGGCCATTGTTCGACCAGGATCGCGGAACCTTTCGCCAACTGCTGACGCAGAGCGCGGCCTCGCGCAACCTGCCGGGCGCCATGTTGATCGACAAGGACCGCAATATCCTGGAAACGGCGCAAACCGGCATCCAGCAGGCCTTCACGACGCCGGCGCCGGAATTTCTGAAGGGCGTCGATGAAACGGAACCTCAGATCGCTGTCTTCATCGAGGCGAACTATGTCGCTGCGGTGATCCGGCTGCGGACGTTCAACGACACCTTCCTCTACGTCGCGCGTCTGCTTGATCCGCGAGTGGTGGCGCAACTCAGGCAAACCCAGGCGAGCGTCGCCGAATACGCCCAAATCGAATCGCGCAAGCTCGGCATTCAGGTGGCGTTCGCGCTGATGTTCGCGGTGATCGCGCTGACCATCCTGACGGCTTCGGTGCTGATCGGTCTGAATTTCGCCAACTGGCTGGTGGCGCCTATCCGGCGACTGATGAACGCCGCCAATATCGTTTCGACCGGCGATCTGCACGTGCAAGTGCCGGTCCACAAGTCGGAGGGCGATCTCGCGCAGCTCGGCGAAACCTTCAACAAGATGACGCAGGAACTGCGCACCCAGCGCGACGAACTGGTGAACGCCAGCGATCTGATCGACAGCCGCCGCCGCTTCATCGAAGCGGTGTTGTCGTCGGCGAGCGCCGGCATCATCGGCGTCGATGCCTCCGGCAGCGTCGGCATTCTCAATCGTTCCGCCGAGAAGCTGATCGGGCACGCGGAATCCGAGACGCTGGATCATCCGCTGTCGGATGTGCTGCCCGAACTAGACGACATGATGAAGACCGCGCGCGAGGGAACGCAGCGGCTGGTGCAGGGCCAGATCACGATCAACCGCGACGGCCAGGAGCGCAACCTTTCGGTCCGGGTCAGCGCCGAGCAGACCAGCCAGTCGCGCGACAGCTACATCATCACGCTGGATGACATCACCGAACTGGTCTCCGCGCAGCGAACCTCGGCCTGGGGCGACGTCGCCCGCCGCATCGCTCACGAGATCAAGAATCCGCTGACGCCGATTCAGCTTTCGGCCGAACGCATTCGCCGCAAGTTCGGCAAGGCCATCACCGAGGACAAGGCCATCTTCGAACAGTGCACCGATACCATTGTGCGGCAGGTCGACGATATCAGGCGGATGGTCGACGAATTCTCGCGTTTTGCGCGGATGCCGAAGCCCGTGATGGAAGGCGAGGATGTCGCCGACACCGTCCGGCAGGCGGTGTTCCTGATGCGGGTCGGACATCCCGAAATCGACATTCAGGCCGAGATCAAGGACGACCCGATGCGGGCGCAGTTCGACCGGCGGCTGATTTCGCAGGCGCTGACCAACATCATCAAGAACGCCACGGAGGCGATCGAGGCCGTTCCGGCGGAGGAGCTGGGCAAGGGCCGGATCGAGGTCGTTGCCGCGCGTGAGGGTGACGACATCGTGATCGACGTCATCGACAACGGAATCGGCCTGCCGAAGGTGAGCCGGGCGCGTCTGTTGGAGCCTTATGTGACGACGCGGGAGAAGGGCACCGGCCTTGGTCTGGCGATCGTCGGCCGCGTACTGGAAGACCATGGCGGCAAGATCGAACTCCACGATGCCGCGGACGTCCGGCCGGGCCAGCGCGGCGCCTGGATGCGGTTGCGGTTTGCGATATCGGGCCACGCCCCGAAGGCAGAGACCAAGGAGCCGGCGGCCGAAACAAAACAGCCGGCAGCCGGAACCATTGAGCCCACTGAAACGACTAACGACCAAGCAAAAATCGAAGCCGCAACAGGCAACTGACGAGACAGGCGCGACCCATGGCAAATGACATTCTGATTGTCGACGATGAGGCGGATATTCGGGATCTGGTCGCCGGCATTCTGGAGGATGAGGGATTCACCACCCGGACCGCGCGCGACAGCGATTCGGCGCTGGCGGAGATTGCCAATCGCCGTCCGCATCTGGTGTTCCTCGACATCTGGCTGCAGGGCAGCAAGCTCGACGGTCTGCAACTCCTGGAGGCCATCAAGAAAGACCATGCCGACGTGCCGGTCGTGATGATCTCGGGTCACGGCAATATCGAAACGGCGGTCGCGGCGATCAAGCGCGGCGCCTACGATTTCATCGAGAAGCCCTTCAAGTCGGACCGGCTGATTCTGGTGGCGACGCGGGCGCTGGAAACGTCGCGGCTGAAGCGCGAGGTGAAGGAACTCAAGCAACTGGCGCCGGCAGCCAGCGTGCTGACCGGACGCTCGGCCTGCATGAACCAGCTGCGTCAGACCATCGAGCGGGCCGCCAAGGCCAACAGCCGCATCCTGATCGTCGGCCCGTCCGGCGCCGGCAAGGAACTGGCGGCGCGCACGCTGCACGGCCTATCGACCCGTGCCGAAGGTCCGTTCGTCGTCATCAACGCCGCGGCGATCACGCCGGAGCGGATGGAAGTCGAGCTGTTCGGCATCGAGCAGTCCAACGGCGAGCAGCAGCGCAAGCCGGGGGCGCTGGAAGAAGCCCATGGCGGCACCCTGTTCATCGATGAAATCGGCGACATGCCGCGGGAAACCCAGAACAAGATCCTGCGCGTCCTGGTCGACCAGACATTTCAGCGCTCGGGCGGCACCACCAAGGTCCACGTCGACGTTCGCATCATTTCCTCGACCGCACGCAACCTGGAGGAGGAGATCGCCGAAGGCCGGTTCCGCGAAGATCTCTATCATCGGCTGTCGGTGGTGCCGATCCGGGTGCCGCCGCTGTCGGAGCGCCGCGAGGATATCCCCGAACTGATCGACTATTTCATGGACCAGATATCGGTGGCGACCGGCTTGCCGAAACGCCAGATCGGTCAAGATGCGATGGCGGTATTGCAGTCGCATGTCTGGCCCGGCAACGTCCGGCAGCTCCGCAACAATGTCGAGCGCGTGATGATTCTGGCCAGCGGCGGTCCGGAGGTCATCATAACCGCCGATATGCTGCCGCAGGATGTGGGCTCGATGGTGCCGGCGATGCCGACCAGCAACAACGGGGAACACATCATGGGGCTGCCGCTGCGCGAGGCGCGGGAAGTGTTCGAGCGCGACTATTTGATCGCGCAGATCAGCCGTTTTTCCGGCAATATCTCTCGAACGGCGGAATTCGTCGGCATGGAGCGCTCGGCGCTACATCGCAAGCTGAAGGCGCTTGGGGTCGGCTAAGTCGGGCTTAGATCGCTTATTCCATGCATTTGCTTGAGAAAATTCATCTCTTTCCGGGCCTTTACGGAGAATTGCCCCGGTGTTCCGCCGGCTTGGCGCGCGAACTGGCTTGCCTAAAAAGCGCGCCTGCCTTCTAATCGCACTGCCGCGCCCTCGGAGGGGGATCTCAGGGGAAGCCGGCAACCGGGGGAGGCTCCGCTAGAGAGCAGCAATCGGTTCAATAAAAAGAAGCAAACAAGACTGCGGGATAAAAACAATGGCGGCAGACCGCGCACAAAATCTACAAGACACCTTCCTTAATCACGTTCGTAAAACCAAAACGCCACTGACGATCTTTCTGGTCAATGGGGTAAAGCTGCAGGGGATTGTCACCTGGTTCGACAATTTCTGCCTGCTGCTCCGGCGCGACGGTCATTCGCAACTTGTCTACAAGCATGCGATCTCGACCATCATGCCGGGCGCTCCGATCCAGCTGTTCGAAGGCGGCGAGGATGCACCGGCTTGAGGTTGATCTGATTGGAACCCCGAAATCCTGAAGGGGGCGCCGACCGTCCGCGGTCGGCAGGGGGCAAAGACTCGGGGCGGGTGATCGTCATCGGCCCTTATTTGCGTATGCGCCGCGGTGACCCCGAGGCGCAGACGGATGATCATGTCATACGCGGCTCCGAAGCGAGGCTGGAGGAGGCCGTTGGACTCGCGCGCGCCATCGACCTCACGATCGCGGATGCGCTGATCGCGCCGATCAGCCAGATCAGGCCCGCGACCTTTCTCGGCAAGGGCAAGGTCGAAGAGATCGTCGGGCTCATCACCGGTCACGAGATCGAACTCGTGGTGATGGATTGCGCGCTGTCGCCGATCCAGCAGCGCAATCTCGAGAAGGCCTGGAACACCAAGGTGCTCGACCGCACCGGCCTGATTCTCGAAATCTTCGGCCGCCGCGCCAAGACCAAAGAAGGCGCGCTGCAGGTCGAGCTGGCGCATCTGAACTATCAGCGCAGCCGTCTGGTACGGTCGTGGACCCATTTGGAACGCCAGCGCGGCGGCTTCGGCTTCATGGGCGGGCCCGGCGAGACGCAGATCGAAGCGGACCGCCGCCTGATCGGCGACCGCATTTCCCGGCTCGAGAATGAACTGAAGAAGGTCCAGGCGACCCGCCGGCTGCATCGCGAGGGCCGCAAGCGGGTGCCATACCGCGTGGTGGCGCTGGTCGGCTACACCAATGCCGGCAAGTCGACGCTGTTCAACCGCCTGACCCGCGCCGAGGTGCAGGCGGCCGACATGCTGTTTGCGACGCTCGATCCGACCCTGCGCGCGCTCAGCCTGCCGCATGGCGGCAAGGCGATGCTGTCGGATACCGTTGGCTTCATCTCCAATTTGCCGACCCAATTGGTGGCGGCGTTTCGGGCGACGCTGGAGGAAGTGCTGGAAGCCGACGTCATTCTCCACGTCCGCGACATCTCACATGAGGACGCCGAAGCGCAGCAGCGCGACGTCGATACCGTGCTGCGCCAGCTCGGGATCGATCCCGACGCCGGCCGCATTCTCGAGGTCTGGAACAAGATCGATCGCTTCGATCCCGAGATGCGCGAGAACCTGACAAATATCGCCGCCCGCCGCCCGCCGGAGCGGCCGTGCTTCCTGGTCTCGGCCGAAACCGGCGAGGGGGTCGATGCGCTGCTGGCCGCGATCGAGGATCGGCTGGCCGCGACGCGGATGACGCTGGATCTGTCGATCGACGCCGCGGACGGCGCCGGCATCAGCTGGCTGCACCGCAATTCCGAAGTGCTCAACAAGGAGCTTCACGACGGGCGCTACGACATGACCGTTCGCGTCGACGAGACCAAGCGCGACATCGTCGTCAACCGTTTCGATGCCGTGCCGCATCAGATGTGATTTGCGCGCCGTCGTCCGTGCGAACGCAGAGGGCGACGGAAAGAGCAGAGGGCGACGGAAAGAAATGAGTCTCTATTCCTTGCTCTTCGCCTCGTCCCACAGTGCGTCCATCTCCGCGAGCGAGGCGTCCTCGAGTGTTCGCCCCTGCGCCGCCAGCGTGCGCTCGATATAGCCGAAGCGGCGTTCGAACTTGGCGTTGGTGCCGCGCAGTGCCAGATCCGGATCGGCGCCGACATGGCGCGCCAGGTTGACCAGCGCGAACAGGAGATCGCCGGTTTCTTCCGCGAGCTCCTGCGCGTCGCCGCGATCGAGCGCGGCCTCGATCTCGTCGGCTTCCTCGCGAATTTTGCGCAGGACTTCGCGGGGATCGTTCCAGTCGAATCCAACGTTTGACGCCTTGCGCTGCAATTCCATCGCGCGCGACAAGGCCGGCAGTCCCGCCTTGACGCCGGACAGCAGCGATTGGTGCGAGACTTCTCCGACCGGCCGCCGCGCCGCGCGTTCGGCGCGTTCCTCGGCCTTGATACGTTCCCAGGCGCTCGTGACGCCCGGCGGCGTTAGCCGGCCGTCACTGTCGGCGAAGACGTGGGGATGCCGCCGGATCATCTTGCGGGTGATCGCCTCGACTACGTCGCCGAACGCGAACGCATCCTGCTCCTCGGCCATCCGGGCATGATAGACCACCTGCAGCAGGAGATCGCCGAGTTCGTCCCTGAGATCGTCGAGATCGCCGCGCGCAATGGCGTCGGCCACCTCATAGGCTTCCTCGATGGTGTAAGGCGCGATGGTCGCAAAATCCTGCTCGAGGTCCCATGGACAGCCGCTGCCGGGCGTGCGCAGCGCCGCCATGATCTCGAGCAGG
Source organism: Bradyrhizobium sediminis (assembly GCF_018736085.1). Taxonomy (NCBI): domain Bacteria; kingdom Pseudomonadati; phylum Pseudomonadota; class Alphaproteobacteria; order Hyphomicrobiales; family Nitrobacteraceae; genus Bradyrhizobium; species Bradyrhizobium sediminis. The sequence goes on along the minus strand of NZ_CP076134.1, from coordinate 3,060,526 downwards.
CGTGAAATATCGCGGGAGGGGGTCATGGCGCTACCGAAGGCCTGAGGGAGGATCAGGCTTTATGCCGCATGAGGAGCGTCGATCCCAGCGAAACGAGCCGGGCAGGCGGCACTTTCCACCGATTGGCCCGGGGGGCGATGAGTGCTATGGGCAGCCCATGAGCGACCAATTTCAATCCGAGACCGCGCTGGTGCTGTTTTCCGGCGGACAGGATTCCGCCACCTGTCTCGCCTGGGCGCTGCAACGCTTTGCGCGCGTCGAAATGCTCGGCTTTGATTACGGGCAGCGCCACGCCATCGAACTCGAATGCCGCGCCCATCTGCTCGACGGCATAAAGTCGCTGCGCACGGATTGGGCGGCCAAGCTCGGCGAGAGCCATACGCTGGCCATTCCGACGCTCGCTGAAATCTCCGACACCGCGCTGACACGCGATGTTGCGATCGCGATGGGCGAGGACGGCCTGCCCAACACCTTCGTGCCCGGTCGCAATCTGGTGTTCCTGACCTTTGCCGCCGCGCTCGCCTACCGGCGCGGCATCGCCCACATCATCGGCGGCATGTGCGAGACCGACTATTCCGGCTATCCGGACTGCCGCGACGAGACCATCAAGGCGCTGCAGAAAGCCCTCAGCCTTGGCATGGCAAGGGGGTTCGAACTGCATACGCCGCTGATGTGGCTGGACAAGGCCGAGACCTGGAAGCTGGCGCATGATCTCGGCGGGGCGGGGCTGGTCGATTTGATCCGCGAGCATTCCCACACCTGCTATCTCGGCGAACGCGGTGCGCGGCACGACTGGGGCTATGGCTGCGGCGAATGCCCGGCCTGCGCGCTGCGCGCCAGGGGCTGGCGCGAATATGCGGCGCGGACCGCTTAGCTCGCAAAATCCTCCGGCTTCAATACGATCGGCGAGCCATGCGGCGTGCGGTCGGCGGCGTGGTCCCAGGCGTCGCGGTAGCGATGCAGGGTCTCGAAGGTCGTTACCCCCTTTTCGGCGATCAGTCGTTCCAGCGTCGCCAGCCAGTGCCGGTAGTAGGTCTCGCCGGTATCGGCATCGCCGGCCGCCTGGGCGCGCTTGATTTCATCGGCGAGCGTTGCCGCCCATTCGGGCCAAGTGAACAGGCCGCGGGCATGCAGCGCCACAGCCATCGCGAAGGCCTGCGCCTCCCAGGGTTCGCGAAACACCGGGCCATCGGCGTCGCGGGGGATGCCGGGGACGGCGCTGGTCGCATTTTGCGCGGCTTGCGGATCGAGCGGCATCAGGCGGGCTCCAGATAGGATTCCCAGGCGTCGACCGACGTCTTCACCGAGGCATCGCCGTCAGGCCCCCACAATTCACGGCCGTCGAAGGTCACGGTGTAGAGCCATTGCGGATTCTCCTGGCCGAGCGAGTTGCTGTCGGGAAATACGTGAACGCCATGCAGCATCTCGACGGTGCCGATATGCCCGCGCACATAACGCGGCAGCCGCGTATGCGTCGGCGGATGGATCATCCTGGTGCGGACGCGATCGCCGACGGCGAAGCGAGCAGGGCCCTTCGCTTCGCGCTCGGTCGGCCCGCCCCGGTGCAGCATGGCCGCGACGGCGTCGCGCGACAGCGTCCGCGCCACCGGCTTGGCTGGGTGCAGCGGCTTGCCGGCCTCGATCTCGTCTGCCGCGACCAGTCCGCGTTCCAGCATCAGCTGTTCGAGGCCTGCGAGCCAGATCTGGTAATAGCTCATGCCCAGATAGTCTTCCGCCGGCCGGTTCTCGCGGGCAAAGCGCGACATGTCGATGTTCCAGCCGCCGGGCATCGCCATCGCCAGCGTGATCGCGAAAGCGCGCCGCTCCCATTCGGCGTGAAACACCGGCTCGTTCGGCTCCGGTCGCACTGGACCGGACCATGCGACGCCGCCCATATCGTGCGCGCCATCCATCAGGCGACCTCGTGCGGCTGTTTCGGCAAACCGGTGCCGATCATGCTGTCGCGGGTGACGAGGTCCGCCAGCCGTTCCTCGCTCCAGCCCTCGGTGCCGGCGGGACGCATCGGCAGCACCAGATAGCGGATTTCCGCGGTCGAATCCCAGACCCGGATATCGGTGCCCGCGGGCAATTCGAATCCGAAATCCGCCAGCACGCCGCGCGGGTCCTTCACCGCCTTCGAGCGATAGGGCGCGGATTTGTACCAGACCGGCGGCAGCCCGAGCACCGGCCATGGATAGCAGGAGCACAGCGTGCACACGACCATGTTATGAAGGCGCGGGGTGTTTTCGACCGCCACGAGGTGCTCGCCCTGGCGTCCGGCATAGCCGAGCTCGCCTATCGCCGGCGTGGCGTCTTCGAGCAGGCGGGCGCGAAAGGCCGGATCGGACCAGGCCCGCGCTACCACGTGGGCGCCGTTACGCGGCCCGACCTTGGTCTCGTAGGTCTCGATCAAGAGATCGAGCGCGGCCGGATCGAGATAGCCCTTTTCGGTCAGGATGGTCTCGAGCGCGCGTACCCGCAGTTGGGTCTCGGACAATTCCGAATGGTCGTGATCGTGATGATGGTGGTCGTGGTCATGGCTGGTCATACCGGGAAGATACGCAAGATTATGGGTATGTCGAGGCCGATGGTCTCTGCTAGCGTTCGCTCATGGGGCAAGGGGCAGGACGCATAGCCTTCACGGGCCTGGCGGTGATCGCGGCGCTGCTGCCATCGGATGGCGCCCGGGCGGCCAACGGCGCCTACGCAGTCGATGCCGCCGACATTGCCGAAACCGGCTCCTGCAAGGTCGAGAGCTGGTTATCCACGGCCACCAACACCGATTTTTCCGCCGTGGCCAATCCCTCCTGCGTGGTGAATGTCTTCAGGCCGGTGGAATTCAGCATGCAGAACATCCGCTCGCGCAGCGATGGCGAGTGGAGCACGACGCTGGCGCCGAAGGCCAAGACCAACATCGCGCCGACAGGTATCGGGAGACTGGGCTATTCCTTCTATGCAGGCGGCTCGTTCGACGCGATGACCGGGGAAAACCTCACCGCATTCGCGGTGGTGCCGGCGACGTTCCGGCTGTCCGAAGCGATGCGGGTCAACCTCAATGGCGGCTGGCTATGGGATCGCAGCCTCGACCGGCACTACCTGACCTATGGCCTGGGGTTCGATTGGAAATTCACCGACACCCTGCAGTGGACGATCGAGGCGTTCGGCCAAGCCGGGGCATCGGATACCTCGAGCGTCATCCGACCCCGGTTTCAAACCGGAATCCGCTACCGGCCGAACGAGATCTTCTCGCTCGACGTCATCTACGGCCACAACATTTCAGGCGAAAGCGCCAACTGGATCACCATTGGCACCACGATCCGTTTTCCTGTACCGGAGGGCAGACCCGCGCGTGAACGTTCCGGACCTTTGTGAGCCATCGTTGCAGGAAATAGCGGGCAGGGAGGCGTCGAGTTGGTGGATTTCGTGAGTATCGAAAAGGGCCTCGGGCCCGACGGACGCATCGCTGTGGTGCGTTTCGACCGCGGCGACGGCATCAACGCGCTGTCGCCGGAAGCGCTGCGCCAGCTCACCGACGCCGCGCGCAGTTTCGAGGACGACGGGGAAACCTCGGTCGTGGTGCTGACCGGCGGGACCAAGGCCTTCAGCGCCGGCTTCGACCTGAAGGACCCTGAAGGCCGCGCGCGCCAGGCCATGGATCTCGGCGCGCTGCGCCGGCACTTGAAGCTCGGGCCACGGCTGACCCGCGCCTGGCAGGAGATGGAGCAGATCACGATCGGCGCCATCGAAGGCTTTTGCGTCGGCGGCGGCGTCGCGCTGGCGGTGGCGCTGGATTTTCGTGTCATGGCCAGCGACGGCCACATGCGGGTGCCCGAGATCGGCCTCGGCATGAACATGAGCTGGCAGAGCGTGCCGCGCATGCTGCACCTGATCGGACCGGCCCGCACCAAGCAGGCGGTGATTCTGGCCGACCAGCGCATCTCGGCGGCGGAGGCCTATGAGTGGGGCCTGGTGGAGGAGGTGGCCGATCCCGGCAAGTCCTTCGACGCTGCCATGGCGCTCGCCGCCAAGGTCGCGGCACAGCCGCCGCTGTCGGTCGCCATGACCAAGCTGACGGTCAATCGCCTGGCGCATGCGCTCGACGACCTCGCCAGCCACATGGACGTCGACCAGTTCGCGCTGGCCAGCCTGACCGAGGATCACAAGGAGGGCGTGGAAGCGTTTCTCGCCCGACGCAAGCCGCGGTTCAGGGGGCGGTAGAGACACCAACGATCTCGTGTGCCGGACCCGGCATAGCGCCCCTTCGGGAGTGCACCGGAGGGAGGGCCTGGACAAAAATCGCGAAAACAACCCCATGCAAAGTAGAGTGGAGCCCGGCTCGCAGCACTCGTGCTGCGCAATATCGGCGTCGGCGCAAGACAGAAATGGCACCGAGGGCGCAAAGTCCTATTAGGAGAGCAGGTCGGGCGGCGGCTTGCGCATGTGGGAAGCCTGTTCGAAGGCGTAGGCCAGACGCAGCAGCTTGTGCTCGCTCCAGGCGCGACCCGCGAAGGTGATGCCCAGCGGATAGTCGGGCGTGTCCTTGCCGTCGGTCGTCCCCGAGATGAATCCTCCGGGTACCATGACGCTGGGATAGCCCGCCTTGGCGGCGATCGCGGCGCCCAAAGCGCCGGCGAACAGCACGGCGTCGAGCTTGTGCTGGTTCATGTAGGCGTCCATGCCGCGTGTCTTGGCGGCGAGCAGGTCCATGGCACGCGCCGACTTGTACTCGCGCTCACTCAAGTCGCCTTTGGTGTCGTTGGCGGCGAGGAACAGGTCCTGGCCGAAACGTAGCGCCCTGCCGGCGTTCGCCTCGTTGAAGGCCACGACGTCGGCGATGGTCTTGATTCCGGTGTCGGTCGCCCAATCCTTCAGGTAGAGGTTGAGGTCGTGCTTCAGTTCGTAGAGGAAAACGATCCACTGCATCGCCGGATTGCCCTTGTTGCCGCTCAGCGGATTGCGGTTGAGCACAGCCATGGTCGTGCCGGGGCCGCCAATCCAGCCGGCCGTCGGCATGCTGGCACGCACGACGATGGCGCCCAGGTCCTCCAGCACCTTGATCGCCTCAGTCATCACCTTGGCCCTGTTGGGTAGCAGCTTGCCGTAGTAGCAATCGTTCAGCGGGTCGGCGGGGTCGCTCGGCACGCCGATGCGTGCGCCCTTCATCGCATCGTGCGCGAGGTCGGCGGTGTAATCGGCCGGCCGCCGCTGCCGTTGCGTCGCCGGATCGAGCGGGTCCTTGGCGGCCAGCACGTTCATGAGCATCGCCGCGTCGCGCACCGTTCGGGTCATCGGGCCTGCGGTGTCCTGGTTGTGCGAGATCGGCACGATGCCGGCACGGCTGATCAGTCCGACCGTCGGCTTGACGGTGACGAGGCCATTCTGGCTGGCGGGGGACAGCAACGAGCCCGAGGTCTCGGTGCCGATCGAGGCCGCACACAGACCGGCCGCCACCGCGACCGCGGAGCCCGAGCTCGATCCGCCTGGCTGCACGACCGGGATGCCGTGATCGTCCATCAGCGTCGGCGCGTAGGGGCTCTTGACCTGACCGCCAAGCGATGAGTAGCCCGAGGGCATGCCAATCGCGAGCATGTTGGCGAACTCCGTCAGGTTCGCCTTGCCCAGGATCACCGCGCCGGCTTCGCGCAGCAGCTTGACGACGGTGGCGTCATCCTTGGCGCGCGCGCCCTCCAGCGCCAGCGAGCCTGCCGTGGTGGGCTGTTTGTCACCAGTCGCGATGTTGTCCTTCACCAGCACCGGTATGCCAGCCAGCGGCCGTTTGATCGATGGCTTGGTGTCGTCGAGCTTGCCCGCGATCGTGAGCGCGTCGGGATTGAGCTCGCGTATGGAGTTGAGCATCGGCCCATCGCGGTCGTAGGCCTCAATGCGCGCGAGATAGCCTTTGGTCAGCGCGGTCGCGGTGACCCGCTCACCGGCCAAAGCATCGATGATATCGCTCATAGGCGCGTTCTCGAGCTTCAGCATGGTCGGCGCCTCGGCGCTGGCGGCAGCCGCGGCGAGGCGAGGCTGACGCGGGAGTTCTCAGGATTCCAACTTGAGATCATGCGCACACCTTCGCCTTTGCGCAACGTCTCGCGTGAAACCCGGCAATCGTGCTGCTCGGCGAGCTTTTCGGCGGCGAGGGGTGGACCGAAATCCGCGTAATAGCGGCGCACCAGCATCATCGTCATTTGACGTATCGTCGGATGCAGACGGTTGTTGCTTGGCGCTCCGCGTCGGCCGCGGAGGCTATGAGTGGGGCCTGGTGGAGGAGGTGGCCGTCGTGTGTTCCGGACTTTGCGTCGGGACGGCGAAAGCACGCATGACCCAATCGGTCTGACGGCTGATTTCCCGATCGTCCGCCGGCTGCCGAAGCATGACTGCGCGCAGATAGATGGGAGCGATCGCGAATTCGAGAGCGGAAACCGGGTCGGTGCCTTCAGCGATCTCCGCCCGCGCCGCGGCGCGCTCGAACATGACCTTCGCCAGCCCGACACGCTCACGCCAGAAGACTTTTCTCGCTTCCGCAGCCGCATCGCTCACGCCGGAAATGGCGAGTAGGGCCCGACCGAGTGGCGAGCGCACATGGGCCTCGAGCTGCCCGAGAAACACCGAGAGATCGCCGCGCAGGGAACCCGTGTCGGGGATCTCTACGTGCATGGCGGCGGCGGCCAGCGCGGCATCGACTCCCAAATGTTCGACGGTATGCCAGCGCCGATAGATGGACGTCGGGTGGACGCCGGAACGCGCGGCGATAGCGCCGATGGAAAGGCCAGCGAGACCCTTCTCGGCCAGTTCGTCCATCGTCGCCTGCAGGACCGCCGTGCGAACTCGCGCGCTGCGGCCCCCTGTACGGCGTGACTTGTCATCGACCGCTGATGTGGCTGCGAACATGTGATCATGCTAACGCAACATTTATTGCTTTACTAGCCCTGATTAACGCACTAGATATTGCTTTAATTGCTGGAGGCCTCCATCCGGAGGCGAACTTCAAGCTGACGCGGAAAGGGATTCTCATGAAAATCCTGCTCGTCGGGGCCGGCATCATCGGCACGATCTATGGCGGGAGGCTCGCCGAGGCGGGCCACGATGTGACGATGCTCGCGCGCGGTCGTCGATTGACCGAGATCGCCTCGGACGGTTTGAGACTCGAGGACGTCACCACGGGACGGCACAGCCATGTTCAAGTCGGAGCGGTCGAGACTCCCGCCGCAGATGAAAGGTACGATCTCGTCATGGTTGCCGTGCGCGATCGGCAGCTCGCCGACGTCCTGCCGATCATCGAAAGAGTGGGCGGCACACCCGACATCCTGTTCCTGCTGAACTGCCCATTGCGCGTCAACGAACTCGTCGAGCGCTTCGGAAGCGAGCGCGCCCTGTTCGGTTTCCCAGGCGCCGGCGGTGTCCGTGCCGGGACAACTGTCCGCTACAGTGCCGTTCGCCAGCAGCCGACGACATTCGGGCCCGTCGCCGGGCAGGGCGACGGCAAGGCTCGTTCCCTGGCAAAGCTATTTGACGGCGCGGGCTTTGGTACCTCCATCGTGCCCGACATGGATGCATGGCTGAAGACCCACGCCTTCCTCATCGCCGCGATCTGTGGCGCTCTCTACAGGAATGGCGGCGTGTCGGCGAAGTTGGCTACGGACCGTGAGGGGCTGGCTCTGCTGCGTCGCGGCGTCAGGGAAGGTTTTCGCTGCCTCCGGGCGCTCGGGCTCAATCCCTTGCCAATGAAGCTGCGGTTGCTGGTCTCCTTGCTGCCAGAACCCATTCTGCTTCATTCGTTGAAAAAGTTCTTCTCGTCGAAGCTGGCCGAGTTCGCCATCGATGGCCACGCAACGGCTGCTCCCGAGGACATGCGCGATCTCGCCGACGATTGCCGGAAGATGATCGCCATGAGTGGAGTCGAGGCCGCCGACATGCAGCGATTGTGCAGCTATGTCGACAACTATGCCGCGGGCGCCGATCATGAGCGATGATCGCTGGAACAGGAGAAGGCCGGGCCCGCCATCAATAGTCAGATTCGCATAAGGTATATTATGGAATATAAAATACCCTTGGTGTTCCAAAGAATTAGAGGAAATTTCTCTCGTTTTGAGATAATGCGAGCCGCGCTACCATCCCTCAGCAGACCAAGCCGTCAGCGGCGTTGATCTGGAAAATACACTTCTGACGAAGCGCGGCTCCTGCAATAAGCTGCGTGCAACGAAATGACGGGAGGCAAGGAAAGATGAGCAGCGAAGGCCAGTATGGCATCGGTCTGGACAAGACGCCCGCCAACTACGTGGCGCTGACGCCGTTGAGCTTCCTGGCGCGCACCGCGGCGGTCTATCCCGATCACCTCAGCACCGTCTATGAGGGCCGCAGCTTCACCTGGTCGCAGACCTATGCGCGCTGCCGCCGCTTCGCGTCCTACCTTGCCGGCCGGGGCATCGGCCGCGGCGATACGGTGGCTGCGATGCTGCCGAACATCCCCGCGATGAATGAGCTGCATTTTGCCGTGCCGATGGCCGGCGCGGTGCTGAATGCACTCAACATCCGGCTCGACGCGCCCTCCATCGCCTTCCAGCTCGATCATGGCAGCGCCAAGATCATCCTGGTCGACCCGGAATTTGCCGGCGTGATCGGCGAGGCGCTCACCCTGATGAAAGGCCCAAAACCCTTCGTCATCGACGTCGACGATGCGGCTTTTGCCGGCGGAAGACGGATCGGCGAACTGGAATACGAGGCTGCGGTGGCGCAGGGCGATGAAAACTTCGCCGCGCGACTGCCGGAAGATGAGTGGGACGCCATCGCGCTCAGCTACACCTCGGGCACTACCGGCAATCCCAAGGGCGTCGTGACCCATCACCGCGGCGCCTATCTCAACGCCGTCAGCAACATCCTTGCCGGCAATCTTGGCCAGCACCCGGTCTATCTCTGGACCCTGCCGATGTTCCACTGCAACGGCTGGTGTTTTCCCTGGACGGTGGCGGCGTCCGCCGGCGTCAATGTCTGCCTGCGCAAGGTCGATCCGAGCAAGATCTTCGATCTGATCCCGAAGCACGGCGTCAGCCACATGTGCGGCGCGCCGATCGTCTACAACACCCTGATCAACGCACCGGATGCGCCGAAGGGCGGCAAGGCGCGTCCCGTGGTCGGACTGATCGCGGGCGCAGCGCCCCCGGTCGCGGTGCTGGAAGGAGCCGAAGGCATCGGCATCAAGCTGACGCACGTCTATGGCCTGACCGAAGTCTATGGCCCGGCGTCGGTGTGCGCGGAGCAGCCGGGCTGGGACGACCTGCCCGCCGATCAGCGTGCGCAGTTGAAGCGGCGGCAGGGCGTGCCCTACCCGCTGCAGGAAGCCGTCACCGTGCTCGATCCCGAGACCATGCAGTCTGTCCCGTGCGATGGCGAGACCATCGGCGAAGTGATGTTCCGCGGCAATATCGTGATGAAGGGCTATCTGAAGAACGAGAAGGCCACCCAGGAAGCCTTCGCCGGCGGCTGGTTCCACACCGGCGACCTCGGCGTGCTCGACGAGCACGGCTATGTCATCATCAAGGATCGCTCCAAGGACATCATCATCTCCGGCGGCGAAAACATCTCTTCCGTCGAGGTCGAGGACATTCTCTACAAGCACCCCGCCGTGCTGTTCGCCGCCGTGGTGGCGAAGCCGGATTCAAAATGGGGCGAAGTGCCCTGCGCGTTCGTCGAACTGAAAGAGAACGCGCGCGCGACCGAAGCCGAGATCATCGCGTTCTGTCGCAGTCACATGTCCGGCTTCAAGACGCCGAAGGCCGTGGTGTTCGGGCCGATACCCAAGACGTCCACCGGCAAGATCCAGAAATTCCTGCTGCGCAACCAGGTGGACTCGGCGAAGGCAATTTCGGCCTGAAGCCGCCGTCATTCCGGGATGGTCCGAAGGACCAGACCCGGAATCTCGAGATTCCGGGTTCGATGCTGCGCATCGCCCCGGAATGACGGACTTGGGCTACGCCCTCGCCCGCAGCGGCACGGCGGTGCCGGCCACCTCGTCGCGATATTCGAGGATGTCGCCGGGCTGGCAGTCGAGCGTCTCGCAGATCAGCGCCAGCGTGTCGAAGCGCACGCCTTTCACCTTACCGGATTTCAACAGCGAGACGTTCTGTTCGGTAATGCCGATGCGCTCGGCAAGTTCCTTGGAGCGCATCTTGCGCCGCGCCAGCATGACGTCGAGATTGACGACGATCGGCATGGCGCGGCTCACACGAAGGAGGCGTGTTCGTCGGCGATCCGTGTCGCCTCTACCATGACCCAGGCGACCGCGAGCAGCACGCCACCGACGATCAAGGCAAGATAGTCGTTCACCGATAGCGAAATCCCGAGTTGGCGGCTGCCCGGCGGATTGCTGAGCGTGAACGCAAGCAACAGTGCGGTCGAGGAGATCGGACCGAGGATCGCCTGCGCCAGCACGCATGCAGCGAAATCGCGCAGCCGCCGTGCGCTGCTCAGCGTGAACACGCGACCGGCAGCGAAATCCGCAAACAGCGCCCGCACCTGCCATAGCCCGAACAGCATCACGCCGACGGGAATGGCTGATATGGCGGCGCCGGCGGCAAGGCGTCCCGGCGTCAGTGCGAGGTCGCGGCCGGCCGCGCCCAGCCGCGCCAGCAGCAGATTGCGCGTCCATTCCGGCACGAGAAACACCAGGCACATCGCAACCGCGATCAGCACGATACCGAGTGTGGTGACGATCACCATGGCGTTGGAGAAGCGACGCAAGCGGTCCGAATGGGCGAAAGCGGTCATGGTCGTATCCTGCTATTGACGCGAGATAAAATTATCGTAATACGATAAGTTATTATCGTCAAGATGGTTGATTCCGCATGCCTCCCAAACTCCTGCTGCACGTTTTCCTGCGCGCCTGCGTCACGATCGTACTCGCCGGCTGCGGCCATATGCCGGTGACGTCAATGGTGAAGCTCGCGCGGGTCGATTTCGAGACCTCGGATCCTGCGCAACTGCGTGCCGCGATCAAATTGCCGCGGGGCTTGCGGCCGAGGCCGAATGGCGTGTTGCTCCGCATCGCCGTGCGGGTCGGACGCGCGCCGGAGGAGGCGCGCGATTTTGTGTTGCGGGAAATTCCCGCGCCGCCCGAGCTGACGCGCGAAGCCGGCAGCAACGTCCACGTCTTTGCCTACCGCATCGACGAGACCGACCTCACCCGCCTCGCCACGTTTCGTGCTGAACTGATCGCGAAAAAAAACAGCGGCCAGGGCGGCTCGATTTCGATCTCGGTACAGCCGCAGGCCTGCCAGGCAGGAGAACTGTCCCACGGTCCCGTCTATTTCACCACATACCTGCGAACGGCTGAGACTGGCGACTATGTCACGCTGGCGCGCGATGTCGATCTGCGCACGATCATGCGGGACCGCGCCATTGTGGACGAAATTCTGCGCTGCGCGCCATGATCAGACGCGCCGCTCGGCCGGCGGGTAGTACTGCGGCGCTTCGGCGCGAAGGCAATATCGGCGTGACGGAGTGATTGCGCACCGGTGGTGCTTTCGACCCTGATTCAGATCAATGCTGTCGCGCTCTAGCTGTGGTCTTTCAGGAGGTTGTCCATTCGGCCCTGACCGGGAACTCTGAAGTCGCCAAACCACCAGCGATTCGCGGAGAACCGAATGGACACCCACAAGAATGCCTCCCTGACGCCCAAAGGTCGAGAGGCCATGGTGCGATGTGTAGTGGACGGGGGGTTATCCAAGGCCGCCGCCGCACGCCAGTTCAACACCACGTCGAAGACTGTCGCCAAATGGGTCGAACGCTTCCGCGTGGACGGCGTCGATGGTTTGCGGGATCGCTCCTCAAGGCCGCTTTCATTGCCGAGCCAAACAGCGCCAGCCACTTGCGCGGTGGTCGAGGCTTTGCGTCGGCAGCGCTACACCGGCAAGCAGATCGCCGCCGAGGCCGGTGTATCGGCGGCGACCGTCAGCCGCATCTTGCGGCGTCTGGGACTGAACCGGATGCGCGATCTGGAACCGGCCGAACCGGTGCGTCGCTACGAGCGAGAGCATCCCGGCGACATGATCCACATCGATATCAAGAAGCTCGGCCGCTTCGACAAGGTCGGCCATCGCATCACGGGGGATCGGACCGGTCAGAGCAACAGCCGCGGCGTCGGCTGGGAGTATGTCCATGTTTGCATCGACGATAATTCGCGCGTTGCCTTCTCTCAGATCCTGCCCGATGAGAAGGCCGTTAGCGCTGTCGCCTTTCTAAGTGCCGCCGTCGCCTACTATAAAAGCCTCGGCGTCACCGTCACCCGCGTCATGACCGACAACGGCAGTTGCTATAAGGCCTTCGACTTCCGCGATGCTTGCACAGGCCTGGGCCTCAAACACGTCCGCACCAAGCCCTACACACCCAAAACCAATGGCAAGGCCGAGCGCTTCATTCAGACTGCGCTCAGGGAATGGGCCTACGCCCAAGCCTATCCCACATCCGAGCGCCGCGCCGACGAACTCCCCCGCTGGCTCCACCGATACAATTGGCACCGCCCCCACGGCGGACTAAAATCAAAAACACCAATCAGTAGACTCGGCCTGACCGAGGACAACCTCTTGAGGCTCCACATCTAGCGCTTCCATTATTTATCGATGGAACCCACAGCATTCGTCGCTGCCAGCGTAGCGCTCCTTGCAACACCAGGGCCGACAAACACCCTGCTTGCCACATCCGGTGCCGCCATCGGCGTTCACCGGTCAATCCCCCTGCTTGCCGCCGAGCTATGCGGCTACATGGCTGCGATAACGCTGCTTCGGGTCTTGGTCGGGCCGGTTGTCGCCGCGATCCCGGCGTTCGAAATTCTCCTGCGCATAGCCGTGGTGTTGTACCTGCTCTATCTTTCGGCCAAGCTTTGGCTACACGGAGCGGCCGAGATTAGCGGGTCCAGCCCCGTTACGATTTCGCGAGTCTTCGTGACCACACTCCTAAATCCCAAAGGGATCATCTTTGCGTTTACGCTTCTCCCGCAGGGGATCGACCTTCTGCCGCTTTGTCCGTGGCTTGCCGCGCTGGCCGTTCAGATATTTGCGATCGGTAGCGCTTGGATCGCTACCGGCGCTTGGCTGAGGCGCGGCTTACGTGGAGTGATCCCTCCCAGTATTGGTTACCGGGCGAGCGCCATCGCTCTCATGCTGCTCGCTGGGATTGTCAGCGCGCACGCGTTCAAATGAACTGGCCGCCGCCTCGGCGACGGTCCGGGCGTCACCGATCCGGCGGCGGGCGGTCGCAATTGAATCAACCGTCGGCTCGCGACAGGCCTGACGCGGGAGTTGCAGGATTTTCCTCCCCTTGCCTTGACGGTCCCGAGCAAAACCTGTCCCTTCTACCGGACTGATTTCAGGTAGCCCGTTTTCGGCACGGCCAGGATCGACAGGCCCTCTCCGGAAAGGCGACCGTTGCCGGAAGTGGTACGTCTATTGCTTCCGGGAAATGTGTGAGGGGGAAAAACACACTATGATCCGCCGGTTTCTCGATCGAGTCTACCTTTTCTCCGGCTATCTCGCCGGAGTTTTCCTCATTGCGATTTTTGTGCTGATGATGTTGCTTTCGGCCGGCCGGCCTCTCGGCATCAATATTCCGGCGGGCGACGATTTCATCTCCTGGTGCATGGCGGCAACAGCTTTCCTCGGGCTCGCGCATACGTTCAAGCACGGCGAGATGATCCGCGTCGGTCTTTTGATCGACCGTCTCAACGACAACGTCCGCCATTATGTGGAGATCGCTGCGCTCCTCGTCGGCACCGGCTTCATCGGCTTTTTCGCCTGGCATGCCGCGATCATGACCTGGCAGTCGTGGAAATTTTCCGACATTTCGCAAGGCGTCATCGCGGTGCCGCTGTGGATCCCGCAGCTCGGCTACAGCGGCGGCCTCGTGATTCTTTTCATCGCTTTTGTGGATGAGCTGATCCATGTCCTGCGTGGCTTCGCGCCGCGCTACGAATTGCCAAAACCAGAGAGCGCCGAGGAAATCGTCGAGCGCGCCATACAGAGCGGGGTCTGACATGGAGCTTCTCTCCATCGCCGCGATTCTGCTGGGATTTCTTGCGCTGCTGCTTGGCGCCGGCGTCTGGATCGCCGTCGCCTTGATGGCGACGGGATGGGCCGGCATGCAATTCGCCGCCGGCGGCATTCCGGCGGGCAGCGTGCTTGCGACAACGGTGTGGGGCAACAGCGCTTCGTGGTCGCTCGCAGCCTTGCCACTCTTCATCTGGATGGGCGAGATTCTCTTCCGCACGCGGTTATCGGAGGAAATGTTTCGCGGATTTGCGCCCTGGCTGAACTGGCTGCCGGGCCGGCTCATGCACGTCAATGTGCTCGCCTGTGGCGTGTTCGGTTCGGTGTCCGGATCGTCAGCCGCGACCTGCGCCACGGTTGCCAAGATCGCCCTGCCCGAACTGAAGAAGCGCGGCTATGACGAAGGCTTGAGCCTCGGCTCCCTGGCCGGTGCGGGCACGCTCGGCATTCTGATCCCGCCGTCGATTACCATGGTGGTCTACGCCGTCCAGGCGAACGTTTCCATCATTCAGATTTTCCTCGCTGGATTTCTGCCGGGCTTGCTGGTGATGGCGCTTTATTCCGGCTACATCGCGGCCTGGTCACTTGCCAATCCGAAGCGCACGCCGCCGGCCGATCCGCCCATGAGTCTTCGCAAGCGCATCGCAGAATCTCTCAATCTTATTCCCTGTCTGCTGCTTATCGTTTTCGTCTTTCTATCGTTGCTGATGGGCTGGGCGACGGCGACGGAATGTGCAGCCTGGGGCGTGCTGGGATCGCTCGCGATCGCCTGGTGGCAAGGCGCGCTGACCTGGTCAGCGTTCTGGGCGAGCGTCATGGGCGCAACGCGGGTCAATTGCATGATCCTGCTGATCCTGGCGGGCGCCTCCTACATGGGCACGTCGATGGCCTACACCGGCATCCCATTGGCGCTCGCGAACTGGGTGAACAGCCTCCAACTCAGTCCCAATTCGCTGATCTCGGCGCTCACCGTCATGTACATCGTGCTCGGCACGGCACTCGACGGCATTTCCATGATCGTGCTAACTACCGCCATCGTCATTCCGATGGTGAAGCAGGCCGGCTTCGATCTCGTCTGGTTCGGTATTTTCCTGGTGCTGGTGGTGGAAATGGCTGAAGTCTCTCCTCCCGTCGGCTTCAATCTGTTCGTCTTGCAGACCATGAGCGGCAAGGATTCCAACACGGTCGCCAAGGCGGCCCTACCGTTCTTCTTTTTGCTCGTTCTTGCGGTTGCCATCATCACGGTCTTTCCTGATATCGTGATGTTGCTGCCGCGGATAGCGTTCCCTGGCTAGAGAGAGGTATTGTCATGTTCAGGCTTGTTAAAACGTGCGCAATGGCTGCCTGCGTCGCGGCTCTTGCCGTTCCCGCACTTGTCGTTCCCGCGATGGCGCAGACAAAATGGAATCTTCCGGCGGCCTATCCGGCGGACAATCCGCATTCGGTGAACCTGATCGCGTTTGCCAAGGATGTTGCCGACGCCACCGGCGGCAAGCTGCAAATCACCGTGCATCCTGCGGCGTCTCTATTCAAGGCGCCGGAAATCAAGCGCGCGGTCGCAACCGGTCAGGCGCAGGCGGGTGAGGTTCTGATCTCGCTGCATGAGAACGAGGACCCGCTTTTCGGCATCGATGTTGTCCCGTTCCTGGCGACGAGCTATCCGGCAGCCAAGAAGCTGTGGCTGGCGTCAAAACCCGCGGTCGAAAAGAAGCTCGCATCGCAAGGCCTGCTGCTTCTCTTCGCGGTGCCGTGGGGTCCGCAGGGCATTTATGCCAAGAAAGACCTCAACACCATTGAGGATATGAAAGGCTTGAAGTGGCGCGCCTATAATGTCGGCACCTCGCGCATCGCCGAGCTTGTCGGCGCGCAGCCTATCACCATCCAGGCGGCGGAATTGCCGCAGGCGCTGGCTACCGGCGTTGTGAACGCATTCATGACCTCAGGCTCGACCGGCTACGACAGCAAGGCCTGGGAAACCATGACGCACTTCTATGATGCGCAGGCCTGGATTCCGAAGAACGCGACCTTCGTGAACAAGGCGGCTTTTGACGCGCTCGACAAGCCGACTCAGGATGCGATCCTCAAGGCGGCTGTTGTCGCCGAGGAACGCGGCTGGAAGCTCGCGGAAGAAAAGGCGAAGTGGTATCTCGAACAGCTTCAGGCCAACAAGATGAAGGTGCTTCCGCCACCTCCGGCGCTGAAGGCCGGCCTCGAGAAAATCGGCGAGCAGCTGACGGCCGATTGGTCGAAAAAGGCCGGCTCCGATGGCGAAGCCGTGATCGCCGCCTATAAGAAATAGGTGGGCGTCAGGCGGGCATTCTTATGCATGTTCATCCGGTCCCTCCTTGGACTCTGAAGCTTCGCAACCTCAGTTTCCTCGGTCCGGATCGGATGGACAACCTATTGAGAGCTCACATCCAGACCAGCCCGTCTGCTCCACCGTCAGCCGCAATCCGTCATAGGCCGGGATCACGCCCTTGGGCAGGCTTTGCCGCAGCACTTCGTAATCCAGGTCGGAATGCATGTTGGTGATGACGGCCCGGCGCGGCTTGAAGCGGTCGATCCAGGCCAGCGCGTCGTTGACGCTGAAATGGCTGGGGTGGCCGGCATAGCGCAGCCCGTCGATGATCCAGAGATCGAGATCCTTCAGGAACGGCCAGCTCTCGGCCGGAATGTCGCTGAGGTCGGGTGTATAGGCGGCGTCGCCGATCCGGTAGCCAAGCGCCTGAATATTGCCGTGCTGCAGGAGAAATGCCGAAAGCGTCACTGCACCGCCCCTCCCTTCGACGGTGCGGCTTTCGCCGGCCTCGATTCCATGCTGGTCGAGGATCGGCGGATACTCGCTGCCCGGCGGCGTCACGAAACAGTAGGAAAACCGCAGCAGGACGTGGTCGGCGGTCGACCGGTTGAGATAGACCGGAATGCGCCGGCGCTGGTGCATCACGACGGAACGCAGATCGTCGATGCCGTGGGTCTGGTCGGCGTGCTCATGGGTCAGGAACACCGCGTCGATATGATCGACATTGGCGTCGATCAACTGCTCGCGCAGGTCGGGCGCGGTATCGATCACGATCCGGGTGATCCCGCCTTCCGATACCCGCTCGGCCAGCAGCGAACAGCGGCGGCGCCGGTTCTTCGGGTTGCCGGGATCGCAGGCGCCCCAGCCGAGCGCGGGACGTGGCACGCCGGCGGAAGAACCGCAGCCGAGCACTGTCAGGGTCAGCGTCATGCCGCAGCTTTCGTCGCCGGGACCTTGGAGAACAGGCGGAAGAAGTTTTCGGTGGTCTGGCGGGAGATCTCTTCGAACGAGACGCCGCGCGTTTCCGCCAGCACCTTTGCGACTTCGACCACGTAAGAAGGCTCGTTGCGCTTGCCGCGGAACTTTCCCGGCGCGAGATACGGCGCGTCGGTTTCCACCATGATGCGGTCGGCGGGAAGCTCGGCCGCGAGCTCGCGCAAGCTTTGCGATTTCTTGAAGGTCAGAATGCCGGTGAACGAGATCGAAAGCCCCAGCGAGATCGCCTTCATCGCCAGATCGCGCCCGCCGGTATAGCAATGCAGCACGGCGCGAAACGGTCCCTTGGCCATTTCATCTTCGAGGATGCGGCCGCAGGCTTCGTCGGCCTCGCGGGTGTGTATGACCAGCGGCAGCCCGGTCGCCCGCGCAGCGGCGATGTGGGCGCGAAAGCCGCGCTCCTGCGCTTCCGGCGAGCCGTTGTCGTAGAAATTGTCCAGCCCCGCCTCGCCGAGCGCCACCACCTTCGGATGCCTGGTCAGTTCGATCAATTCGGCGGCTGGAATGCCGTCTTCCTCGTCGGCGTGATGCGGATGGGTGCCGACCGAGCAATAGACGTTCGGAAACCGCTCGGCGATCTCCAGCAATCCGGCAAGGCGCCTCACCCGCGTCGAGATGGTGACGATGCGCCCGATCCCGGCCGTTTCCGCGCGCGCGACGATGCCGTCGAGATCCTCGGCAAAATCGGGAAAATCGAGATGGCAGTGGCTATCGACGAGCATTGCAATCCAACCGTTCAGCCGGCGGTCGGTTCGACGTAACGCGGAAAAACGCCCGTCGGCGCCGGCAGCTTGGTGCCCGGCTTGATGCGCGTCGCGCCGCCGAGTGCCGCGAAGTTACGCGCTTCCGTGGGCACCCCGAGACTGTCCAGCAGCTTCGCCGACGATGCCGGCATCACCGGTTGCGCCAATATGGCGATCTGGCGGACCACCTCGGCGGTCACGTACAGGACCGTGCGCTGGCGTAGCGGATCGGTTTTCGCCAGCGCCCACGGCGCCTCGCCCGCGAAATAGCGATTGGCTTCCGCCACCACGGCCCAGACCACATTGAGCGCCTGGTGAATCTGCTGGGTCGCCATCGCCGTGCGCGCCAGCGCGAGCATGCCGTCGGCCTGCGCCAGGATCGCCTTGTCGTTGTCGGTGAAGGCGCCCGGCTCCGGCAGCACGCCGTCGAGCTGCTTGGCGATCATCGACAGCGAGCGCTGCGCCAGATTGCCGAGATCGTTGGCGAGATCGGCGTTGATGCGAGCGACGATCGCTTCGTGATTATAGTTGCCGTCCTGTCCGAACGGCACCTCGCGCAGGAAGAAATAGCGCACTTGATCGACGCCGTACTGGTCGGCGAGATTGAAGGGGTCGACGACGTTGCCGAGCGACTTCGACATTTTCTCGCCGCGGCTGAACAGGAAGCCGTGGGCATAGACGCGCTTCTGCACCGGAATGCCCGCCGACATCAGGAACGCCGGCCAGTACACCGCGTGGAAACGGATGATGTCCTTGCCGATGATATGAACGTCGGCCGGCCAGTAGCGCCAGTTGGCGTCGTTCTCGTCCGGAAAGCCGACGCCGGTGATGTAATTGGTGAGCGCGTCGACCCAGACATACATCACATGCTCGGGGTCGCCGGGAACCCTGACGCCCCAGTCGAACGTGGTTCGCGAAATCGACAGGTCCCGCAGTCCGCCTTTGACGAAGCTGATCACTTCGTTCTTGCGCGAGTCCGGTCCGATGAAATCCGGCTGCGTCTCGTACAGCTTGAGGAGCCTGTCCTGATAGGCGGACAGTCTGAAGAAATAGCTCTTCTCCTCGACCCATTCGACCGGCGTGCCCTGTGGCCCGCGCCGCACATTGTCCTCGCCGACGACGGTCTCGTCCTCGGCGTAATAGGCTTCGTCGCGCACCGAGTACCAGCCGGCATAGCTGTCGAGATAGATGTCGCCATTGGCGGCCATCCGCCTCCAGATCTCCTGGCTGGAGCGATGATGCTGCTCTTCCGTGGTGCGGATGAAGCGGTCGAACGAGACGTTGAGGCGCTCGTCCATGTCCTTGAACCGCTGCGCATTGCGCGTCGCAACCTCCATGGTCGGAAGTTCTTCGGCTTGCGCGGTCTGCACCATCTTCAGGCCGTGCTCGTCGGTGCCGGTGAGAAAGAACACGTCCTTGCCGTCGAGCCGCTGAAAACGCGCCAGCGCATCGGTCGCGATCGCTTCATAGGCGTGGCCGATATGCGGCACGCCGTTGGGATAGGCGATGGCGGTCGTGATGTAGAAGCTGTTCCTGTCGGTCGAGGCCGGTTTGATTGCGACCGGGGCGGCCTTCTTCTTCACCTTGCCGGCGGCGGGTTTCCTGGCAATCTCTTTGGCAACGGCCGGCTGTGTCGGCGTCGTAACGGTCTTCGATTTTGCCTGCCTGGCGGACTTCTTCGCCGATTTCTTGGCAGGCTTTTTCGTAACCGGCTTTCGGGTTTTCTCTGCCGTCTTCTTTGTCGTTTTCGTTGTCGTTTTCTTGGTGGCTTTCTTCGCCGTTTTCCGGCCGGCCTTCTTGGCTTTCTTCACCGTGCCCCTGGCGCGCTTTTTCGCGGCCGCTGCCCTGGCGGCGCTGGCCCCGGAGGCACTGCGAACCTTCTTCGTTTTTCGCTTCCTGGAAGTTTTCTTCTTAGGTGTCGCCACCACAATTTCCTTTTTGGCTCAATCCGGATTGCCGGGGGATGATAATTGCTGCGAACGCTTATCGCGTTGCTTCCGCAAGCATCCCGAACACCGAGAAAACCAGCGGTTTTCGTTCAAGATTATAGGATTCGGTGTCGCGCGCGGCGCGGTTGATCTTTTCCCACACCTCCGCCAGCCGTGCAAGGCGGGGCAGGTTCGCATTGGCGTTGGCGTCGTCGGCGCGCAGCCGCGCACTGACCCAGCGATCGACGCTGTCGATGAACGCCGCCAGCGCCACCCGGTCGCTGCCGCCGAGCGCGTCGCCGAGGGCATGGAGCTCGCGCGGATCGACCCGCGGCAGGGTCGCCAATAGTGCCGCGGTGCGCTGGTGAAGTTTCAGGGCGTCGCCGCCGAGCAGGGTCAGCGCGCGTGCGACGCTGCCCTCCGCCGCTTCGGCGGCCTCTGCGAGCGCGGGATCGTCGATCGGGATATTGGCGGCCGCAGCGGCGGCACGGATGACGTCATCGGTCGAGAGCGGCCGCAGCGGCAATTTGCGGCAGCGCGACTGGATCGTCGGCAGCACGCGCGCGGGCGCATGACTGACCAGAAGGAACAACGATTGCTGCGGCGGCTCCTCGAGAATTTTCAATAGCGCGTTGGCGGCGTTGGGATTGAGTTCATCGACGGTATCGACGATGCAGACCCGCCAGCCCTCCACCGCCGCGGTCGAGCCGAAAAACGAAATCGTTTCCCGGGTCTCGTCGACGGTGATCACCGTGCGCAACACGCCCCTGTCGTTGAGGCTGCGTTCGAGCGTGAGCAGGCTGCCATGGGCGCCGGCCGCAACGAGGCGCGCGACCGGGGCCGACGGATCGATCTGGAGCGTCCCGGCGCGCTGCACCTCCGGGCCAAGCGGATTGCGATGAGCGAGCACGAACCGCGCCATCCGGTAGGCCAGCGTCGCCTTGCCGATACCCTGCGCGCCGCCGATCAGCCAGGCATGCGGAATGCGCCCGCTGCGATAGGCATTCAGCAGCGCCATTTCGGCGTCATGGTGGCCGAACAGCGCGGTGGTTTCGCGCGGATGAGGCACAGCGACCTCAGGCTCGACCTTGCGGGCGCTCATGCGAGATTGGCCATGCCGCCGACATCGGCCTTGAAGAAACGGTCGCGCAAGGCGGCCCAGACGCTGGCGGCGACGGTCGCTGCGTCGGCGTTGGCGTCGATCAGCACGCAGCGCTGCGGATCTTCGGCTGCGATCTGCCGGTAGGCATCGCGCAAGTCCTGATGGAATTTCAGGTCTTCCGATTCGAACCGGTCCGGCGCGCCGGTGCCGCGCCGCATGGCCGCCCGCTTCATCCCGACCTCGACGGGTACATCGAGGATGATGGTCAGATCGGGCCTGAGGTCGCCGATGGTGACCCGCTGCATCGCGTTGAGGACCTCGGGAGCCACCTGCCCTAGCCTGCCCTGATAGACGCGCGTCGAATCCGAAAACCGGTCGCACAGCACCCATATCCCCTGCTTGAGGGCCGGCTCAATCACCGTGCGCACATGGTCGTCGCGCGCCGCGGCAAACAGCAGCGTTTCCGCGTCAGGACCGAGCAGCTTGCCCATGCCGGACAGGACCAGATGCCGGATGATTTCAGCGCCGGGCGACCCGCCGGGCTCGCGCGTGACGAGGGTGCGCAGCTTGGCCGCGTTGAGGCGTTCCGCGAGCGTCTTGATCTGGGTGGATTTTCCCGATCCTTCGCCACCCTCGAAGGAGATGAATCGTCCGCGCCCGGGAGTTCGTTTGACCGCTGCCTCGGACATCGTCAGAGTTTCTCGGCGCCGGCGCGAAACATCCCGATCACGAGTTCGCTGGCGCCATCGATCGCCCGCCGCATCGTCGATCCCCTGGCGACCGGCTCGGCCGCATAGACCGGCGCTTCCAACGCGACGTTCGGACCGCGCCACACCTTGACGACCCCGACCCGTTGACCGGACTCGATCGGCGCGCGCACCGGCCCGCTGTAGACAATGCGCGCGATCAATTTTTCGCTGCCGTTCTTCGGCACCATCACCTTGATCGGTTCGGGGCTGGCGAGCTTGACCGAGCGGCTCTCGCCGCCGAACACCTTGGCGTAGCCGACCTGCTGCTGGGCCGCGAACAGCGTGCGCGCTTCGAAATTGCGGAATCCCCATTCAAGCATCTTCTTGGCTTCGGAAGCGCGGTCGTCGGGATCGTTAAGACCGTTGACGACCACGATCAGCCGCATGCCGTTCTGCACGGCCGAGCCGACCATGCCGTAGCCGCCCTCCTTGGTGAAGCCGGTCTTCAGCCCGTCGGCGCCCTCGAGCGAGGTCAGAAGCGGATTGCGGTTCTGCTGCCGGATCTTGTTCCAGGTGTATTCGCGCTCACCGAACAGTTTGTAGAAATCGGGATAGGTCTGGATGATGTGGCGGGCGAGCCTGGCGAGTTCGCGCACCGTCATCTTGTTGGCGGGATCGGGCAGCCCGTTGGAATTGCCGAAGGTCGATTTCTCCAAACCAATCTCTCTCGCGCGCTTGGTCATCATCTCTGCGGCGAAGGTACGTTCATTGCCGGCCATGGCCTCCGCCAGCACCATGCAGGCGTCGTTGCCACTCTGGATGATGGCGCCGCGCAAGAGGTCGTCGACGGCAATCTTGCTGTGGATCGCCGCAAACATCGTCGACCCGCCCGAAGGCGCGCCGCCCTTACGCCAGGCATTCTCGCTGACGCGATATTCGTCGGTGAGTTTGATCTCGCCCTTCTTGATGGCGTTGAAGACGACCTCGGCCGTCATCAGCTTCATCATGCTGGAGGGGGCCCGCAGCTCGTCGGCGTTCTTCTCGAACAGCACGCTGCCGCTACTGGCTTCGATCAGGATCGCGGTCGGCGCGTCGCCGTCGAAGCCGCCCTCCACTTCCTTCTTGGCGCCCTGCACGCTGTTGTTGGCGGCGTAGATCATGCCGCCCCACCCCAGGGTGGCCGCAATGGCGCCGGCGACCGCAGCCGCAATCAGGCGGCGCCAGCAGCGTCCTGTCGAGGAGCTGGGCTTGCGGGAGGATGAGGTTTCGACTGCCATCGGTGATGCCTTGAAGCCGGCGTTCTACCAGTTGGAAGTATCGCAAACAACACGGGTTTTGGCCGATGCCGCGGTCCGGTCGGATTGCCGTGCCATTCAAACGACCCTATCGTGCGGCATTGCGGTTTGCTCAAACAAGATCCCCGAAACAAGGCGGAATAGCGATGCCATCGACACGTACTGTTTCCGCCAACGGGATCGATATCTTTCTGCGCGAGCAAGGCCGGGGTCCGCTCGTCGTGCTTTGCCATGGCTGGCCGGAATTATCCTATTCCTGGCGGCACCAGATTCCCGCGATCGCGGCGGCGGGCTTCCGGGTTGCCGCGCCGGACATGCGCGGTTTCGGGCAGACCAGCGCACCCGCCGACATCGGCGCCTACACCATTTTCGACACTGTCGGCGACATGGTCGCGCTGGTCGAAGCGCTCGGTGAAAAGCGGGCGGTCATCATCGGCCACGACTGGGGCGCGCCGGTCGCCTGGCATGCGGCGCTGTTCCGGCCCGATGTCTTCACTGCCGTTGCCGGCCTGAGTGTGCCCCCGCCCCTTCGGGGGCGCGGCCGGCCGCTCGATACTTTGCGCGAGAGCGGCATCAGCAATTTCTATTGGCAGTACTTCCAGACGCCCGGCGTCGCCGAGGCCGAGTTCGAGCGCGACGTCAATTTATCGATGCGAACCCTGCTGGGACGCGGATTCTCCGATCCCTCGGCTTCGATGTTCGTCGAGGACGGCAAGGGATTTCTCCGCAATCCGCGCGCCGATTTGCCATTGCCGGGTTGGCTCAGCGAGGCCGACCTCGTCTATTTCAGCGAGGCCTACCGGAAATCCGGCTTCCGCGGCGGACTGAACTGGTACCGCAACATCGATCGCAACTGGGAACTGACCTCGCCGTGGCAGGGCGCGCAGATCCGTCAGCCGTCGCTGTTCATTGCGGGCTCGAAGGATTCCGTCATCACCGGGTTGATCGGCAACAAACGGGTGGCCGATATGGAGCGGGTGCTGCCGAACCTCAGGCAGAAACTCATCATCGACGGCGCCGGCCACTGGATCCAGCAGGAACGCGCCGACGAGGTCAACGCCGCCTTGATCGCTTTCCTCAAAGCGAATGCCGGCTAAGGCAGGATGTGGAGGGCTCAGTAGAGCCCGCGCCCGCTCAGCAGTTCGCTGGGGCCGCGCGGGTCGACCGGCGCATAGGCACTGACCGGCCTGACACCGGGGGCATAGCGAGCGTCGTTCTCATAGGAAACGGCGCGGGGATTTTCGATCGCGCGTCCGGCTGGACGGACGCGGCTCGAGGCGGACAGCTCGGAGGTCGCGTTGATCGACGCCAGATCCTGGGACGTATTGCCGAGGCTATAGGGCCGCCCCTCCGGCATCGGGACCTCGCCGCGGATCGCGCGGCTCGACGTTTCCGGAACGAACGGACGGGCCGAGGCGACCCGGACCAGCGACGGTGATGGCGCCGGAACGCCAGTGCGCAAGGTCGCTACCAGTTGACGGTCGTCGGAACCTTCGAGCGGCGCCCGGGCGACATATTCGACCCGCACGCGGGCCACGCCATGGCCTTTGAATTCAAGTAGTTCGGCAGCTTTGTTCGAGACGTCGATGAGCCGATTGCCATGGTATGGGCCGCGGTCGTTGACGCGGACGATGAGCGATTTGCCGTTCGAGAGATTGGTCACCCGCGCATAGGACGGGATCGGCAGCGTTGGGTGGGCGGCGGTCAGCGAGGTCATGTCGAACACTTCGCCATTGGCAGTCAGCCGGCCGTGGAAATCGTCGCCGTACCAGGAGGCGATCCCCTCGGCGCGGTAGTTGGGGTCCTCCTCCGGCACGTACACCCGTCCCGCCACGGTATAGGGCTTGCCGACGCGGTAGGTGCCGCCGCCCTTCGGCACGGGTTCGCCCATCGCGACCACCCGGGGGCTACTGGAAACGCCGTATTTGGGATCGACCCGGCTGGCAAACTTGCCCGAGGAGGCGCAGTTGGCGAGGACGAAGCACGCAGCCACGGCAGCGGCGCTCCGCGCCACCCGTACCGCTGGATCTGACTGTCGAATCCCCATCCCCCCAAAATACCATTTCACCGGCCACACGCCTACGTCACGGCGCCGCCGGTCATACGCCCCGATGCAGCCCACCTCCGCACCTGCCAATAACGATATCGCATCCCGAACGCGGCGGAAATGGGGTGAGCGCGAGGTGGTGAATCAATGGTTGCCGGGGCAGAGCCCGTCGGTTTTCCCGGATTTTTGCGGGGGCGAGCCCTCACCCGGACGCCGTCGCATGCTCGTCCGCGGCGCGCCGTTAACGAATCTGTTGTGCGAAAGCATCACTCCGGCCCGATTTTCGATTCCGGCAAGGAATCCTTTTGACTGTGCGCGGTGCCGTATCGTTGTGTCGGGGCCGGGGCGCAAGGATATTTGCGATGATTGAGACGGTTACAGCGTGTTTGGGTCTGTTCAGCGCGGGCATTTTCCTGGCCCACGCCTTCGAGGGTTTTCGCTCGCGGGCCTGAAGCCTGCGAGAGCCGCAGCACCTCTTTCAGGGAAGCCGATTCCGAAAGCTTTAATTAATTCGGACGAGCATCGAAAGTGGCAGGTGAGACATGCGCCATCATGACTTGGTCTCCGACGGGTTCCTCGCACTGACAGCGGCCGGCTTTGCACTGCTGTGCTCCAGTCTGCTCGCTTTCGCGTTCACCTAGTCGGGGCGCAGGCCAGCTCAGAACTCCCGGACTCAGCGCTATTCGGCGCATCGACAAGTCGAGCGCGCCCGCCGGCCCGTTCGACCGGCAATTGATACTTTCCCCGGGCGCATGCCCCTGCTAAGTCGCTGATCTCTACGGATGGAAGGGTGGCCGAGTGGTTTAAGGCACCGGTCTTGAAATTCTCACTCGCTCGTTTTGCCCTGTACTCGGTTGTGTTGACGCGTCCTGTTTCATGCAGAAAATTCGCCACAAACCGGGACTTTCGTCCCTTGCTGTACCGCCCCGCCCCGTCCCATTCCGTACGGTGCCAAATTAGGTTATTCCGCCGCGGGCTTGAGCACGGGGCGCTCTCAGGAGGGTGGTGGATATCTAAGGTTTCAAACACCTTTTCGGTTGAACGCTGGTAAATTAAACGAATCAGATCGCACTGAAGGGATTTGCCATGGTTGAGACCAGAAACTGGCCACCGGCAGCGCCGGCCGCAACGAGGCCTACGCCCGGCACCAATTGGCCCGGTCAGGCGCCGGCCTCGCCGCCGACGAAGCCACCTCCAACGCAGCCGCCGCAACGCAAGTGAGTGGTAAGGAGTCGCTGTGGTTTGAATTGGTCACGGCGGCTCTGTACCATCGAGACAGGCTAACTTGGTTTATCGCTCTGCACCGCGGATCGATGTTCGCTAATGCGTTCTTGGGAACCGCTGCAGTTGCGACGCTGCTGCAGCAACAGCGCTGGTTAATCGTCGCCGCGAGCCTGCTTCTAGCTTTTGTCAGCGCGGCCTCGCTCGCCTTCGATTTTGCTGGCAACGCGCGAAAGCACGAAGATCGCCGCCGAACGTATCACGACCTGGCGGCGCAGCTTGAAGAAGCGGCGGACGATGAAAGTGCTGTGCGACTGTTAAGAGCGAAGCTGATCCGCACCGCCGGGGATGACCCCGTAGTCTACAAAGCGGCCGAGTCCGTTGCTTACAATGCCGCGATCAAGTCCCTGGGGCGCGACTTGGATGACGAGTTCATCCTGACGGGGACGCAACGATTTTTTCGCAATTTGTTGACCTATAGCGGTACCAAGTTTCCGCAACGCCGGGACTTGAAGAGCATGCGATGAGGGCCAATTCTCACGAGTAAAGCGCGGTACGGACCATATCTCTGTTTGCAATCGATATACGTTCGACCTCTTGCTCTCTCGCGATGGTTGCGGAAGACTATGCACGCTGTCGAGGTGGGAGCTATGGAATGCAGTACGTTGTCTTTACGGTTCGATTTGCGTCCCTGTGCATCTTAGTGGCGGCTGCAGGTACAGTCGCATTTCTGATGTACAACGGTGACATTCCGCAACCCGACTTCCGGCAAATACTGACGCAAGTGGCGCCGTCAATCGGCGTTGGCGCTTCCGGCCTGGCGGTCCTAGCGGTCGGCCTTTGCTTCCTCCTAACAGCAATTGCGCCGCTGATTTATGCGGCGCGGTCGGGCGACCCGTTCACCGTGGTTGTGAGCATCGTCGCTTTGGTTGTCTGCTTTACAGTCTTGGTGGGCTCTCGGACCGTTATCGATATGGTGCTCGCCGCGATCGTTTATTTCACCAGTGCGTTGATTGCTGTGATCATGTACTCGACGAACCGCATCGCCGATGAGTTGCGCGCCAGCGCAAAGCCGGATCGCCAACCAAGGTGACGCGCACCATCCATTGCTTACGATAATGATATTTCTCACGACTTACTCGGGAAAACGCATGAGGCGTGAAGCGAGATGTTAGGGCGTGCGGGGCTTCCGATTTCGCTTTTGCTGATCGGGCTGCTTGGCGTCTGGCTTGGTATCTTCGGTCCACTGCCTATGGGGGTATCGAATTGGCTGCATCATTGGCAGTCCTTGATAGCTGCGACCATTGCGTCGACCATTGCTTCAATTGCCGCATATGTCGCGTTTCAAAACACGTCCCGCTCACTCGTCCACGCGGAAGGCATGGAGAAAAACCGAAGGGAGAGAAAGCATGCGGCGGTTCGCGCCGTGCTACCTCTAGCGCTGTCGCAAGTTAATTCGTACGCGGCAAATTCAGCTCAATCTCTGAACGAACTTGTCAGCAAATGCGATGGCGAGACGCTGCCCCACGGTACCGCGACCGACAGCCTTATTCAAATCCTCGCGCCCGAGGCGCTGGAGACTCTCACTGATTTCATCGAATTCACGGACAGGGGAAGCCTCGAAGTGCTCGAAGCCACCGTAGCTTGGATACAAATTCACGAATCCCGGATGCGAAGCCTCGTCCAGGACAACACCGCTCCGTCGACGAGTCGGCTTGTACTAAGAAACGAACTTGAAGGGCGGATCATAGATTCAGCATCTATCTATGCGGGCGCTTCGATCTATTACAACTATGCGCGCAGACGTGAGACGGACCTACCCATTTTGTTGACCTGGGACAAAGTTAGGGATGCGTTGAGGAACATGCGGTTTTGGGCAGAGGAGCACCCTCGCCTGTACGAGATGATCGAGCGGCGCGAAAAGGTATCCAGCGGCCCGTTTCAAACCCTGACTGGCCGTCCTTGGTGGATAAGATAGCGAATAAATGATGGCGCCATACCCATGCCAGCGTCGGGCCTGGACGTGTTGACGATCAGCCGTCGACTAGGGCATGGATCACCCGCGATAACTCTCAAGGTCTATGGCCACCTGTTCAAGACGGACGACCGGGCAGCCGCGATCATGGAAGCGTCGTTTGCAGGGGTAGAATAAGAACATCCCACCCTGTCCCAATGCGTTTACGGTGCCAATTCGGCCAAATGGCGCAGCGGGCGGCAAGCACCGCCTCTTAAGTGATTGTTATTGCAGACGGAAGGGTGGCCGAGTGGTTTAAGGCACCGGTCTTGAAAACCGGCGTGCCTGCAAGGGTACCGTGGGTTCGAATCCCACCCCTTCCGCCACCTTACTGTCTTTCAGTGTCCACCCACGTCCTTCTGTGAGATGCAAGTGCCTGCGGTGCAGGGCTTTCATTCGCTTGGCGCCTTTAGATGTCCGCCGAATTGCGCTAGTATCCACGTCCTAAACGGGGGTGGCCTCGTGGGGTTAGGCGGACACTTTCATGGCACTGACGGCGCTCCAGGTTAAAAATGCGAAGCCCGGCGACAAGCTGACCGACGGCGGCGGGCTGCGGCTCGACGTTGATCGCAATGGCAACCGGGCATGGGTGTTTCGCTTCACGTCCCCGGTGACCAGCAAAGAGCGGTACGCCGGCCTTGGCCCCGCTGCCGACGTGACGCTGGCGCAGGCTCGCGACGCGGCACAGGAAGCCCGCGCGTTGCTTCGCAAGGGTGTTGACCCGATCGAGCATCGGAACGCACAGCGGACGGCTGCCAAGGTCGAGGCGTCCCGCTCGATCACCTTCAAGGCTTACGCCACGCAGTACATTGCCGGCAAAGAGTCAGGGTGGAAAAACGACAAGCATCGGCAGCAATGGACGAACAGCCTCCGCGATTACGCCTATCCGATCATTGGCCATTTGGCCGTCGCCGATGTGGACACAGAAGCAGTGCTAAAGGTGCTGCGCCCGATCTGGACCACAAAGAAGGAAACGGCGCGGCGCGTGCGCGGCCGAATTGAAGCGATCTTGAATAGCGCCAAGGCCGAAGGATTGCGCGCTGGCGAAAACCCGGCGCTCTGGCGTGGTCACCTTGATCAGGTGGGACTTGCCCGCCGCCGCAAGTCCGATGTGAAACATCACCCGGCTTTGCCCTATGGGGAAATGCCGCAATTCTGGAAATCGTTGGCCAGTGACACGTCCGACACCGCGCGCATGTTGCGCTGGATTGTTTTGACCGCCTGTCGTTTCAACGAAGCGGCTGAGATGGATACCGGCAGTGAAGTGAAAGGCGATCTTTGGACCGTGCCGGCGATTCGCATGAAGGCCGAACGTCCGCACTTTGTCCCGCTCACCGCGGCGGCCTTGGCGCAGTTGCCCTTCCGCCCTGTAAGCGACGTGTCGCTTTCCAAGTGCATCGCCCGCCACACTGACACCCCGGCAACGACGCATGGAATGCGATCGACGTTTCGCGATTGGGCTGGCGACGAAACCGAGGCTGCATGGGAAACTGCGGAAGCTGCGCTGGCGCACGTTGTCGGCGACGAAACCGAGGCTGCGTACCGGCGAAGCACTGCGCTGGTGAAGCGCCGTGAGTTGATGGCGGCTTGGGCGAATTACTGCACTAAAGATTCCGTTAACACGCTGTAAACGGGTCCCGGCTTGACTTTGGGGACACTTAAGCGCATATTCGTGTTCGCTAGAGGATTCTAAATCGAAGGTGCTTCGCTCTTGATTGAGCGCGGCGCCTTTTTTGATGACCCGCCCTGCCTCGACATTGATTTGTCGCGGCGGGGATTTTTTGTTTCTAACCGGAGGTTACCAATGAAGTCTCAGAGTATCGACGAATGGTGCAAAGCCCACGGCCTGTCTCGCTCGTTTTTCTATGCGTTGCAGGCTCGGGGCGAAGGACCGCGCACGTTCAAGGTTGGACGCTGCACCCGCATTTCGCAGAACGCGAATGACGAATGGGTCACGGCGCGCGAGGCCGCAAGCAACAAGGTGGCCGCATGAAGATCACGGCCCTTTCGATCGTCGCGCCCGGTCAGAAGCCCTGGAAAACCGGCGATAAGCTGCTCGCGTTTTTCGACGTCGAGTACTCCGGCATTCGGATCAGAGAATGCCTATTGGTCCGCGCGAGTCGGGGATTCTTACTGGCGCAGGCACCGCGCGGCGTCAGGCCCGAGGAAGGCCGGCGCCTCGTTGACATTGTTGATCCTGAAATCAGGAAAGCAATGGCGGCGTCTGCGCACAGCGTTTTTGTAGCAATGGGCGGCGTCGAGGATGTCGCCGCTTAAAACAAAACCGCCCGACGAGGTGACCTCGGCGAGCGGCTTTATCGATATAGATGTGACAATCATTCGATAACGCAACTCGTTTCAATTTTCAAGGACAATCTCGTTGGGTTCACTTCACACAAGGAACCCATATGAACACCGCTTTATGTTTTACGGAACGACTCTGCCAGGCTTACGACTTCAATCGTGGCTGCCCGCCGGCAGATGGTGCCGAGCGCGCGACCCGCGATGAGATCGTGGAATACATCGACGCATTTTCCATCGACAAATCCCCTGATCATCCGACCAGCGCCATCGCGTGGGACTTGCAAAGGACGCTCGGCGAATCTGAAGGGCGCCGGATGCTGCTCTATGCGTCGCGCCGTTGGGACGCCACGCCGCTCCGCGCGCGCGATGTCGTCAAGATGTGGTGGGACGACGACCACGAACCGGAAGCGTGGCGCGACGAATATCTCATTGACGTGATCGGCTCATGGCGATCGGAACGTGATCGTCTGCGTCTATGCGCCGATGCGGAAAAGGTTTGGCTGGCCTTCAAAGGCGCGGCCACGTCGGAGCAGCTTGCCAATTGGCGAACGAAATATGGTGCTTGGTATCTCGCGCCTGAAAGGAAACTTGGACCAGTGACAATCATCAAGCCGGGCAACGTGGTTCCGTTTCCTGCCAAGGCTGCTGACGTGCATGCTGTGAAGCACGAGGATTTTTGGGCCTATAGCCCGGCTCACTCGTACATCTTCGTTCCGACCGGCGAGCATTGGCCGGCGTCAACCGTGAACTCACGCCTCGCACCTGTCATCGTGCCAATGAGGGAGAAGCCGATTCCCGCCGCTACATTCCTCGACCAGAACAGATCGGTTGAACAAGCGACCTGGGCGCCGGGCCAATCGCAGATTATTGCGGATCGACTGATCGCCGATGGTGGCTGGATCGACCGCGCGGGCTGCAAGACGTTCAACCTGTACCGACCGCCGACGATAAAGCCGAAAGCTGGCGATGCGTCACCGTGGATCGACCACATTCGATGGGTCTATCCCGAGGAAGCCGAGCACATCATTTCTTGGCTGGCGCAGCGCGTGCAGCGTCCCGATATCAAGATCAATCATGCGTTGGTGTTGGGCGGCAATCAGGGCATTGGCAAAGATACATTGCTCGAACCAGTCAAGGCGGCAGTCGGGCCGTGGAACTGTTCCGAGGTGTCGCCGCAGCAAGTGCTCGGCCGATTCAACTCATTTGTGAAGTCCGTGATCCTGCGTATCTCAGAGGCGCGCGACCTTGGCGATACGGATCGGTTCGCGTTTTACGAACACCTCAAGACACTGACGGCCGCGCCGCCCGATGTGCTGCGGGTGGACGAAAAGCATCTGCGCGAACATGCGGTGTTGAACGTCTGCGGTGTGATCCAGACGACGAACAATAAGGACGCGCTGCATTTGCCTGCCGATGACCGCAGACACTTCGTCGCGTGGTCGCCGCGAAGCAAGGACGACTTCCAACCTGGATATTGGTCCGCGCTCTACAGTTGGTTCGCGACCGGCGGCAATGAAATCGTTGCGCACCATCTGGCGACGCTCGACCTGTCCGCCTTCGACGCAAAGGCACCGCCGCCGAAGACGCGAGCCTTTTGGGAGATCGTGGACGCATCCCGCGCGCCGGAAGATGCCGAGATGGCCGACGCTATCGACGCATTGGGCAAGCCCGCCGCGGTGACGACGCAGCAAGTGCTAGGCCGATCCTCGATGGGGTTTGCCGATTGGCTGCGTGATCGCAAGAACCGTCGAAAGATCGGTCATCGCTTCGAAGGCTGCGGATATGTCTCAGTGCGCAACCCCGATGATGCCCGCGACGGGCAATGGAAGATCGCGGGCCGACGCCAGACCGTCTATGCGAAGCGTGAACTATGCTTGCGTGATCAGGTCGCAGCGGCGGAACGATTGACCATGTTGCCATCGCCATCCTGATCGGTCTGGTCGGTGAAGTCGGTGAAAATTCAATGCGTCCACTAGACTGTACCAATACCCATTGCTCTCATGTGTTCTGAAATTATGAGTTGAATGGATATGCGGTGGTGATGGTCACAGTGAGTGCAATGGTTTTTCACCGACTTCACCGACACCACCGACAGGCACGCACTGATTTGCGCAAAGCCTAGAAATGTAGTATGCTGCGCATTCAATAACCCTGCTTCGATCGCAAGATCGCGGCGGGGCTTTTTCGTTTGAGCATGCGGCAGTGTCCGCACACGTCTATACAGGAACACGATTGTCCATCCTTGATGGCTATCTAGCAGAACAACTTTCCGATGCCCTGATCAATGCGGACATTCCGCAAAGCGCTGTGGTCACGGTGCAAGAGACGAGCGGCCCCGCATGGGAGCCGGTCATCACTGACGTTCCCTATGACTGCTCGGGGTGGATAGACACCTATAGCACCATCGATCACGTCGACTCGAATGTGCAAGTGAACGACCGCAAGGTGTTCATCGTCGCAAGCACGCTCGCTGTCACGCCTGTGCCTGGCAACACCGTAGCGATTGCCGGCTCGACCTTCTCAATCATCAGCGTTGCGCTCGATCCCGCTGGCTGCGCGTGGGTTTGCCAATGCCGCACCTGATGCCGAGCGCACGCCTCGCGCGCCAACGCGCCAGCGACGACGGCAAGCCCGCAGCGGTGCCAATCCCCGCGTTTTGTTTGGGGGGAGCCTTCGGAGGGGGGGCCTTTTCCTTTCTCTCTCGCGACCGGGGCCAAAATTGAACGCCAAAAAGGCAATCAAATTCCTCCAAGGACTCAAAGTGCCAGAAGGTCCGGCGGCTGGAAAGTCGCTGAAACTGGCGCCGTTCCAAAAGCAATTCGTTACCGGCGCGCTTGCTCCGGGCATTTCGGTTGCCGCCCTGTCGATTGGCCGCGGCAATGCAAAGACGGCATTGAGCGCGGGCCTTGCCCTTGGCGAATTGCTCGGCGAGATCGGCGACACGCAGCCGAATAGAGAGATTCCGGTCGGCGCCAGAACGCGAGATCAGGCCCGACTCGTCTGGAATTTCGTGGCCGGCTACGCGCGTTACCTGCCCGACGACGTGCAGAAGCGGCTTACGTTCCGCCGCGCGCCACGGCTAGAGATCGAGTATGCGGACGCGAACGGCACGCACCTGCTGCGCTGCCTCGCGGCCGATGGAAAATCCGCCCTTGGCGGCGCGCCGACGCTGACCATCCTGGACGAACGTGGCCATTGGGCTGCTGGCAAAGGCGACGAACTGGAACATGCGCTGCTGTCCGGTGGCGGCAAGCGCGGCGGTCGCGCATTGATTATCTCGACCAGCGCGCCCGACGACGCGCATCCTTTCAGCAAGTGGCTGGACGAGGAACAGCCCGGCGTCTATCGCCAAGAGCACCGACCCGCGCCCGGCTTGCCGGCCGACGATCTGGCGAGTCTGCTGATCGCCAATCCCGGCGCTGCGTGTGGCATCGGTTCAAACATTGAATGGTTGCAGTCGCAGGCACGCCGCGCCATCGCGCGCGGTGGATCGAGCCTGACGACGTTCCGCCTGTACAATCGCAACGAACGGGTTTCCGGCGAGACTCGCGACGTTCTGCTGACAACCGACGAATGGCTAAAGTGCGAGGTGGACGATTTACCGCCGCGCTCTGGTGCCGTGGTCATCGGCGTTGACCTTGGCGGCTCCGCTTCGATGACGGCCGCGGCATTCTTCTGGCCTGAAACCGGCAGGCTGGAATGTCTCGGCTGGTTTCCCTCCGCGCCCAATCTCGCCGATCGCGGCGCGGCTGATGGTGTTGGCCCGCGCTACAGCGAGATGTCGAGCCGTGGCGAACTGTCCACCTTGGGAAATGCGACCGTTCCGGTTGCGCCTTGGCTGTCGGAAGTCATGCGCCACGTAGAAGGCCAGCCCGTCGCGGCTTTGACCATGGATCGGTACAAGCAAGCCGAACTTGGCCAGGCCATTGACGCGGCCGGCATTCGCTGCCCGCTCGTGTGGCGCGGGTTCGGTTTCCGCGATGGCAACGAAGATTGCGACCGTTTCCGCCGTGCATGCTTCGACGGATTGGTGAAGGCATCGCCGTCGCTGCTGTTGCGATCTGCATTCGCCGACGCGGTGTGCCTTCGTGATCCCGCGAACAATATCAAATTGGCCAAAGCCCGGTCGCTCGGTCGTATCGATGCTGCATCCGCCAGCGTGCTCGCCGTCGCACAAGGCGCGCGCATGCTCGCCGCTCCGGTCAAAAAAGCTCGGATGGCGACATGGGTTTGAAGCGCGGTGAATACGACTCGCACAGCGCAGCCGTGATCCGCTCTGCGAGGTGGAAAGTTGTTCGGCTCGCTGCAAAGCGCCGTGATGGATTCAAGTGCGTCAAATGCAGCGCCAGCGGCATGCTGGAAGTCGATCACATAAAGCGCGTCAAGGATGCGCCCGATCTGGCGTTTGAGTTGAGCAATTTGCAGACGCTCTGCAAGCCCTGCCACTCCGCCAAAACGAAAATCGAATGCGGTTTCGGAAACGAAATCTCTCCCGCTCGCGCCGCATGGCGTGATCTCGTCGCCATGCTGGCGAAACCACAACCAAAGGAGTCTCTATGTTGCACTCTGTAAAGATTAGCCGTCGTCAGTCCGAGATTCGGAAAGACCTCGCGGCGCTCGTTGGCAAAGACAAGCCGAGCGAGGATGAAACCCGTTCGATGGAGTCGCTCGACTCCGAGTATCAGGCGAACGAAACCAAGTTTCGCGCTGCGCTGATCGTGGAAGATTCCGAGCGTCGCGAAGCTAAGGACGATCTGGAAACCCGATCTGACAGGGACTATGGCGCCCTGATCGACAAATTCGAACTGCGTCAGGTCGCGTTGATGCTGGACGAAGGGCGGCAGATTGACGGCGCGACCGCCGAAGTGGTGCAGGAACTTCGCTCGCAGGGCGGCTATCGCGGCGTTCCCGTTCCGTGGCAGGCGCTCGAAAAGCGGTCGGGCGAAACCGTTGCCAGCGGCACGCCGGCGCCGAAAACGACCGGCCCGATCATCGATCGCATTTTCGCCGACTCCGCTGCGGTGCAGATGGGCGCGCAAATGGTCAACATCGACCAGGGCACGAACGAATATCCGATCACGTCGAGCAGCGTTGCTGCCGCTTGGCAGACTTCGGAAACCGGCTCCGTAGGCGGCCCGACCGCGTACAGCACGGCAGAGCGCTCGCTTGCGCCGAACAATACGCTCGGCATCACCATGAAGATCACCCGCAAGACCCTGAAACAGTCGGGCGATGGTCTTGAGCAGGCGGTGCGGCGTGACATGAACGGCTGCATGGCCGTTGCCCTGGACAAGGCCGTGTTCCTTGGCGCTGGCGCGTCGGGTGAACCGGCCGGCATTCTGGTCGGCAGCTACGGCATCACGAGCACGGCGGTTTCGGCGGCTGCGTCGTGGGCTGCGTTCCGCGCGGCAATCAAGCGGTTCATCGTGGCGAACGCCGCGAACGGCCCGTCTGCCGTCAAGCTGCTGATCCGTCCGGAAGTGTGGGACGCGATGGACGATGACCTGATCACCAACACCGCGGTTTCGGAGTGGGATCGTTTGATCAAAAACATCGGCGCCGGCAACGTGGTCATGTCGTCCAATGCGCTCGCTGCGCCGGTCGGCTCGCCGCTCGCCACCAAGGCATTGCTGACCACGACCGCGAACGGCGTTTCGCCGATCTTCGTTGGAACGTGGGGTGCAATCGACCTGATCCGCGATCCGTTCTCCGACGCCGCATCGGGCGGGCTTCGCTTGACGGCGTTGGCCACGCTCGACGTGACTGCATCGCGCGCCGAACAGCTCCAAATCTTGACCGGCATCCAGTAATGAACGAGTTCGCCAATCTCATAGGCGAACTGGAAGTGCGCGCCTCCCCTCGTGGGGGGCGCAAGCTCCGTGGTCGCTTTCCGTACAAAAAACGCGCTGTTCTATCGGATGGCGGTCGGAATGGCGGTCGTCCGCAGAAAGAGGAATTTGCGCCAAGGGCTTTTGGCTTCCGGGTCGCTGCGCCCGACAAAGAAATCCATCTTTTGGTTGGGCATGACTTCAATCGGCCCTTGGCCAGCAAGCTGACAAATTCGCTACGCCTTACCGATAGCGACGAGGCGCTGACGTTTGAGGCGGACATTGCGCCTGAGATCGCGGCGACCAGTTACGGCATTGACGTGCTCGCTCAAATCGATTCCGGCCTTGCCTACGGCATAAGTCCCGGCTTTCGATTGCCACCGCCGCGCAGAGTCAAAACGCCGGAGAAATTCACCGACGAAGGCATGGACCCGAGCCGGGGCATGTTCAATGCGTCGATCCGCACAATCTTTTCCGCGCTGCTCTACGAACTTTCGATCGTGACGCGGCCTGCTTACAAAGAGAGTGGCATTTCCGCCGCCGATGCGCCCGATAAGCAAGAGCCGCAAACCGACGACGAAAAGGTCGCGGCGGGATGGACTTGGCAAAATGGCGTGCTCGTTCCGCCACCGACGTCATTGGTCACCGTGCCGACCTTCGCCCCCGTACTCAAGCGTTGGAGGCTTTAATGGCCACGACCATCAAACAGACCGAAGCGATTCCGGCGTCATACCCCGCAACGCCCTCAGGCTTGTCCACGGCCGCGGCTGCGCTCGCTCCCGCCGTCGTTTGGGACCGCATCGAGTCGTATGTCGCGCATCGCTACACGTCGCGCGCTGTGATCTGGATCGTCGACGGCCCCGGTGAATGGCACCCGCCGCTTTCGCCAGCCAGCATTTCCACGGTCGAAGTTTGGTCCGCCGCCGATGTGTGGGAAGTCGCGACTCTCGATGCCTCGCCATTGGGCGGTTATTACCTGCCTTGTACCGGCCCGTATCGCTTCACCGGAACGGTTGGCGGCGGATCGCCCGCGCCGACAGTGCCCGCGGCGGTCAATGAGGCATTCAAGCGGCTGGCCGAATACATGGCGGCGCCGCGTAGTAAGGCCGGTGCGCGCTCCGAATCCATTACGGCCGGTTCAATTTCCACATCGCATTCGCGCTCCGAATCTTGGATGGCGATGGCATTGCAGAACAGCGGCGCGGCCGATCTGTTGAGGGGGTATCGTCGTGTTTGATTGGCTATTCAAGCGATCGGCTCCGGCCGTGGAAAAGCGTTCCGCCGGCAGCGGCTTCACCGCCGAGATTATCCAGGCGCGCGAAGCCTACATCTCCGGCCGGCGCGGCATTGCTGAGATGACCGCCACGGCGCAAAGCTGCGTTTCGCTTTGGGAGAACGGTTTCGCCTTGGCCGATGTCCAAGGCACTGAAATGCTCAATCGGCAGTCGCTCGCGTTGATCGGCCGATCATTGGCGCTGCGTGGCGAGTCGGTGTTCCTGATTCAAGACGACTTTCTCGTGCCGGCCAGCGATTGGGATTTGCGGACGCGCTACGGGCGCCCGACTGCATACCGTATCAGCATCCCCGAGGCGGGCGGCGGCACCACGCAAACCGCCCTTGCTGGCGAAGTGCTGCATCTCCGCATCGGATCGGATCCCGCCGCGCCATATTACGGCACAGCGCCGTTGAAGCGTTCCAGCCTCACGGCCGGCATGCTCAATGCGGTGGAAAGCGCACTGGCAGAGGTTTTCGAAAATGCGCCGCTCGGCTCTTTGGTCATGCCGTTCCCGGAGTCTGGCGAGACTGATCTTGAAACTTTGGGGCGTGGCTTCCGTGGCCGTCGCGGTCGCGTTCTGTTGCGCGAGTCGGTGAACGTCAGCGCGGCGGGCGGGCCGGCCCCGGCGTCGGATTGGAAACCGGCCGATATGTCGCCAAATCTGGAAAAAAGCATGACCAGCGAGACGCTGGACGCTTCACGCGATGCCATCCTTGGGGCGTTCGGCGTGCTGCCTGGCCTGTTCAACAGTGCCACGACCGGGCCGATGGTGCGCGAATGCCAGCGCCATCTTTGCCAATGGACATTGCAGCCGATTGCCGCGCTGCTCGCCGAGGAAGCCACCGACAAGCTCGGCTCGACCGTGACGATCGATCTATTGCGGCCGTTGCAGGCTTACGACTCGGGCGGGCGTGCTCGGGCGATGCTGTCAGTTGTTCAAGCGCTCGCCGCTGCGAAGGCTGGCGAAGTTTCCAAGGCCGATCTGGATACGGCGTTCGATCTGGTCGATCTCTAATCCGCTGCTTTAGCGAGACGGCGGACACCTTGGGGCGGCGCACCGACACGGGATGCGTCGCCCTTTTTTTAGATGTTCAGCGGTGAACTGGACGACTTGCTACGCTTCTTTGTTTCCGCAGCGAGCGCGTCGAGGCACTGAAAATAGGTGGCGACGGCAAGTGCCGCCCTTTTCGGGTGCTCTTTTTCGGTCATGCCATCGGGTTGTTGAAGTAGTGCTGCGGCGAGCGTCGCCGCAATTTGATTATCCGCGCTCATTCGATTTCCCCCGTATGTTGACAGTTAGCATTTATGTTGATTGTCAACGTAATGTCCAATTATATCAATAACTTAAATTAGTTCAAGCCGTGACCTTTTAGCGGATTCGTGGCTGATTGATGCAGGCCGCTCCCGGCCATCAGGAGGAACATATGACGAGTCTCCGCGAATACGCCATTGAGAACGGCTTGCTGCCGCTGGCCAACGAGGCGGCTTTGACGGCTTACGATGACGCGACCGAGGCATTCCGACTCGGCGGCTCGCGATCGGAATTACTGCGTGCGTTGATGGCGCTCGGTGTTTCGGCCGACACTGCGCGCTGGCACGCTCAGTATCCCGGAAATCGCATGGCCGCGATGACTACAAGCGATGACGTGGATACGCTCGTGGATGCGACCCAATAAATGCGAATTACATGAACGAAATCAAAGGTCGGACACCCCTTCCGCCACCTCAGTACCGCGCGATCACCGGTCCGCCGAACTTGTAGCTCGCCCCCAGCCTCACGATGTCGTAGCGGACGTCGCGCGAGAATGTCGCCCCGCACGGCCCGCCGGCGAAACAGCTGTTGACGGGGTCGAGGACCAGGAGGTTGGTCACGTTGCCGAGGTCGGCGTGCAGGTACTCGCCGCGCACCACCCAGTTGGCGTCGAGCATCCATTCGATGCCGCCGCCGGCGACCCAGCCGGTCTTCTTGGTGGTGTAATTCGACAGCGCCGCGCTGGCGCCGCCCTGGTCCGCACAGCCGTTAACCAGACAATTGGTTCCGAGCGACGAATTGACCTCGGCAAACGCAATGCCGCCGGTGCCGTAGAACATCAGGCGATCGAAGGTAAGGCCCAGGCGTCCCCTGATCGTCGCCAGCGATTTCGCTTCGCTGCTGCCATAGGCGAAGCCGCGGCCGTTATCGGCGCAGGCCGCGCTTGCGATGTCGGTCTGGCGGCAGAACAGGTAGTGCGCGTTCATCCATTGCCAGTCCCCCTCTACGCCCGCCACCAGGGACCGCGCGAATTGCCAGTTGAAACCAGCAGCAGGCCGCCGATGAAGCTGCTGGAGCTGGGCGACTGCCCCTGGACATTATTGGCGAAGGCCGGGTCCGGATCGTTCTGGAAGAAGTCGGAGGTACCCGAGCCGGTTTGCGCCATGCCGCCGATATCGCCGCCGACGCAGAAGCCGCTCCAGTCGTAGGCGGGCGCGAGCACCGGCGCCTTCGCGTGGGCCTTCGCGTGGGCATTGGCGTACATCGGCGCGGGCGCGGAGACGACCGGATCGCCAAAACTGCGGTTGAGGCCGACCCGAATGATGTCGGCGCGGAAGCTGACGGTCTCCGGCACCAGCGGAACCACATCGAACAGCACGCTGGGGCCGAGATCGACGTGGAGGTATTCGAGCTTCGCCGTCCATTGCGGCGCGATCCGCGCCTCGATGCCGGCGCCCGCGGTCCAGCCGGTGCGGAACCCGCTTCCTTCCGACGGCGTCAGCTTGTCCCAACCCTGCACGTTGCCGACCGCGAGGCCACCCGTCATGTATGGCAGCCCGAGCCCGACGGCCCCATTGCGTAACCGACCCGGCCGCGAAGCGTGCCGAGTGCGTCCAGTTTCGTTCCGCAGGGGTGAGGCGTTGCGGTGCTGGCGGCGCAAACCGGCGAGCTGCCGCTGATATTGGACCAGGAATAATCGCCCTCGAGGCCGAGAACCCAGGGGCCTTGTTGCCGGTTGTATCCGATGGTCGCGCCGGTCAGGCCGCCGCTGACGCGATAACCGCCGTCTCCGAGCGGTACGATCGAGGGCGGGATGCCGGAGTCGGTCTGGTCGGAGTGGCCGCTGCTATAGCCCGCGGTCAAACCGACAAAAGGTCCGGTCCATGACTGGGCCAATGCCGACCCGCTCCCCGTGACCGCCAGCAGTGCAACCAACGCAACAATTGATCGACCCGAAGTCTTCATAGCCGCCTCGGCGAATCTTGAATGGCTGGATTACCTTAGGGCATGGTCATGGTTGACGGAACCTTACTCCAGGACTTCGTCGGCCCTTCGGTCTCGACTGCGCGTCGTGATCGCCACCCTCCTCCGCTCGTCGTTGTCCCCCTTGCTGCCGCGACAGTTGCGAAACCCGCAGGTGAGCATCGGCTATTGCGCTCTTCCGCAGGTTGAGAAACAATTTGACCGGGGACACGCGCTGCGGGGGCGTGGGGTGGCGAAGCCGGATGCGGGATACGATTTCCATCGCTATCGAAAGCTGCTGGCTGAAGCGGTCGATGAGCCCACGCGGCTCGCCCTTATCGACCTGTTGATCGAAGAGCGCGCCAGGGAAAGGCTGCAAGCCGAGCTCACCTCCGAGCGGCTTGCCGTCACGGCGAAAACGGTGGCCAGCATTCTCGGCATTTCGAAGAACTGATTTGCTGGCGCGCTGCATCGCCAATGGCGATGCCGAGAAATATTTCGGCACCGTCCAGCTCTTGTTCCAGCAGCAGGAGCTGTTGATGGCGCAGACCAGGAATACCTTGATACTGATCGGAAAGCAGGCCGGGATGAGCGAACAGGCCGTCGAGACCTGCGAGAAGGATCAGACCCTGCTCGACAAGCTCGCCGCCGACCAACGGTTCGCTCTCGATGTGGTGAAGGTCGATTCAACGCCGACCTTCTTCGTCAATGGCGAGAGACTGAAGGGCGCCATGTCGTTCGAGGAACTGGAAGCCAAGGTCAAATCGCTGCTGAAGCACTGACGGCTGCGCGCCATGCGAGCTGTCCTTACGGCACTGCAACGAAGGTCAGGCCGATCCGGTTTCGCTGGATCCAGACGACTCGGCACTCGCGGACCGAGGAGTCGTTGGCCATCACCAGACGAAAGTGCGCAGGCACGAAAGCCGCGTTCTCCACGTCGATGGCGGCGCCCTCGAGCGAGATATTCCGGACCGTGCAGCTCATGACCGAGCCGCCCGACGATACGTAGGCCGGTTCATTGATTTCGGACCGCGGATATTTTCGCTTTTCTTCCATCGACGTCGGCCTTGGCTGGCATCTGCGGGAAAGCCTAGCGTCAAACCCTAAATAAAAGGCTCTATCGCGTTTCGCGCCTGCGAAGGCGGACATCGGGCGGGCGCTGAAGCGACCTGAGCGCGAGCCTTGCGATGGTCGCAATCTTCAATCGCGCCGTCCAAAGTCCGACTTGTGCAAGCCCGCGCGCACGCCGGCGATACGCCGTGCCGAGCGCAAACGATGTATCCGCGCAACACCTGAATGCGAAAAGCAGGCGTTCCTTACAAGGCCCCGACTGCGCCATCAGTCGGGCGCGAGTCGGACAGGGTTTCTTCATCATTGCATGACGATTGGAAGGGCCGCGCCGCTGCGGCAGGATAGCCGGGTACCGCGCCTCTCAACCTACCCCAGGGCACGTGTGCCCGGCTATTCGCGGCGGCCGCCGCGAATGTCAGAGAAGCCTGATCAGTCGGACATGCGCTAATCCAGCCCGCGCTCGCGGCTGAGCCGCACCATTTCATTGATGAAAATCTGCTTTTGCCTGTCGTCGAGGCTGGCGAACAGCGGTTCGGCGGAGTCCGCGACATTGCGCTGGTCCACCGCGCGATCGTTGAGGAACTGGGCTTCGTTGCGCATCTGCTCGATAATATCGTCCGGCGGGTCGCGCTTGGCGCGGGCAATTCGCAGGTTGAGGCGGTCGGCGCCGTTGTGGCCGAGATAGTGCATGGCGCTGTTGAAGCCGGTCCAATGCTTCTCCTGCTCGGGCGTCAGTTTCAATTCGGTCTTGATCCGTTCGATGTTGGCATCGCTGTTGGCGACGATCTGTTCGGCCGTCAGTTGCGGAGCGCCATCCTGCGTCAGCACGGCGTTTTGCTTGGTTCCCTTCGCGCCTTTGGCGCCCTTTGCGGGTTTGGCCGAGCTGCCTTGCTTGTCGTTGGCTGGCGGCGTCGATGCGCTCTTGCCGGCGCCGAGGACGCCGGTAAACACGCCGACCACGCCGCCGATCGCGCCGCCCAACACGCCACCGACCGGTCCGGCGGCCTTGTTGCCTTCGCGGGCGCCTTTTTGAACGCCCTCAACCACTTGTGCATCCGCAGCAGAGGGAGCGCAGAGAAGCACCGCAACAACTGCGCCAAGCGCAAAGCACAATCGCGCACGCGCCGCTGGTGTCGGGTTGATCATTCGTCGCTCTCCATGATGATTTCGATGGGCTGGCGGAGAATCTGGCAGTGCTCACGTTGAGTCGGACATTATCGGTTTCGCATCAAGCTAGTCTACCGCCGCCGCGACGCCGGTACCGATGAAGGAAATATCCGACACAGAACCAACTTGGTTTGGTCGCCATGGAACCTGCGGCGCTGTTGCGCGCCCTTTTTCTACAAGCGCTCGCGGCATGTGTGCAGCGCAATATCGCTTCGCGGTCCGCGCCGACGCGGTCGGACGCCACCGACATCATGATCGGCCGGATCATGAACAATCTTCTGCTGCCGATTTGAGCACAACGTTAGTTCTACCAGCCGAGCCACCTGATTTCTCGACAGACGCCGGCAATTCTGCTCTGATCGTCAATAACGAAGTCTCTGCGACGTCTTGCAACGCCATCTCGGCCTGCCTGGCGGCGAATAAAAAACAACAACGAGACCACCTCGCACCGCGATTGGTTCACCAGGGAGAGAAACTAATGTCATCCAAGAAACTTTCTCGACGACAATTCGTAGCTGCCACCGCACTGTCATCTGCGGCGCTGATATCGGCGCCGTATATCCGAACCGCCAATGCCGCCGGCAAACTCAACATCGGTTTCTGGGATCATTGGGTGCCCGGCGCCAACAAGGCCAGCACGGAGCTCGTCAATCAGTGGGCCGAGAAGGAGAAGGTCGAGGTTACGATCGATTACATCCCGAGCCAGGGCAGCAAGAACACGTTGACCATCGCCGCCGAAGCGGCGGCGAAATCCGGCCATGACATCCTCGCCATGCCGACATGGTGGCCTCACGCACATGCCGAACAGCTCGAGCCCATGAACGATGTCGTCGAAGCGCTCATCAAGCAGAACGGCGAAGTCAACGGCACCGTCAAATACCTCGGCAAGGCCGGTGACAAGTGGCTGGCCGTGCCGGCCTGCGTCGGCAGCCAGATCAAGGGGCCCTGCTCGCGCATCGATCTGATGAAGCAGCACGCCGGCATCGACGTCCAGGCAATGTATCCGGCCGGCGCGCCGCCGAAAGCCGACGCCTGGACCACGGATGCATTCCTGAAGGCGGCCGAGGCCTGCCAAAAGGGCGGCGTTCCCTTCGGTATCGGTCTCGGCGAGACCAGCGACTCCGTCGATACCGTCGGCGCGTTCTTCCTCTCCTTCGGGGCTGAAGTCGTCGACGTCAAAGGCAACGTCGTGGTGAAGAACGACAACGTTCGGCAGGTCCTCGAATTTTACAAGAAACTGATGGCCTTCCTGCCGTCGGACGCGCCGGCGTGGGACGACGGTTCCAACAACCGGTGGCTGGTTTCGGGCAAAGGGGCGCTGATCATGAACCCGCCGAGTGCATGGGCGGTGGCCAAGCGCGACGCGCCGAAGATTGCGGAGCAATGCTGGACCCATGGTTTCCCGGTCGGTCCCAAGGGCCGCTTCGCCCCGTTCCTTCCGTACTTCTGGGGCGTCTGGAGCTTCTCCAAGAACAAGGAGGCGGCCAAGAGCGTGCTGATGCATCTGTCGCAGCCGGCCGCGGTGGAAAAAATGGTGGCGGCGAGCGGCGGCTACGACCTGCCGGCGTTCGAGAAGCTCACGACCCTGAAGACCTGGGCGGA
This sequence comes from Bradyrhizobium sediminis, assembly GCF_018736085.1. Lineage (NCBI taxonomy): Bacteria > Pseudomonadati > Pseudomonadota > Alphaproteobacteria > Hyphomicrobiales > Nitrobacteraceae > Bradyrhizobium > Bradyrhizobium sediminis. The sequence continues at coordinate 3,015,694 of NZ_CP076134.1, read as the reverse complement.
GGAAGGACCGCCGAAGGGGACGCTCTACCACTATCCGAATCCGCACAAGCATCAGTTGCTTTCGATCTCGGCATCGCCGGCCCCGCCGAAGATCGCCCAGCAGATCTACACGCGGGCGACCCTGACCAAGATGTGCGTGCGCTTCTATCAGGGCGAGCCGATGGAGAAGACGCTGGCCTGGGCGGAAGGCGAGCTCGAAGGCTTTATGCGGAGCTGAGGCAGAGCAATCGCCGTGGCGGCCGGTCCGTTTTGGCCGCTGCGGCGCGTTGCCTGCACCGGGAGCCGGCGTTACGCCGGCTTCTCGACGCGGAAAATCCGCTTCTATGAAATGAAACTCGCGAGGAAGATTCGTCATGGCTGATGTCGCGATCGAGCGCAGTAGTGCTGCCCCTCCGCAGACGGCGCGGAAGAGGTCCAGCTTGCGCACCGCGCTAAAGCGAAAATCCACTGCGGCCTTTCTGATGACGCTGCCGCTGATCCTGTTGATCTCGCTCCTGGTAATCTATCCCGCCTTCTACTCGCTGCATCTGGCGACGCTGAACAAGTCGATGCAGCGTTTCGTCGGATTCGGAAACTTCCAGTTCCTGTTCAAGCGAGAAACGTTCTGGCTGGTCGTCGAGCAATCCTGCATCTTCGCGATCACGGCCGTCGTCTTCAAGGCGCTGATCGGCTTCATCGTCGCCAACTTCGTTCACAACATTCCGGCCAAGGGCCAGCGCAAATGGCGCGGAATGCTGCTGGTGCCGTGGGTCATTCCGCCGGCCATGAGCACGCTGGCGTGGCTGTGGCTATTCGATCCGTCGTACAGCGCCTTCAATTATTTGCTGGCCGGTGTCGGTGTCGACCGGATTCCGTGGACCGGCGAGACCGGCTGGGCCCGGTTCTCGGTCATCCTCGTGAACATCTGGTTCGGCGCCCCGTTCTTCATGATCATGTACCTGGCTTCGCTGAAGTCGGTGCCCGATCAGCTCTACGAAGCCGCGGCCATCGACGGCGCCAATTGGTGGCAGCGCACCTGGTACGTCACGCTGCCGATGATGCGCAACATCATCGCGATCACCACGCTGTTCTCGCTGATCGTGACCTTCGCCAATTTCGATATCGTGCGCATCCTCACCTCCGGCGGTCCGCTCGACCATACCCACATCTTCGCGACCTGGGCCTTCAGGATCGGCATCGAGGGCAGCGATATTCCGCTCGGCGCCAGCGTCTCGCTGTTCATGTTTCCGATACTCGCGATCGCAGCGATCTTCATCCTGCGCGACATCAACAAACGCGGGAATGAAGCCTGATGACAAGCACCGTAGTGATCGACAAGGCCGCCCCGACCCGCAAGGTCAAATACGGCAGCATGAGCCGCGACCGCACCTGGGCGCTGAGATGGTCGTACTTCTTCCTCACTTTGTTCGCGATCTTCTCGCTGGTGCCGCCGCTCTACATGGTGATCACTTCGTTGAAGACCAGTGCAGAGATTTCCGCGGCCACGAACCCCTGGTTCGTTTTCCATCCGACGCTGTCAAACTATATCGAATTGCTGACATCGAACCAGTTCCTGACCTTCTTTCGCAATTCGGCGCTGGTGTCGATCTTCGTGGTGACGATTACCATGCTGATCAGCGTGCCCGCGGCGTTCGCGCTGGCGCGAATGCGGTTCTGGGGCTCGACGATCCTCGCGACCGGGGTTTTCCTGACCTACCTGATCCCCGAGACGCTGCTGTTTCTGCCCCTGTTCAAGATGTTCGTGGTGTTCGGCGAACTGACCGGGATTCAGCTGATCAACAAATGGTATGTGCTGCTGATCGTCTATCCGACGCTGACCGTGCCGTTCTGTACCTGGATCATGATCGGGTACTTCGCGTCGATCCCGAAAGAACTCGACGAAGCCGCCATTATCGACGGCGCGTCATGGTTTCAGACCTTGACCCGCATCTTCATTCCGGTCGCCCTGCCCGGCCTGATCGCAGCGACCATCTTCGCCTTCACGGTGTCGTGGGCGCAATTCCTCTATCCGCTGGTGTTCACGACGTCGACCGACCAGCTGGTGCTGCCGGTCGGCATCATCACCACCTTGATCAAGGGTGACGTTTTCGCCTGGGGACAGATCATGACCGGCGCCCTGCTCGGGGCCGCGCCGCCGCTGATCATCTACGCGTTCCTGATGGACTACTACATTGCCGGCCTGACCGCCGGCGCGACAAAGGGTTGAACCTCATGGCTGACGTCACGTTGCGAAAGGTTGTCAAGCGTTACGACGAGGTCGAGGCGGTGCGCGGCATCGATCTCGACATCGCCGACCATGAGTTTGTCGTGCTGGTGGGGCCTTCGGGCTGCGGAAAATCGACCACGCTGCGGATGATCGCGGGGCTCGAAGATATCACCGACGGCGATATCATGATTGGGGGCGACGTCGTCAACGACGTGCCGCCGAAGGATCGCGATATCGCGATGGTGTTCCAGAATTACGCGCTCTATCCGCATATGACGGTCGCGGAGAACATGTCGTTCGGACTGCGCCTGAAGCGTTATCCGAAGGCCGAGATCAAGACGCGGATCGACGAGGCCGCCCGCATGCTGGATATCGTCGAGCTGGTCGACCGCAAGCCGAAGCAATTGTCGGGCGGTCAGCGCCAGCGCGTCGCGATGGGCCGCGCCATCGTGCGAAACCCCAAGGTGTTCCTGTTCGACGAACCGCTGTCCAACCTCGACGCCAAGCTGCGCGTCCAGATGCGGATCGAGATCAAGAAGGTGCATCAGAAGGTACGCACCACGACGGTCTACGTCACCCACGACCAGGTCGAGGCGATGACGCTTGCCGACAGGGTGGTGGTCATGAACCACGGCCGCATCGAACAGATCGGGACGCCGAACGAGCTCTATCACAACCCGGCCACGCGTTTCGTCGCCGGTTTCATCGGCTCGCCGGCCATGAATTTCGTGCCCTGCCGGCTCGAGGACGTCGGAGGCAAGCTGCACATCCGACTGACCGACCGCCTCGCCTTCCCGCTGCCGCCGGCTCGCGCGGCAAGGTATCAGGGCATCCCGCGAAGCGAGAAGCTGCAGCTCGGCTTGCGGCCGGAGCACATTACCGAAGCGAGCGCGCACGCCGAGCCCGGGGTCGAGACCTTCGAGGCCATGCTTGACGTCACCGAACCGATGGGCATGGAGACGCTGATCTATTTCACGATGGAAGGCGCGCAGATCTGCGGGCGGGTCAATCCCAATGCCGGCGCGCGCGATGGAGCCCCGCTCCGATTGGCAGTGGACCTCAACAATATGCACCTGCTAAACGAGGCCACCGGCGCTGTGTTGTGACGGCCGCATAACAAGAAAAGGACCAGGGGCGCGCGAATGGCGACGAACAAGAAGAAAATTCTCATCACTGAATCGTTTTCGCAATCGGGACGAGCTCTGCTACGGGAACGTGACGACATCGACCTCGTCGAATTCCCGAATATGATATCCGCCGGGGATTTCGAAGCCATGCTCAAGGAGCAGGCGCCGGTACATGGCGTGGCGCTCGGCGCCACCCGTTTCGGCGAACCGGAGCTCGAGGCCTCAAAGGACATGAAGGTCGTGACCCGGATCGGCGTCGGCTACGACGCCGTCGATGTTCCGGCGCTGAGCCGCCGCAAGGTGCCGCTGATGGTCGCCGGTACCGCGAATTCGCCGTCGGTCGCCGAACAGGCGCTGTTCATGATGCTGACGCTGGCCAAGCGCGCTGTCGAAATGCATTCCATCGTCAAGGACGGCAAATGGGCCAGCCGGCTCGGCATGCTGCCCTATGATCTGTTCGGCAAGACCGTGCTGATCGTAGGCTTCGGCCGCATCGGGACGCGCACCGCCAAGCGCTGCCTGGCCATGGAAATGAACGTTCTGATCTACGATCCCTACAAGCCTGCCGCCGAGATCAAGGCGGCCGGCTGCGAACCGGTCGCCGATCTCGATGCCGCGCTGCCGCGTGCGGATTTCGTCAGTATCCACTGCCCGAAGAACCCGGAAACGGTCGGGATGTTCAACGCGGCGCGGCTGAAACGGATGAAGGCCACCGCCTACCTGATCAACACCGCGCGCGGCGGCATCGTCGACGAGCTGGCGCTGTATGACGCGTTGGCGTCCGGCCAGCTTGCGGGCGCCGGTCTCGACGTATTCGAGCAGGAGCCTCCGCCATCAGGGCATTCGCTGTTCGAGCTTCCCAATGTCATCATGGCGCCGCACGTGGCGGGGGTGACACGGGAAGCGGTCGACCGGATGAGCGAGCAGACTGCGCGCAATATCCTGAGCGCGCTCGACGGCCAGCCGATACGCCAGAACGTCATCAATCAGGACGTGCTCGGCTAAGCCCGAGACGTCGACGTCCGGCACGACTTGACTGCACCAGACCCCTTCAGCGGCTTTACGGATATCAACATGGCTTTCAAGGAATACGGCAGCTATGACGCGACGGGTCTTGCCGATCTCGTCCGCAACAAGCAGGTCAGCCCCGGCGAATTGCTGGACGAGGCGATCGCCCGCACCGCCAAGGTCGATCCGCAGATCAACGCCGTCGTCGTGAAGCATTACGACTATGCGAAGCGGCAGATCGACAAGGGGCTTCCGGACGGGCCCTTCACCGGCGTGCCGTTTCTGCTGAAGGATCTGGACATCCTGGAGGGCACGCGGACGACCTTCGGCGCCAGCGTCTTCAAGGACGATGTCGCCGATCATACCGGCACCCTCGCCCAGCGCTTCCTCGCCGCCGGCGTCACCATCTTCGGAAAGAGCGCCAGTCCCGAATTCGGATTGATGCCGACCACCGAGTCGCGGCTGTTCGGTCCGACCCGGAATCCGTGGAATTTGGCGCATTCCTCGGGCGGTTCGTCCGGCGGGGCCGCCGCTGCGGTTGCCGCGCGTATTCTTCCCGTCGCGCATGCCAGCGACGGCGGCGGCTCGATCCGCATTCCCGCTTCCGCCTCCGGCGTGTTCGGATTGAAGCCGACCCGCGCGCGCAATCCGCTCGGTCCCGATCGCGGCGAAGGCTGGGGCGGATTTTCCTGCGGCCATGTGGTCAGCATCAGCGTCCGCGACAGCGCCGCGATGATGGACGCAGTCCACGGGCCTGAATCGTCGAGTCCCTATGTGGCGCCGCCGCCGGCGCGGCCATTCATCGAGGAGGTCGGGCACGATCCCGGGCGGTTGCGCATCGCTTTCACCGACAAGTCGCCCTATGGCGACGCCATCGACCCGGAAATCGCCGCAGCCACCCGCGAGATCGCAGCGCTGCTCGCCGGCCTCGGCCATCACGTCGAGGAACGGGCGCCGCCGCTCGCCGCCGATCCGGCGGTCGCGATGTCGACCATCGTGGCTGCCAATACCGCGCTGAACGTGCGGTTTGCCGAGCAGCGCTTCAAGCGCGCGATGACGACTGATGATTTCGAGGTGCTGACGCTGGCGAGCGCCCACAACGCGCAAAAGGCGACGTCGACCGATTATGTGGCCGCGCAACTGGCTACATTCCAGATTTCGCGGGCGCTGGCCACCTTCTTCGAGAGCTGCGATGTGTTCCTGTGCCCGACGCTATGTTCGCCGCCGCTGCGGATTGGTGAACTCAACACCATGTCGGAGGATCTGTCGCACATCGCTCCGATCTTGCGGCGCTATATGCCGGCCACCGCGATGTTCAACATGTCCGGCCAGCCCGCGATGTCGGTGCCGCTGGCATGGAATGCGGCCGGATTGCCGCTCGGCATGATGTTCTCCGCCAAATTTGGTGACGAGGGAACTTTATTCCGTCTGGCAGGCCAGTTCGAACAGGAGCGGCCCTGGAAGGACAAATTGCCGCCGGTATGTGCGTAAGCGCGCACTTACCACGGACAAAACTCAGCCTCATTCGCGCGCGAAGAAAAGCCACCGGCACGGCAACGGGGACACCGATTCCGCTGACGGAGTTTTTCATCCGGAGGCGAATAGTGAGCCAGAGCGACCCGACCGATCATGCGCTGGCGGCCATTGCCAGCATCCTCGATCACCCGGAGCCTCATCGCGAGCCGGAGGAGAAGACCGCGGTCGAGGAGAAGCCTGTCGCGCCCGTGGCGGTCGAGGCCGACGGCTATTCGAAGATCGGTCCCGGGCCGATGACGGCGCTCCGTTTCAAATGGACCGTTCGCCGCGACGACGAGGGCGAATATTATGTGCACGAGACGATCGGCCAGAGTTCCGCACCTGTCGTCACGGGGCCGATGCCCGCCGATGCCGCCATCCGGCTGGTGGACGATCGCGCAAGCGAGGCGCGGCAGCGATTCGAACAGCTTCGAAGCGAAATGGCGGGACGCGCTGCAGCCGCGAATTTGGTCCGGAGAGACAGTGGCGAGATGTGAATGCTCAGGGGGCGTACAGGTCGTCGCCTGCTGTTGAATGAACGGCTTTCGCCGCAAAATTGACCGCTTCCGCGGTCCTGATTTTGACTGCCGTCACTAGAAGACGCATTGAACCAAACCCGCTAGACACACGACTCATAGCCATGAAAGTGACCTGGATCACGTTGCGGAACACCACGGCAACGTACGGTCGACACTGAGATTTCACTGCTCAGGGGATCATGATGAAGAAGCTTTTTGCTGTCGCCGCGTTGTTGCTGGCGAGCACAGCCGCGCAGGCCCAGTACACCTTCGAATATGGCGGACGCACCATCCGCATCGATCCGGATCGCGGAACGGTTTCGATCCCGGGCGTCTACGACAACACCGGGCGGAAGGCCAAGCGCCCGCGCGACGATCAGGAGATTGACCGTACGCCCAGACAGGCGCCGCAGCAGGCAAAGAACGATCCGCAGGCACCCGTTGTTGAGCCTGCGCCGGCGCCCGTCCAACAAGCCCCTGCGACCGCCGCCGCCCCAGCCGAACCTTCCAGGGCAACTGCGAATGTCGCACCGGCGGATGCCGCCCCTTCGGCACAACCTCCCGCCAGCGCGCCCGCGCCGCAGCCTCAGCAGAATGCGGCACCCGCTGCGCAGCCCGCGCCAGCTGCCCAGCCCGCCCCGGCTCCTGTCTTGGCGACGGCTCCGCCGGCGCCGGCAGCAGTCCCTGCTCCCAAGCCGCAGGCACCCGCCCCCGCGGCGGCCAATTCGCCGCTCGGCGTCTGGCTGACCGAGGAGAAGGAAGGCAAGGTCCGGATCGAGCAGTGCGGCCCCAATCTCTGCGGATATTCCGTGGACGCCAAGTCGAACCAGAACGGTGAGCAGGTTCTGATCAACATGAGGCCCACCAAGGATTCCAAATGGAGCGGGCGAATCCTCGACCCGAATTCCGGCAGCACCTACGACTCGACGATCGCGCTGAAGGGCAATGACAGCCTGCGGGTGCAGGGCTGTGCGTTTGGCGGCATGTTCTGCGGCGGTCAGACCTGGAGCCGGCTGAACTAGGGTCTGTTGGGATTCAGGATTCTCATCCGGAGTTTGTTGTGATTCAAGCGATGGATGGACCGATTCGTTTTGACTGACGCTGAGCGGATCGGAGAGATAGCCGTCATGGCGCCGATCTGCAGAAAGGTCCGCGCGCCGTCATTCAGGACGACGTCTTCCACCAGAACCTCTACCGGGCGCCTGGTATAGCCGCCCAGCCGGTAGGCGATGTTGCGAATGCTCGATTTCTGGCGTGCCGATAAATTACGTGCCGCTAACGATCTGATCATCGGTCGTATCCTTTTGGGCAGTCGTCTCGGAACAGCCGGCCTCCTGCCGATCGGAGGTTTGCGAGGATCGTGCCATCGGTCCGGAATTAACCTCTGGGTGTGCGGTACGTCACGTCGCGCCAGGTCCGCGCGGCGTTCACGGCAAAATCGGGTGACTGCGATCACATTCGCCGGCGAAGACCTCTGTAACCATGCTGGCGTCCAACCATGAGGTCGCGCCATGCAACCGTTTCGCAAGATGCTTATTGCCAGCCGCATCCTGATCCTCGTCGGCATGTCGGCCGTCACACCGGCTGCGGCGTCGACGTTTGACGGCGCGTGGAATGTCCAGATTGCCTCGAGCAATGCGGCCTGCCCCAGCGGGACGAGCGTCTCGATCGGCATCAACAACGGTCAGGTCGAGTCCAACAATGCTTCGGTTACCGCGTCAGGCCGCGTCGCCGACGCCGGCACCATCAGCGTCACGCTCTCGAGCGGCATGAAGCGGGCGGTCGGCTCGGGCAGACTCACCGCCACGTCGGGATCGGGCACGTGGCGCGGCGCCATGTGCTCCGGCACCTGGACGGCGCAGCGGATTTGACGGAACGATGAATCGTTATCCGACCTTGGCCGAGTAGTCCGCCTCACTCACCGGCTCCATCCAGGTGACATAGCTGCCATTCAGCGATTCCTGCATCGCGATATGGGTCATGCCATTGCTGGGCGAGCCGCCGTGCCAATGCTTTTCGCCTGGCGGGATCCAGACCACGTCGCCTGGCCGGATCTCGCGCACCGGCTGGCCCGCAGTCTGAACCCGCCCCACTCCCGAAATCACGTACAGTGTCTGGCCGAGCGGATGCGAATGCCAATTCGTCCGCGCGCCCGGTTCGAAGGAGACGCGGGTCGAGACGATCCGTGCCGGCGCTTCGGCGGCAATGATCGGATCCTGCCACACCGTGCCGACGAAGTACTCTTGGGGCGCGCGGCGCGTCGGCCGTGAGCCGGCGAGATGGATATCCATGAAGTCCTCCTTCTTGACTGGTAGTCCCTCATGGTGAGGAGGCGCTCTCCCGGCAGCGCTCTCGCGCTGTCCGGTGCGCCGTCTCGAACCATGAGGCCGTCCCTCGAGACGCGGCGAAGTCGCCGCTCTCAGGAGGCGGCTATTTCTTCGTGGCTGCGTAACGTGCCTTGGTCTCGGCATTCATCGGATAGAGTCCGGGCAGCGCAGCACCGCCATTCACCTCTTCGACGATCCAGGCTTCCATCCGCTCCTGCTCGGCGCCTTCGGCCAGAATGAGGTCGAGGAACGCTTGCGGGATCACCACGGCGCCGTCCTGGTCGGCGACGATGACGTCATTGGGGAAAATCGCCACCCCGCCGCAGCCGATGGGCTCGCCCCAGCCGACAAAAGTCAATCCGGCGACCGAGGGCGGCGCGGCAAAACCGTCGCACCATACCGGCAGGCCGGTGCCGAGCACGCCTTCGAGATCGCGCACCACGCCGTCGGTCACCAGCGCCGCCACGCCGCGCTTGACCATGCGCGCACACAGGATGTCGCCGAAGATGCCGGCGTCCTTGACGCCCATCGCGTCGACCACGGCGATACAGCCCGCCGGCATGGCCTCGATCGCGGTACGGGTCGAAATCGGCGACGACCAGGATTCCGGCGTCGCCAGATCCTCCCGCGCCGGCACAAAGCGGAGTGTAAAGGCCGATCCGACCAGCCGCGGCTGTCCCGGCCGCAGCGGGCGCGAGCCCCGCATCCAGACGTTGCGCAGGCCCTTCTTGAGCAGAACCGTGGTGATGGTGGCGGTGGAGACGCGGGACAGGGTTGCGATCGCTTCGGGGGTGAGGGACATCGAAAAGGTGGCTCCTAGGGGATTTATTGGGCGCGCGCATCTTGCGGGGCAAGGGCATCGCGTCAAGGGGCGACACTAACCCACGGCCGAGCGGGATGCATGGCATGACGCAATCAAAATCCCTTATCACGGGTATGCTGATTAATTTATTGAATTTGCAGGCCCATTCTCGCAAAGCGAATTCCACTTCGCCGCGAAACACGTTAGAGCTTGGTGTCCGCCGATGAATTTGTGAGGCCATGGCCGCGACACTCTCCCCTCCCCGTATTTTGCCGAGTGGCGACAGCGCCATCACGGTCGAATTCAGTCGCAACATCGATGACGCCGCAAACCGGCGAGTGCTGGCACTCGATCGCATTCTCGCGCGTGAACCGGTCGCCGGCGTGACCGAAACGGTACCCACCTATCGATCCCTGCTGGTGCATTACGATCCCCTGCAGATCGGATTCGACGCGCTGAGCGAAAAGCTGGTTGCGCTGGCGCAACTGCCGGTTCCGCCGACGACAAAAGCCCGGCGCTGGCGGATTCCCGTGGTCTACGGCGGCGAGCATGGCATCGACCTCGAGGACGTCGCCAAGGCGCTGAACATGACGCCGGACGAGATCGTGGCGCGGCACGTCGCCGGCGACTACCGCGTCGCCATGATCGGATTCACGCCGGGCTGGTCCTATCTCAGTGGCCTCGATCCGTCGCTGCATATGCCAAGGCGGCAGAACCCGCGCCTGCTGACGCCAGCCGGTACGGTCTCGATCGGCGGCGTGCAGACCGGCGTTCAGTGCCTGGCCGGTCCGAGCGGCTGGCACCTCCTGGGACGGACGCCGGTCCGGACCTATCAGCTGCATCGCGATCCGATCTTTCTGCTGGAGCCCGGCGATCGCGTGACGTTTTCGGCGATTGATGCGAAAACCTTCGCGGAGCAGGATCGCGCTGCTGAAGCCGGCAAAATCGTCGCCGAGTTGATCGCCGCATGAGCAAGCTCGTCATTTCAGCGATCGGCCCTGCGAGTTCGGTGCAGGACGGCGGCCGCCATGGCACCCAGCGCTACGGCCTGACGCCGAGCGGCGCGATGGATATGCTCGCGCTGGCGGTGGCGAACGTTCTGGTCGGAAACCCGACATTGGCCGCAGCGATCGAAATCGGTCCGTTCGGAGCGGCGTTCAAGGCGCGCGGCGGCGCGGTTCGCGTCGCACTCGCTGGCGCCTCGCGCAACGCCGACATTTCCGGCCGCGCGGTCGCGTTCAATACATCGATGACGCTCGCGGACGGCGAGACCCTGACCTTGGGCTTTGCACGCGGCGGCGCCTTCAGTTACCTCGCGATTGAGGGCGGTATTGCCGGCGAGCCGATGTTCGGCAGCCTCGCGGTCAACGCCCGCGCCGGCCTCGGCAGTCCCTATCCGCGTCCGCTGCAGGCCGGCGACGAATTGCAGACCGCGCTCGCAAGCGGCGCGGCCGAGCGGCGGCTCGATTTGCCTGCGATGGCGGACGCGCCGATCCGGGTGGTGATGGGCCCGCAGGACGACGAGTTCGGTGACGCCACCAGGCTTTTTCTCGACGGCGAATGGAAGATATCGGCGACCAGCGACCGTATGGGATACCGCCTGGAAGGCCCCGTGATCAAACATCTGCACGGCCACAACATCGTCTCCGACGGCACCGTGAATGGCAGCATCCAGGTGCCCGGCAACGGCCAGCCGATCGTGCTGATGCCGGACCGCGGCACCAGTGGCGGCTATCCGAAGATCGCAACCGTCATCACCGCCGATCTCGGGCGGTTCGCGCAGATTCCGGCAGGAAAGGTTTTCCGCTTCAAGGCCGTCAGCATGGCGGAAGCGCAGGCGGAACTGCGAAAGTCGGCGGAACTGCTGCGCACCCTGCCCGACCGGCTCCAACCGATCGAAAATTTTGATCTCAACATCGAAGCCCTGCATGATGCTAATGTCGCTGGCGCCGCCGTCAGCGCGGTCGATGCCGGCACGTGGCATGCACCATCGGCAGCGGATGTCGAGGTCCCGGACTAGCCGGCGCACGACGAATTCAAGATCCACTCACGCGAAGCGGACACATCATGAAGACCATCGATCTGAATTGCGATCTCGGCGAAGGATTTGGCGCATGGCAAATGGGCAATGACGCCGCCATGATCGAACTGGCCACGTCGGTCAATGTCGCCTGCGGCTTTCACGCCGGCGATGCCGACATCATGCGCAGGACGGTGGAACTTGCGAAAGCGCGCGGGGTCAGCATCGGCGCCCATCCCGGTTACCGCGACCTGCACGGTTTCGGCCGGCGGCCGATGGTCGGCCTGAAATCGTCGGAGATCGAAAACCTGGTCGCCTACCAGATCGGCGCGCTGCAGGCGATCGCGACCGCGGCCGGTCACAAGGTCACCCACGTCAAGGCGCATGGCGCGTTGTCCAATGTCGCCTGCGAGGACGACATGACCGCGAAGGCGATCGCCTCCGCGATCAGGGCGGTCGATCCCAATCTGGTTTTCGTGGTGCTCGCCAATTCGAAACTGGTGCAGGCGGGCGAAGCCGCCAATCTGCCGATGGTGCACGAAGTGTTCGCCGATCGTGCCTATGAAGACGACGGCTCGCTGGTGTCGCGCCGCAAGCCCGGCGCGGTGCTGCACGACGCCAGGGAAATCGCGGATCGCGTGGTGCGGATGGTGCAGGACGGCGCGGTGGTCTCGGTGACGGGCAAGGTGATCAAGATGCGCACCGACACCGTGTGCATTCACGGCGATACCCCGGGCGCCGTCGAAATCGCGCGCGGCGTGAGGCAAGCGCTGAAGGTCGGGGGGATTGAGGTGGCGCCGTTCAAGAAGGCTAATTAGGGAGTTGCCCTAGAATGGGTGAACCGAGAGCGTACCCAATAAAATGCCGGCTATGACCGCGAAGGCGCCGTAGAGCGCGGCCGCGTGAAATCCGGTTCCGCTTCGCCTGGACAGCGAACGCGCGTAAAGGTGCAGGCGGGCTTCCGCCGATAGTTCGCGCATGGTCGATCTCCAACGCAGCATCGGGCATAATCAAATGCCGTCCGCTGCCGGATGCAAGACCATCCCGGAAATAGCGATATCAACGCCCCGATAGAGTCCAATTGCAGTCAAAAATTCTCTGCGGCGGATTCGGACGAGAATATTATTTGTTCGAATTGAATCGGTCTGGAACCCGCTCAGTAGACATCCTGCTGGAACCGCCCCTTCTTCTTGAGATCGGCGACGAACAGCACCGCTTCGTCGGTCGACCGTGCGCCGAACTGCGCGATGATATCGACCAGCGCGCGTTCGACATCCTTCGCCATCCGCTTGGCGTCACCGCAGATATAGAGGTTGGCGCCGTCGGCCAACCACGTCCACACTTCGCGGCCGAGTTCGCGCATGCGGTCCTGCACATAGAATTTCTTGTCGCCGTCGCGCGACCACGCCAGCGATAATCGCGTCAGCACGCCCGAGGTTTTGAGGGCGTTGAGCTCGTCGGCATAGAAGAAATCGCAGTCGCTGCGCTGATGGCCGAAGAACAGCCAGTTCTTGCCGGGCGCGCCGGTGGCCTTGCGGTCGAGCAGGAAGGCGCGGAACGGAGCGACGCCGGTGCCCGGCCCGATCATGATGATCGGCGTCTTCGGATCCTGCGGCAGCGCGAAGCCGTGGGCCTTCTGCACATAAACCTTGACCTCGTCGCCGGGATTGATGCGTTCGGCGAGGAAGGTAGAGGCGAGCCCGAGCCGCTTGCGCTTGCCGATCACGTAGCGCACGCAGTCCACCGTAAGCGACAGTTTGCCGGGCGTCGCGTTGTGCGACGAGGAGATCGAATAGAGCCGCGGCTGCAGCGGCTCCAGCGCCTCGACGAAGGCTTCGGGATGCGGACGGACGCCGGAGAATTTTTGCAGCGCCGCCATCACGTCCAGTGTCGCGGCGTCGCCGTCAGGATCCTCGCCTTGCGCCAGCGCGCGTGCCTTCTCGCGCAGTGCGCCGCCGGTGATGAAGGACAACAGTTCGAACAGGCTGTCGGGGGCCGGCGCCAGCGAGACGTCGTCGATCAACACCTCGCGCAGCGTCTTGCCTCTTACCTTGGTGGTATGGGACGCGCCGAGCAGGGCAATGATCTGATCGACATGGCCGACATCGTTGCGGGCAAAGATGCCGAAGGAATCGCCGACGACATAATCGAGGCCGGCGCCCGAGAGGTCGAAATCGATATGCCAGGTCTCTTTTTCCGAGCCGGGCTTGTTGAGCAGGCGCCGCGACAGGAAGGTGGCGGCCACCGGATTGTCCCGCGAACGGCCGGGCTCCGCCACGACGGCCGGCGCAGCCGCCGCGGGCGCGGCTGCCGGACCCGATGAGGCCGCCGGCGCCTTCTCCAGTTCCTCATGCAGGGTCTTCAGCATCCGGGCGGTTTCCTTGCCGCCGGGGACGCAGAGGTTGAGACGCGCTTCCGTCTTGCCCGCGATCGCTTCCGAATAGTCATGGCAGTTGTAGCCGCACTGGCCGCAATCCTGCTGCGCCATGGCCGCCATCATCCGCCGCCGCAGCGGCCGGCCTTCGGCGAGCTTCATGCGGTCGGCTATCGACATGGTCTGGTCATGCCAAGGCGCCTCGCCGTCATCGCCGTCGCCTGCAGGGCCCTGCAGAACGGCGGCGCCCTGCTCCGTCGACAGCGCCATCGGGGCGTCGGTCGACAACAGCCCGGCAAAGAAGCCGTTCAGCCAGGAACGCTGTGCTTCGGAAAACGGCGCGCTCGAGGGGATGATCTCGATCTTCGGAGGCGGCGTCATCTGGTTCATTTGGAAGCCTCGGCAAGCTTGCGCAGCGTCTCGCCGTCGTGGCGGCGCGCGAACGTCAGGAAGGTTTCATCAGGAGAGGCGCGATGCGCGAGATAGGCCTTCAACAGCTTCTCAACCGTCTTCGGCGCATCCTCCGCCTTCAGGTCGTGATAGACCTCCTGCCCGACATCGGCATTCGGGCCGAACCCTCCACCGGCGAACAGATGATAGCCCTCGACGGTGTCGTCCTCCTCGCCCACGGGCACCTTGGCGGCGATCAGGCCGATATCGCTGATGTAATGCTGCGCACAGGAATGGTGGCAGCCGGTGAGATGGATGTTGAGCGGAGTATCGAGTTCGACCCGCGGTTCGCACCAGTCGCCGATCGCAGCCGCATGCCGTTTGGTGTCGGACGCCGCGAACTTGCAGCCGGCGTTGCCGGTGCAGGCGATCAATCCGGCGCGGATTTGCGAGGCCTCGACGGCCAGCCCGATCTTCTTGATTGCCGCGATCGCGGGTTCGACATTGTCGTCGCGCACGCCGGGGATCAAGAGATTCTGCCAGACCGTGAGGCGGATATCGCCGTCGCCGAGATCCTGCGCGATTTTGGCAAGGCCCCGCATCTGCTCGCAGGTCGCCTTGCCGAGCGGCAAGGCAATGCCGATCCAGTTCAGGCCGGCCTGCTTCTGCTTGACCACGCCGATATGGGCCATCCGGTCGAAAGCCGGGCGCGGCGCCAGCGCCTCCGGCGGCACCCGCGTGAAGGCGTGGCCGAGTTTCTCCTCGACCAGGTCAAGGAATTTCTCCATGCCCATGCCGTCGATGACGTATTTCAAACGCGCCTTGAGCCGGTTGGTGCGGTCGCCGTGATCGATGAAGACGCGGACGATGGCGTCGGCGACCTTGGTCGCATCGGCCGGCTTGACGATGATGCCGGTTTCCCTGGCGAAATCCTTGTGACCGGTGATGCCGCCGATCCCGAGCCGGAACCAGATCCCGGGCTGGACGCCGAAACCATCCCTCACCTCGACAGCAGCGAACGCGATGTCGTTGGTGTCCTCGAGTACTGCGATCCTGCCGGCGCCGTCGAAGGCGACGTTGAACTTGCGCGGGAGCCCGGTCAGCGAGCGGTCGTTGAGGATGTGGTAGTGCCATTCGCGCGCATATTCGCGGGTGTCCAGTAGCTCCTGCGGATCGATGCCGGCGGTCGGCGTGCCCGTGACGTTGCGGATGTTGTCGGCGCCGGAGCCGCGCGAGCACAGACCGAGGTCCTGGATACCCTCGATCAGGGCCACGGCATTCTTCGGCGGTATCTCCCGCACCTGCAGGTTGGCCCGGGTGGTGACGTGGCAGAACGGCCCGCAAAGCGGTTCGATCAGGTCGGCGAGTCCTGAAAACTGCCAGTGCTTGAGGATGCCGTTCGGTATCCTCAAGCGGCACATGTAGGAATCCTGCGCCGGCGCGACATAGAACAGGCCGTAATAGCGCCAGCGGAAATTATCCGCCGGCGACGGCGGCGCGTTGGTGCGCGCCTGCTCCTTCAGCCGCGGATAGGCGTCGAACGGATGTTCCTCGCGCTTGAACTTCTCCTGGTCGGCGAGCTTCTTGCCGGACGCTACGGTCTTGTCCTGCGCCTTGATGTGGGCGGCGTCGGGTCCGGTCGGCTCGCTGCTGGTTTTGCCCGCAGCCGCGCCACTGAGCCCCCGCCCGACCCGGCTGATCTGCAGGCCGGTGGTGAATCCTTCGAGATAGCGCTTCTGCTCGTCGGTAAAGTCGATGGAGAGACTTTCGATTTTCATGTGCGCGACGAAGCTCCTGCGGCCACGACTGGTGGCTTTCAACGGAAAAAGGCATACGACCCGCTCAAACCAGAGGTAGCGGCCCGCCCAGCTTCGTTGCTGCGGAAATCCATCTTGGACGTAGGCCAGCGGCATCGGCGACGGCTGGCTGCACTGCAATATTCAAGTTGCGTGCCATGCTGGTTTCAGTAAAAACTGTATACTATTCAATCGGTTATATTTTGAACGGGGACCTTGGTGGCGGACTCCGCCGCCAATATCAAGCAGGCCGCCTAAAAATTAGCCATTTGAGGTGACGGCCCAACGATCGCCCATCGACTTCGGTATCAGGCCTTCCAGTGCCCGATCTTGAAGGCCGCCAAATGGCCTGCAATGTCGTTGGCGTCGAACGCCGGGCCGGCGAACGCGCCGATGGCGTCGGCGGCCCGGGCGGCCCTCGCCTCGCGCCCCAGCGCTGCGTCGTACAGATCGGGCCGGAACACCGCCATGGCGGTCTTGAGCGCCTCGGGGCTGATCGTGGTCTGCCCCCACCGCACCATCTGGGCGTAGAGCCAGGCGGCTTGCACCGGGTCGGGCCGCGCCGCACCTTCCCGCCCCACCAGCAGATAGCGGCTGCTTTCGCGAATGGTTCCATCGGGCGAAATCTTGAGGCGGCCATCCAGCGTGCGCCGGATCACCTCGGCATCGATCCCGATCCGCTCCGGCGCGCCGAGGATGCGCGCCGCCTCGGCGCGGTTCTGCGGCTGCTCGATGAAGTCGGCGGCGCGATCATGCGCCCGCACCAGCGCGGCCAGTACTTGGGGATTCTTCTCCGACCAGTCCTGCCTGACGGCCAGCACCTTCTCCACCGCACGCACCAGAATGTCGGCGACGAAATGCAGGATATGACCGACGCCAAGGTCGACGGCGACCGAATTCCAGGGCGCGCCGACGCAGAAGGCGTCGACATGACCGTTGGCGAGACTGTCCACCATATAGGGCGGCGGCAGCACCACAAGACGAACGTCCTCATCCGGATCGACGCCGCCAGCCGCCATCCAGAACCGAAGCTGATAATTGTGGGTCGAGAACGGAAAGGTCATGCCGAAGGTCAGGGGCTCGGCGCCGTTCTTGCGCCGTGTCGCCACCACGCGGGACAACGCCAGCGCGGTTGCCATCGGATCGAACGGATCGCCTTCGATCTCGCTCATGATCGCCGCATGCAGCGCCGGCGATACCGTGATCGCATTGCCGTTGATGCCGAGATTGAAGGGCGCCACGATCGGCACCTTGACGTGCCCGAGTCCGAGGCTGGAGGCGATCGCGACCGGCGCCAGCAGATGTGCTGCGTCGAACATGCCGATGTTGAGCTTGTCTCGAACGTTCGACCACGACACCTCGCGGACCAGCGTCACATCGAGCCCCTCCGCGGCGGCGAATCCCTTGTCGACGGCGACGATCAGGGCCGCGGCGTCGGCCAGCGGGATGAAACCTATGCGCAGCGGTGTGGTCATTTCAGCATCTCCGAAGCGGTCAGGATCGACTGTGCGATCTCGCCGATTTTCTTTTTCTCGCGCATCGCGGTGGAGCGCAGCAGGACGTAGGCCTCCTCTTCGGTGAGCCCCTTCAGCTTCATCAGGATGCCCTTGGCGCGGTCGATCACCTTGCGGTCTTCGAGCGCGGACTTGGCGCGATCGAGCTCGCCCTGCAGCTTGGAAAAGGCGTTGAAGCGGGAGATGCAGAGGTCGAGGAGCGGCTTGATGCGTTCCTTCTTCAGTCCATCGACGATATAGGCGGAGACGCCGGCATCGACGGACGCCTGGATCGAGGCGGCGTCGCTCTGGTCGACGAACATCGCGATCGGCCGGCGCACAGCCCGGCTGACCTGGAACATCTGCTCGAGAACGTCGCGGCTGGGGTTTTCGAGGTCGATCAGGATGACGTCGGGATCGAGCGAATAGATCCGGGCCAGCAGATTGTGCATCTCGCTGATGTGAGTGACGCCGGTAAAGCCCGCTTCCCGCAGCCCCTCCTCGAGGATGGCCGCGCGGATCGGGCTTTCGTCGACGATGACGATTTTCGGAGACGACTCGGCGCCCATCGGTCACTCGCATTCCGGCAAAACATCTCTTACCACGCCATAGGCCGGCTCAAAGTCTTGTAATTGTGGACAATTGGGACTAGCTCCTGCCCATCAATCAGGCAAATCAAACATGCAACAGGCCGCCGCGCCCAAAGTCAGCTTTGTTTCCTTGGGTTGCCCCAAGGCGCTGGTGGATTCCGAGCGGATCATCACCCGGCTGCGCGCCGAGGGCTATGAGCTGGCGCGCAAGCATGACGGCGCCGATCTGGTGATCGTCAACACCTGCGGCTTCCTCGACAGCGCCAAGCAGGAATCGCTGGGCGCCATCGGCGAAGCCATGGCCGAGAACGGCAAGGTGATCGTCACCGGCTGCATGGGCGCGGAACCCGAGCAGATCGAGGCCGCCTATCCCGGCGTGCTGTCGATATCGGGGCCTCAGCAATATGAGAGCGTGCTCGCCGCCGTGCACCGTGCGCTGCCGCCGGTGCACAATCCCCACCTCGACCTGGTGCCGCCGCAGGGCATCAAGCTGACGCCGCGGCACTACGCCTATCTCAAGATTTCCGAAGGCTGCAACAACCGCTGCAGCTTCTGCATCATTCCGAAGTTGCGCGGCGACCTGGTGTCGCGGCCCGCAGGTGACGTGCTGCGCGAGGCCGAGAAGCTGGTCAGCGCCGGCGTCAAGGAGTTGCTGGTTATTTCGCAGGATACTTCGGCCTACGGCGTCGACGTGAAGTATGCCGCGAGCCCGTGGAAAGACCGCGAGGTCCGCGCCAAATTCTTCGACCTCGCGAAAGAGCTCGGCGAGCTCGGCGCCTGGGTCCGGCTGCAATATGTCTACCCCTACCCGCATGTCGACGAGGTCATCGACCTGATGACGGAAGGAAAGGTGCTGCCCTATCTCGACATTCCGTTCCAGCACGCGAGCCCGGAAGTCCTGAAAGCGATGAAGCGCCCGGCGGCGCAGGACAAGACGCTGGCGCGGATCAAGAAGTGGCGCGAGCATTGCCCTGACCTCACCTTGCGCTCGACCTTCATCGTCGGTTTTCCCGGCGAGACCGATTCCGATTTCGCCTATCTGCTCGATTGGCTGGAAGAAGCCGAGATCGATCGCGCCGGCTGCTTCAAATATGAGCCGGTCGCCGGCGCGTCGTCGAACGCGCTTCCCAATGCCGTGCCCGAAGAGATCAAGCAGGAGCGCTGGAATGCGCTGATGGCGCGGCAGCAGAAGATCTCCGCACGCCGTTTGAAGCGCAAGGTCGGCACGCGGCAGCAGGTCATCATCGACGAGGTCGGTCCGACAGTGGCCAAAGGCCGTTCCAAAGCCGACGCCCCGCAGATCGACGGCGCGGTCTATGTCTCGAGCCGCCGCCCGCTGCGGGTCGGCGAAATCGTCACCGCGAAGATCGAACGCTCGGACGAATACGACCTGCACGGCAGCGTCGCGGGGTTCTGACGCACTTGCTGCGCACGGCCCGGCGCGGGACGGTCTCAAGTGGATCGATCTGGTAAACTAGATGTCTGATGACAAGGATCCGATTTCCAGAGTTGAAGAAGCTTTCGGGGAAGCTGGCCTGATAGGCTGGCAGTTTGCAGCCGACGGTGATTGGGATGGAGCGGAGCGTATTTTCTTTGAGCATTCACCGGATCGGGCTGCAGTACGGATCCAGCGCTGGCTCGACCAACAGGCGACCAACAATATTGCTTTCGAGGCCCTGTTTGAATTCGCCAGCAGTGAGCGGTTTTTCTTTGGCGTTCGCATTACTCATTTACAGCCAGAAGCAAAATCAAAGGCCATTCAGGCCCTTTTGACCGGTTGTCCAAAAGGAAGCCCTCTTCGCCACGTTGTTCAGCAAGCACGCGACGTCCTTGGCGA
Organism: Bradyrhizobium sediminis; assembly: GCF_018736085.1. Taxonomy (NCBI): domain Bacteria; kingdom Pseudomonadati; phylum Pseudomonadota; class Alphaproteobacteria; order Hyphomicrobiales; family Nitrobacteraceae; genus Bradyrhizobium; species Bradyrhizobium sediminis. The sequence goes on along the minus strand of NZ_CP076134.1, from coordinate 2,995,691 downwards.
ACGGCAGCTTGTCCGCGATACACCTGATTATCTTGAACTAGGCGTGTTTGATGTTTGGAACAAAGTTAAGCCACTTGTCGTCTGGAAGAAAAACGAGAAGTTGGGAGAAGCCACGGCGATCCTTCTGCCTAATGAGATAAGAAACAAGACGCAGAAGCCGGACGCCGGATTTTCTCCCCTTCACGAGCCGCAGGCTCAACCGCTGATGCTCGAGGCGTGTTGGAAAGAGGGTGACGAAAGCCGTTGCGGGTTCTCTTGTTGGGTTGGCTTGCCTGTGGGTGATCTTGATGGAACTTCGAAAACGCATACGCTTTCCAACAATCGATACCTTTCGGCGTCGGCTACGTTCATCGGAAGCAGCCCTCCTTGATATTTGAACTGGGCACCCTCGCCCCATCGTCAGGTTGTTGACTTGGCTAAGGCTCTTGACAGCCCGCGCCCTTCGGCTGTATGGCGGCGTCATGATGTTGAACCGGACCATCCGCCGCGCCACTTTCCGTCGTCGCTCTGTCGACGATGATGGGTCGCGCCGTGTCCGACGACAACGCTGAACAGATAGATCAGCAACGTTTTCGAGAAGGCCGCACCCTGAAAAGTGCGGCCTTCTTGCGTTTCGGCCCGCTTCCTCACCCTAGCCCGCAAGGAGTTCGACATGAACATCGCCACACATCCGTTTGATGCGCTGATGGAAATCACCGCGCGGCCGCCGACCGTTTTCGTCCGCGGCGAAGGCTCCTATCTGTGGGACGACAGCGGCAAGCGCTATCTCGACTTCATCCAGGGTTGGGCGGTCAATTGTCTCGGCCACTCGCCACCTGAAGTCGCCGAAGCGCTGGCCGCGCAGGCCAAACTGCTGCTGACGCCGAGCCCGGCATTCTACAACGGCCCCAGCCTCCAGCTTGCCAAGGCGCTCACCGACCACAGCTGTTTCGATCAGGTGTTCTTCGCCAATTCGGGCGCGGAAGCCAACGAGGGCGCCATCAAGCTCGCCCGCAAGTACGGCGCCTTGCACAAGAACGGCGCCTACGAGATCATCACCTTCGAAGGCGGCTTTCACGGTCGCACGCTCGCCACCATGTCGGCCTCCGGCAAGAAGGCGTTCGAGCCGCTGTTCGAGCCGAAGGTCTCCGGATTTCCCAAGGCGAAGCTGAACGACCTCGGCTCGGTGCAGCGGCTGATTTCGGACAAGACCGTCGGCGTGATGCTGGAGCCGATCCAGGGCGAAGCCGGCGTCTGGCCGGCGACCGATCAATTCCTCCGGGAGTTGCGGGCGCTGACCACGGAGCATGGCCTGCTGCTGATATCAGACGAAATCCAGACCGGCATGGGCCGCACCGGCAAGCTGTTTCACTATGAGCATGCCGGCATTACACCCGACATCATGACGCTGGGCAAAGGTATCGGCGGCGGCGTGCCGCTGGCGGCCTTGCTGGCGACGGACGAGGCTTCCTGTTTCGAGCATGGCGACCAGGGCGGCACGTTCAACGGCAATCCGCTGATGTGCGCGGCCGGGCTCGCCGTTCTGGCCGAGGTCAGCAAACCGGACTTCCTGAAATCGGCTGCCGATGCCGGATTGTTTCTGGAGAGCGAGTTGCAGCGGATCTCCGCCCGGCATGGTCTCGGCGAGGTCCGCGGCCGCGGATTGCTGCTGGCGCTCGACCTGAAGCACCCGATCGGCGCGTCCATTGTCGGGGAAGCGCTGGCGGATGGCGTGCTGCTGAACTCGCCGCAGCCTGACGCACTGCGTTTCATGCCGGCACTCAATGTCACGCGCGAAGAGATCGCCCTGATGATCGATTGTCTGGATTCGATCCTGACCAGAATGGGCGCGGCACGGCGGGTGGCGTAGTTCGAAGTCTCGCGTCATTCCGGGGCGATGCGAAGCATCGAACCCGGAATCTCGAGATTCCGGGTCTGGTGCTAGCGCACCAGCCCGGAATGACAGTGCCCTTCTACGGCTTCAGGATCGACGCGCCGGTCGTGGCTCGGCTCTCCAGGTCGATATGTGCTTTCGCCGCATCCTTCAGCGCATAGGCGTGGTTGATCGGCACGTGCAGCTTGCCGTTGATAACGGCTGAGAACAATGTGTCGGCGCCTTCCAGCAGGTCCGAGCGCTTGGCGATGTAGTCGTTGAGCTTCGGCCGGGTCGCAAACAGCGAGCCGTGATTGTTGAGTTCGGCAATCGCGAATGGCGGCACCGGACCCGACGCATTGCCGAAGCTCACGAACAGGCCGCGCGGCTTGAGGCAGGACAGCGAACCCGGAAAGGTGGTCTTGCCGACCCCGTCGTACACGACGTCGCAAAGCTCGTTGCGGCTGATCTGCTTCACCCGCGCGACGAAATCCTCTTCATTGTAGAGGATGACATGATCGCAGCCATTGGCGAGGGCAAGATCGGCCTTGGCCTTGGAGCCGACAGTGCCGATGACATGCGCGCCCATCGCCCTCGCCCATTGGCACGCGAGCAGGCCGATGCCGCCGGCAGCGGCGTGGATCAGCACCCGATGGTGCGGCTCGACCTGGAATGTCTTGTGCAGCAGATACCAGACCGTCAGACCCTTGAGCATCAGGACGGCGCCCTGCTCGTAGGTGATATGGTCGGGCAGCTTGACCAGCTTGTCCCAGGGGATGTTGCGCTCGGTGGCGTAACCGCCGAGATTGAAATAATAGGCGACGCGATCGCCGGGATGGAAATTGGTCACGCCGGACCCAACCGCCAGAACCTCGCCGGCGGCTTCATTGCCGGCGATGAACGGCAGCCCCGGCGCCTTGTAGAGGCCGGTGCGGTAATACACGTCGATGAAGTTCAGACCCACGGCATGCTGGCGGATGCGGACTTCGCCGGGTCCCGGCGCAGCCACGTCCACGGCTTCGTAGACCAGGGCTTCCGGGCCCCCTACCTTGTGCACGCGCACGGCCATGGTCATCTCAGGCTCTCCTTCATTTCTTAGCACTCAAGCGATAGCCATCGAGGCCGCGTTGTCAACTCGAGGCGAGAGGGAGCATCGCCGACGGGCTATTTGACGGCCTTCTTGCGGTTGCGCTTGGCGAGCACGTTGAAGGCTTCGACCGCCGCCGAAAACAACATGGCAAAATAGATGTAACCGCGCGGGATATGAAACTGGAATCCATCCGCCACCAGCGCGACGCCGATCAGCACCAGAAACGCCAGCGCCAGCATTTTCGTGGTCGGATGCTCCGCCACGAACCGCGCGACCGGGTTAGCCGATACATACATGATGATGACGGCGATGATGACCGCGGCGATCATGATCTCGAGATCCTGCGCCATGCCGATCGCGGTGATGATGGAGTCCAGCGAGAACACCAAGTCGATGATGATGATCTGGACGATCACCCAGAAGAACGCGCTGGCCGTCGGCGTGCCACCGTCCTCGTGGTCGCGCGCCTCCACCTCGCCGTGGATCTCGTGGGTCGCCTTCGCGATCAGGAACAGCCCGCCGCCGATCAGGATGATGTCGCGCCACGAAAACCCGATATCCCTCACGGTGAGGACGGGCTGCGTCAAACCAATCAGCCACACCAGAACGCTGAGCAGCAGGATGCGGAACACCAGCGCCAGCGCAAGCCCGATCTGCCGCGCGCGCTTCGCCTGCAGTTCGGGAAGGCGCGAGACGATCACCGACAGGAAGATGACATTGTCGATGCCGAGCACGATTTCCAGCGCCGTCAGGGTCAACAGCGCCGCCCAGGCTTCCGGACTGGTCAACAATTCGATCATGCTTTGAAGGACCTCACGATACGGATGGCAGCGTCGCTCGCCACGATATAGATGGCGATCGCGCAGAGTCCGATGGTTACGGGCGCACTGACGGCGAAATCGCTGGCCAGCGCGACGATCGCGAGCACGGCCCAGATCCCGATCAGCGACAAGGTCAGCCCTCGCATTCGCACGACGCGGAAGGGATGCAGCACGTTGAAGGGCACGAAGGTCAGCACGATGAGGGCCGCGACCAGGAGGCTAGACAGCCACGGCCGCAGATGCAGCAGAAACAGATAGAACGCCGCCGCATTCCACAGCGCCGGGAAACCGCGGAAATGATTGTCCGACGTCTTCATGCGGCGATCCGCGAAATAGAGCGCGCCCGATATGGCTACGCCGGCGCCCAGGATCGGCGCGGCCAGCGGCAACAGCAGGCCGCTTGCGGTGATCGCATAGGCCGGCACGAAAACATAGGTGACGAAATCGACCACGAGATCGAGCACCTCGCCCGACCAGTTCGGCTGCACGCGCACGACATCCATCCGGCGCGCGATCGGGCCATCGAGCGCATCGACCACCAGCGCGAGCCCAAGCCAGGCGAACATCGCCGCCCAGTGCTCGCGCACTGCCTCCAGCAATGCGATCAGGGCAATGCCCGCTCCCATCGCCGTGAAGACATGCACGGAAAATGCTGCCGCCCGCGTGGCCGGCGATACCGGTGGAGAAATTGGCTGGTTCGACTGGTCCATCGGACCGCACTGCTATCAGGAATCGCTGTGATTTGCACATCCATGCTTGCGGCGTTCGGCCGCGCAAATCGCCGGAACATTTACTCCATGATGTGCCTTGAAAATGCTGCCGGGAACGTCAATTGTCCCGGTATGAATGATGGATCCGGTACCTACGACGTCGTCGTGATCGGCGGCGGCCCCGCGGGGCTCGCCGCGGCGGTCGCGCTGGCGGATGCCGGCGCGAACACGGCTCTGGTGGCCCGCCGCGTCCCCTATGCCGACAATCGCACCACGGCGCTGTTGGGCGGCTCCATCGATCTGCTCGAACAGCTGGAAGTCTGGCCTCGCTGCAAGAACAAGGCGGCGGCCTTGCATATGATGCGGCTGGTCGACGATACCGGCCGGCTGATCCGGGCCCCGGAGGTCCGGTTCTCCTGCGACGAAATCGGTCTCGAGGTGTTCGGCTACAACATCGAGAACCGCGCGCTGATGATCGCCTTGGAGGAACGCGCCGCCGAGCTTCCCGGTCTGACCCGGTTCGACGATGAAGCCGATGCGATCGACCCTGGCGACGCCGTTGTTGCGATCCGGTTGCACAACGGAAATTCACTGTCGGCCCGCCTCGTCGTCGGCGCTGACGGGCGGCAATCGCTGTGCCGGGAGGCCGCCCATATCGAGGTTACGCGCCACAATCTGAATCAGGCCGCATTGACTTTCAATATCAGCCATTCGCGGCCGCATCGAAATATCTCCACGGAGTTTCACACCCCGCACGGCCCGTGTGTATTCGTGCCGCTGCCGGGCGACCGCAGCAGCGTGGTGTGGGTCGCCACACCGAAGGAGGCCGAGCGGCTGAGGGCGCTGAGCGATGACGAGCTGTCGGAGGCCGCGGAGCGGCAATCGCATTCCATTCTCGGCCGCGTCACGGTCGAACCGGGACGGTACGTGTTTCCGCTCGGCATCGAGCAGCCCCGGCAATTCGCAAAGGCCCGTATCGTGCTGGTCGGCGAAGCCGCGCATGTGATCCCGCCGATCGGTGCGCAGGGGCTGAACATGGGACTGCGCGACGCCGCCGACATCGCCGATATCGTGCGGGAGGCGATGGCGTCAGGCGAAGATCCCGGCGCGCCGCAGGTCCTCACGCGCTACGATTCAGTCCGGCGCACCGATGTGACCAGCCGCACTTTCGCGATCGATCTGGCGAACCGTTCATTGCTAAGCGATTTCCTTCCCGTGCAGTCGCTGCGCGCGGCCGGAATGCATCTGATCGGCTCGGTCGGCCCGCTCCGCCGCCTCGCCATGCGCGAGGGCCTGGCGCCGTCGTGGCGGTCATCCAGACATAGTTAGAAGTTTTTTTGTTTGACGCGTTTTCTTTGCGCGAACCGGTACCCACTTCGGTCGAAAACGCTATCTCACGGAAACACCAGCCGGCCGGTCTGAATGAACCACATCACGCTGGTGAGCGTGACGACGGATGCGAAGGTTCCAATCAGTACGGCGACGGACGCGGGCTCGACCCAGGTATCGTGTTGCCGGGAAATGACGAACACATTCAGCGCCGGCGGCAGCGCCGCCATCAGCACCGCGGTCGCCGCCCATGGCTGCGCGAAGGGTCCGAACAGCAGCATCAATCCGAAAACGACCAGCGGATGGATCAGGAGCTTGATCGCGATGACACCCGGGACTTCCCATGGCATGCGGCCGAACGGGCGCAACGCGACCGTGACGCCGAGCACGAACAGCGCCACCGGCGCTGCGGCGTTCTGCAGAAACAGTAGCGTATTGTCGATCGCGACCGGCGGATGAATATGGAGCCCAGCCGCGAGCGCACCGGCGGCCGCCGACATGATCAGCGGATTCAAGACGATCTGTCTCACCACCTGGCCGAGCGTGTGCAGCAGCGACTGGTGTTCGCGATCGGTGAGCGCGATCAACAGCGGTACGATTGAAAACAGGAAGATGCTGTCGCAGCAGAAGATCAACGCGGTCGGTGCCGCGGCCTTGGCGCCCAGCACGGCCAGCGCCAGGCCCGGACCCATATAGCCAATATTGCCATAGCCGCCGGATAGCCCCGCCAGCGTCGCCTCACGGAACGACAGCCGGCCGATCCCGCGACCCACCACCATGGCAATGGCGAAGGCGCTCATGGTGCCGAGGGTGGTCGCGATCAGGAACGGCGGATTGTTGAGTTCCGCAAACGGCGTCTTTGCCATGATTCCAAACAGCAGCGCCGGCAGCGAAACATAGAGCAGGAAGAAGTTCATCCACGCCAGGCCGCCCTCGGGAATCGCCTTGGCCTTGCCGCAGGCGAACCCGATGAAAATCAAGCCGAAATACGGTAACGCGAGATTGAGAATGTCGATCATCAGGTGGCGTCTTTTTCAGCATGGTTGGCCCCGATCGGCACCCTGAACGGACCGGCACGGCAAAGGTTAATTCGCCCGTTGCCTCTAGCATCGGCCACAATCATGGTCTATTCGACGAGCTATGATAAAAACGCGGACCGCTAAGTTTCAGATCGGACAGATCGTCCGTCACCGGATCTTTTCGTTCCGGGGCGTGATCTTCGATATCGATCCGGTATTCAACAATACCGAGGAATGGTGGCTGTCGATCCCCGAGGAAGTACGTCCGAGCAAGGATCAGCCCTTCTATCACCTGCTCGCCGAGAATTCTGAATCGGAGTACGTCGCCTACGTTTCCGAGCAGAATCTGTTGCCCGACGAGTCGGGCGAGCCGATCCGGCATTCGCAGGTCGCCGAGATTTTCGTGAAGGACAAATCGGGTGGCTATCGCCCGCGCAATTCGTCGCTGAACTAGCGCCGCCGCCGGTTGTTACCCATTAAAGTTGTTACCCATTAAAAAGGCGCCCGTTCCGGGCGCCTTTTTTTGGTCGACAGGATCGCCCAGTTACTTCGCAGCCGGATTGGCCGCGGGCGGATTGGCCTCGAGCTTTTTGCGCGCTTCCTCGGCGCGCTTCTGCAGCTCTTCCTGCAGCTTCTTCTGGGTTTCCTCGAACACCTTCGGGTCGGTCGGCGGGCCGTCATAGGCCTTGGCGAATTCGCCAGCCAGCGGCAGCGGCAAAGTGAGCGGCGCGCCGTTGGAGTTGATCGCCTGGACCACCAGATTCTGCCCCTTCTTCATGCTGGCAATCAATTCCGGCGATGCCTCGTAATCCGACATGCAACCATTCTGGAAGCAAATGACGTAGGGGCTTTGCAGCGGGGCATTGGTGTCGACGATCACACGCGTTCCGTGAACGAGCTGCATGCCGAGCGGAAGCGTGACACGCAGGATCTTCTTCGGCTCGCCTTCCGGCTCGATGATGACGGCGGCGATCACGGGCTGGCCGGATTCGATGCGTCCGTCCTTGCCGGTGAAGCAGACCTGCTTGGCGCCGGCATCCTGGCCCTTCAGGCAGAATTTGGTCCAGGGCGCATAGATCAGCTGAACCTGCTGATCGGCGGGCTGTGCAGCGCCTGCCGGCGGGGCGGCGGGTGCCTGCTGGGCCTGCGGAGCCGGGGCTGGCGCCTTCGGCGCAGCCTTCGGTGCGGCCTTCGGCGCCGCCTTGGGTGCCCCGGGGGCCGGAGCCGGCTGCTGCGCCTGCGCGCCGGGAGCCAGCAACGAGGCGGACAGTGCGGTCGCCGCGAGCAGAGCGATAACCCGCCCACGCGGCCAAACCGTCGCGGCCAAGATACGGAAATTCATTGCGGAAAACCCTTTCTGAACGGGGACGGCCGAAACCGCTGCAGGTACCAACACCTAGCCGTTGGGGCGGCTGTCTCTGTGCCAATTGAGGCGGATACGTGACAGGCCCTGCCGTCTTGGTCAATTGCCCGCCTTCAATACAGCGGCGGGCGAAAAGATCAATGCCGACAGGCATATTTGCCAACTGCCGGGACCGGATGTGACGGCTATGGTAAAATGCTTTGGTGACCAATATCGAATCAAATTCGAGCGCTGCGTTGCGAATTTCCCGGTGCTCGCGCCTTCTTGCTTCCCTCTGTGCTTTCGGCACTCTGTTTGGCGGATTCCTGCTTGCTGCCGATGACCCGCTCCGGGCAGAACCGAGCCATGCCATCGCCATGCACGGCGCCCCTGCCCTGCCGGCCAATTTCATCCACATGCCCTATGCCAATCCCGAAGCGCCGAAGGGCGGCCGCCTGGTGTGGGGGGTCCTCGGTGCCTTCGACAGCCTCAACCCGCTGATCGTCAGGGGCCTCGCCGTGCAGCAGGTCAGAGGGTTCGTGGTCGAAAGCCTGATGGCGCGGGGCAATGACGAGGCCTTCACGCTTTACGGCCTGTTGGCAAAAAGCGTGGAGACGGACGACAGCAGAAGCTATGTCACCTTCCACCTCGATCCGAAGGCGCGGTTCTCCGACGGCCAGCCCGTGCGAGCCGAGGACGTGCTGTTTTCGTGGGCCCTGCTGCGCGACAAGGGGCGTCCCAATCATCGCCAGTATTATTCGAAAGTCGCCAAGGCCGAAGCGCCGGATGCGCTGACCGTGCGGTTCGATCTCGCAGGTGCCAATGACCGCGAGCTGCCGCTGATCCTCGGCCTGATGCCGGTACTGCCCAAGCATGCCGTCGACGTCGCGACCTTCGAGGAAACCTCGATGGCGGCGCCGATCGGCTCGGGCCCCTATCGCGTCACGGCGGTCAAGCCCGGTGCCAGCGTCACGTTGACGCGCAATCCCGACTATTGGGGCCGCGACGTGCCGGCCAACCGCGGTCTGTGGAATTTCAACGAGATCAGGCTCGACTTCTATCGCGAGGCCAACGGCCAGTTCGAAGCGTTCAAGCGTGGCCTCTATGATTTCCGCGTCGAGACCGAGCCGCTGCGCTGGCATGACGGATATGACTTTGCCGCAGCCCGCAGCGGCGAGGTGATCCGCGATGCGATCAAGACCGGAATGCCGCAGCCGTCCGAATTCCTGGTGTTCAACACCCGGCGGCCGGCATTTTCCGACATCCGCGTGCGCCGGGCGCTGACGCTGCTGTTCGATTTCGAATGGATCAACCGCAATTACTTTTTTGGGCTCTATGGGCGCTCGGCGAGCTTCTATGCCGGCTCCGAACTGTCGGCCTACGGCCGTCCCGCCGACGAGCGCGAGCGGGAACTGCTGAAACCTTTCGCGTCGCATATGCCGCCGGATATCCTCGACGGCAGCTATCGCCTTCCCGTCACTGACGGTTCGGGCCGCGACCGCGCCACGCTGCGCAGCGCGCTGACGCTGTTGTCGGAGGCCGGCTACGATCTCGACGGCACGGTGCTGCGGCAGCGTTCGACCAGGGCTCCCCTCACCTTTGAAATCCTGGTGACGACGCGCGACCAGGAGCGGATCGCGCTGGCCTATCAGCGCGATCTCAAGCGCGCCGGCATCGAGGCCTCGGTGCGTGCGGTCGACGCCGTTCAGTTCGACCAGCGCCGTCTCGGCTTCGACTTCGACATGCTCCAGAACCGCTGGGATCAATCGCTGTCGCCCGGCAACGAGCAGTCGTTCTACTGGGGCAGCGAGGCCGCTGGAATTCAAGGCACGCGAAACTACATGGGAGCCAGGGATCCCGCCATCGACGTCCTGATCGCGGCATTGCTCGAGGCGCGCGAGCATCCCGGCTTCGTCTCGGCGGTGCGGGCGCTGGACCGGACCCTGATGTCCGGCTTCTACGCAATTCCACTGTTTAACGTTCAAGAGCAATGGATCGCGCGGTGGAATCGGATAGAACGGCCAAAGGCCACCGCGCTGACGGGTTACCTCCCGGAGACCTGGTGGCAGAAGCCGGCCCCGCAAGCGAAGTGATCCCGTGATCCAGACCAACGCATCGCCGACGCTCGACGTCTTGTTCAAGCGGATCCTGGCGCGCAAGCCGAATGCGCCGGCGCTGCTCGACCCCATCAACAAGCTGCGCGTCACCGGCCAGCCGCCGAAACGCCTGACCTTCGCCGAGGCCGACCGGGCGATAACGGCGCTGGCAGCGCATTTCATCGAATCCGGCTTGCCGTCCAATTCCGTGATCGCGGTGCAACTGCCGAACACGGTCGAGTTCGCGCTGACGGTGCTGGCCGCTCATCGCGCCGGCCTGGTGGTGGCGTTGTTTCCGCTGCTGTGGCGGCAGGCGGAATTGACCGTCGCGCTCAATCGCACCGGGGCGCGTGCGATCGTGACGTCAAGCAGGATCGACGGTGTGGTTCACGCCGATCTCGCCATGAACGCCGCGGCCGAGGCCTTCTCGATCCGTTACGTCTGCGGTTTCGGCACCGACCTGCCCGAGGGCATGGCCTCGCTCGATCTGGCAATGTCGACTGGCTCCACCACGTCGCGCGCCGTCGTGCAGGACGGCCGCAAGGCGGCGGTGATCTCCTTCGACGTGACATCGGACGGCTTCCGCCCGGTGCCGCGCACGCATCTCAATCTGATCGCCGGCGGCCTCGCACTGTCGCTCGAAAGCGACGTGCCGCAGGGCGCGACGATCATGTCGGCATTCGCGCCATCGTCATTCGCGGGCCTGACCTCGTCGCTGGTGATCTGGCTGTTGTCGGGCGGAACGCTGGCGCTGCATCATCCCTTCGACGGCGACCTGCTCGAACAGCAGATCGTCGAGCATTCCTGCGATACCCTGGTCGCTCCTGCGCAACTGGCGTTGCGACTGGCCGAGATCGACATGGCGTCGCGTCTGCCGGCATTGCGCAATGTGATCGGCCTGTGGCGCGCGCCGGAACAGGTCGCATCGAGTCCGCCCTGGATAGCGCAACACGCCTCGCTGACCGACGTCTATCTGTTCGGTGAAGCCGGACTGTTCGGGGCCCGCCGCACCGCGGCCGATGGCGCGCCGGCGGCGATCCTGCCGGGGCCGCATAGCGCCCCGCGGGAGGTTCCGGGCTCGTCGATTTCAGGCGAGATCTTTCTGACGCCGCGGGGAACGCTGGCCTTGCGCGGGCCGATGATATCCCCGTCGGCTTACGCGCCCCCGCCGCCATCGAGCGACTCCTTGATTGCGCAGCCGCCGCGCGATTACATCGATACCGACTACGCCGCTCGGCTCGACCGTTCGACCGGGGCGATCTGCATTACCGCGCCGCCCTCGGGCATCATGGCGGTCGGCGGCTACCGGTTCTTGTCGCAGGACCTGCAGGAATGGGCCCGGCGGCTCGGCCAGGGCGCACTGCTGACGGCGTTGCCCGACCGGCTCAGCGGTCACCGGCTTGCCGGACGCGCCCAGGACAATGCCCGCGCCCGCGAGGCGCTTGCCGAGCTCGGGCTTAACCCGTTGATGGTGGAAGCGTTTCGCGATCGGGCAAGTCAGGCTTGATAGAAGTCGGGGGGCTCCGTTGACGCGGCATTAAGACCGCCCAACTAGGATTCCGCGCTTATCCCAGAGCGCCGGTCCGAGTATCAGATGTCCCAGCAAGGCCCGATCATCGTCGTATCGACCGCCGGCCGGCCGCCGTTCGCGAGCGCGCTGGACGAGGCCAGGATTTTCCCGGTCATCGACACCGGCCTGACCGATGCGGTACGCGCAGTCGAACAGATGCACCCGGCCGCGGTTCTGGTTGCGACTTCCGCGACCGCCGAACCCGGTTTCGACGCGCTGGCCAAACGGATCGCCGCGCTGCAGCCGTATCTGCCGCTGATCGCGGTCGATCCCACGACACGTCTGCCGGAAAACGCCCTGCCTTTCTCGCAGACGGGTGGTAATTTTGATCGCTTGATGGCGCGACTGCGGGCCAGCCTGCGGGTGCGGACGTTGCACATCACGGTCATGCGCAGGCTAGACGGCGCATCGCTGGCGCGAACCGCATTGCCCGACTTCGATCCCACCCGCGACGCTACCGTGCTCCTGATCGGCCGCGGCGCCGCCTACCCAGCACTTTCCGTATCGCTCGGCGAACGGATGGGGCTGGTCGGCGCGCTCTCGATCGAGGCCGCGGCGAAACATCTCAACACCCGCGACATCGACGGCATCGTGCTTGGCGAAGGTTTCAGTCCGCGCGTGGTGGATGCCTTCCTCACGGTGCTGGCCGAGGACGCCCGCTTCCGCAATCTGCCTGTTGTGGTGACGTCGGACGGGCTGGCGCCGGACTATGAGCTGCCCAATCTCGAAATCATATCCGGCGAACCGGCCTACATTGCCGCCAATGCGCTGCCGCTGATCCGTCAGCATGCCTTCGAGGCCCATCTGACCCGAACCCTCAAATCGATCGACGCCGAGGGCCTGCTCGATCCGCGGACCGGCCTCTTGACGCCGGAGGCGTTCAGCCGGGACTTCGCCACGTCAGTCTACCAAACGCTGTCGCGCGGCGGCGGATTGTCGGTGGCGCGCTTTGCGTTCGATCCCGCCCACCCCCGCGCCCAGCTCGATGGCGCGCGGATACTCAGCCGGCTGATGCGGCAAATGGATTTCGGAGCCACCCAGCCGGACGGATCGGTGATCGTGGCGTTCGCCGATACCGATCTGCGCACCGCCCACATGATCGCGCGGCGGCTTTCCAGCGTGATGCGCCATACCAGCTACGGCAAACGCGACCCACGATCGGAGCCGGCCGTGACGGTCGCGACCCTGATGCCGAACGATTCGGCGAAGTCGTTGCTCACGCGGCTCTATGACCAAGCGCGTCGCGCCGCGTCCTGACCGTCACGCCGCCTTCCTGTCCTCCGCGAGATTGGCGAGCTGCCGCATTATCTCGGTGGTGCCCATCAGCCGCTCCTCCGGCGTCTGCCAATCCTGGAAGAACACCACCTTCATGTCGGGCCGCACCCGCGCCGCCTGGCCGTGCTGGCGGATGAAGTAGACCAGCCGATCCGGCTGCGCGAATTTGTTGTCGCGGAAGGTGATGACCGCGCCCTTCGGCCCGGCATCGATCTTCTCGACATTGGCTCTCCTGCAATAGCTCTTGATCGCGGCGATCTTGAAGAGGTAGCGCACTTCGTCCGGCAGCACGCCGAAGCGGTCGCGCAGTTCGGCGGCGAAATTGTCGATCTCGTCATCAGTATCGAGATCGGCGAGCCGCCGGTACAGCGATAGCCGCACCGAAAGATCGGCCACGTAATCCTCCGGAATCAGCACGGGCATGCCGACGGTGATCTGCGGCGACCAGCGGTCGGCGGCGGGCTCGACCACGCCGGCCTTGAGGTTGAGGATCGCCTCCTCCAGCATCGACTGGTACAGCTCGAAGCCGACTTCCTTGATATGGCCGGACTGCTCCTCGCCGAGCAGGTTGCCGGCGCCGCGGATGTCGAGATCGTGCGAGGCAAGCTGGAATCCGGCCCCCAGCGTTTCCAGCGACTGCAGCACCTTGAGCCGGCGTTCGGCCTGCGCCGTGATCTTCTGCTGCGCCGGCAGGGTGAACAGCGCATAGGCCCGCAGCTTGGAGCGCCCCACCCGGCCGCGCAGCTGATAGAGCTGCGCCAGCCCGAACATGTCGGCACGATGCACGATCAGGGTATTGGCGGTCGGGATATCCAGCCCGGACTCGATGATCGTGGTCGAGAGCAGGATGTCGTATTTGCCGTCGTAGAACGCCGACATGATGTCCTCGATCACAGTCGGCGGCATCTGGCCATGCGCGACCGCGACCTTCATCTCCGGCACGTTCTTGTCGAGGAAGTCCTTTACCCCGGCGAGATCCTCGATCCGCGGCACGACGTAGAACGCCTGCCCGCCGCGGTAACGTTCGCGCAGCAGTGCCTCGCGGATCATCAGGGGATCGTGCGGCGCCACGAAGGTGCGGACCGCCAGACGGTCGACCGGCGGCGAGGCAATGATCGAAAGATCGCGCACGCCCGTCAGCGCCAGTTGCAGCGTGCGCGGGATCGGGGTCGCGGAGAGCGTCAGCACATGCACCTCGGCGCGCAATTGCTTGAGCTTTTCCTTGTGGCTGACGCCGAAATGCTGCTCCTCGTCGACAATCAGAAGACCGAGATCCCTGAACTTGATCGACTTGCCGAGCAGCGCGTGGGTGCCGATGACGATATCGACCGAGCCGTCGGCCAGACCTTTCTTGACCTGCGTCAGTTCCTTGGCCGGAATCAGGCGCGACGCCTGCGCAACGTTGACAGGGAAGCCACGGAACCGCTCCGCAAAATTCTTGCTGTGCTGCCGCGCCAAGAGCGTCGTCGGCACCACGACGGCGACCTGCTTGCCGTCGAGCGCGACCGCAAACGCCGCCCGCAGCGCCACCTCGGTCTTGCCGAAGCCGACGTCGCCACAGATCAGGCGGTCCATCGGCCGGCCGCTTTCGAGATCCTTCAGCGTGGCATTGATCGCGCCGAGCTGGTCCTCGGTTTCATCGTAGGGGAAGCGCGCGCAGAACTCGTCATACAGCCCGGGCTGCACCGGCAGTTTCGGCGCTTCATGCAGATGCCGCTCGGCGGCGATCTTGATCAGTTCGCCGGCGATCTCGCGGATCCGGTTCTTGAGCCTTGCCTTGCGCGCCTGCCAGCCGCTGCCCCCTAGCCGGTCCAGTTCGACATTGGCGTGATCGGAACCGTAGCGTGACAGCAGTTCGATGTTTTCGACCGGCAGGAACAGCTTGGTGTCGGCGGCGTAATGCAGCTCCAGACAGTCGTGCGGCGCGCCGGCGACCTCGAGCGTCTGCAGCCCGACGAAACGGCCGATGCCGTGCTCGACATGCACCACGAGATCGCCGCTGGCGAGGCTGGTGACTTCGGAAATGAAATTATCGAGCTTGCGGCTGGCCTTGCGCGGCCGCACCAGCCGGTCGCCGAGAATGTCCTGCTCGCTGATGACGGCGACATGGTCGGTCTCGAAACCGGATTCCATGCCGACCACCGCCAGCATGGCCTCGTTGCGCGGCGTTGCCTGCACCGTGCGCCAGCTGTTGACGCTGGTGAGGTGGACGAGCTTGTGGTCCTGCAGCATGCTGCGCATGCGGTCGCGCGAGCCTTCGCTCCACAGCGCGATTACAACCTTCTTGCGCTGGGCTTGCAACGCCAGCACATGCGCGACAACGGCCTCGAACACGTTGACGGAAGTATCGGTGCGCTCCGGCGCAAAATTGCGCCCCTGCCGCGCGCCGGCATCGACCACGCCGGCGCCGGCGTCGGGCATGGCGAACGGCGTCAGCCGTGCCAGCGCCGACTCCTGCAGCCGCCTGCTCCACTCGTCTTCGGTCAGATAAAGCCGGTCCGGCGGCAACGGCTTGTAGATCGCGCCGCCGCCGGGATGCTCCAGCGCCTCGCGCCGCGCGTCGTAGTAATCGGCGATCTGCTTGAAGCGCTCGCGCGCGGCGTCCTCGCTTTGCGGCTCGATCGCGATCGGCGCGCCGTCGAGATAATCGAACAGCGTATCCATCCGCTCCTGGAACAGCGGCAACCAATGCTCCATGCCGGGATGGCGGCGGCCTTCGCTGACCGCCTCGTACAGCGGATCGTCGCGCTCCGGCGCGCCGAAGGCCGCGACATAGCCCATGCGGAAGCGGCGGATGGTTTCGGTGACCAGCTGGAATTCCGAGACCGGCACCAGGTCGAGCGCGCGCATGTCGAGCAGCGTGCGCTGGGTTTCGGCATCGAAGGTCCGGATCGATTCCAGGCTGTCGCCGAAAAAGTCGAAGCGCACGGGTTGATCGAGCCCGGCCGGAAACAGGTCGAGGATGCCGCCGCGCACGGCGTATTCGCCGGGTTCGCGCACGGTGGAAGAACGGTTGTAGCCGTGGTGCTCCAGCCACGCCACGATGGAGTCCATCGGCACCACATGACCGGGCGCGACCGACAACGCTTGCGCCGCAACGGTTTCCCGCGCCGGCACCCGCTGCACGACGGCGTTGACCGTGGTCAGCACGATCAGCGGCTTGTCGCTGCCGGCTAGCCGGGACAGCCGCGCCAGAGTGGTCAGCCGTTGCGCCAGGATGCCGCCATGCGGCGACACCCGGTCATAGGGCTGGCAGTCCCAGGCCGGGAATTGCATGACCGGCAAATCGGGTGCGAAGAATTCCAGCGCGCGCGCCAGTTGCTGCATGCGCGGGCCATCGCGGCAGACCACGGCGAGGCTGACCGCCGATGGTTTGGGCCGCGCCGCCACCGCGCGCGCCAGATCCGACACGACAAGCCCTTCAGCGCCCTCGGCGACGTTGGCAAAGGTCAGCGCCCGGCCGGGCGACAGCAATTCAGCCGGCGATCGAACGGGCGATTTCATGCGCCGTGATCCGACGAGCGGAACGACTGGATGCGGTCGAACAGGCGGTTCGCATATTCCGGCGCCGGCGGCATGTGGCCGGTCAGCGCGGCATAGAGATCGGGGTCGGGCACATCCATCAGATACTCGAATTGAGTTAGTTCCTCATCCGAGAGATTCGCGATCTCGGCGTCGGCAAAGCGGCCGAGAATGAGATCCATTTCGCGGGTGCCGCGATGCCAGCAGCGAAACAAGAGCCGCTTGCGGCGGTCGTCCAGGCCGCCGCTCGATCGTGTCGATCCCGTCATGTTCCGATTCCCATCCGAACGCCAAAAGCCCGGACGTGCCGGGCGGGGTTGATATAGCGTTCGTTGTGGCGAATGTCAGCCCCGCTTTCGCGGGAATTGTCGTGGTCACAGAAAAAGCCGTGGATGCCGCAATAAAGCAGGGCATCACGGACAGGAACGGTCTTAAGTCTTCCTATGCGCCCTGCTCTGCTCAATCCGCTGTTTGCGCCGGTCACGACCCTCAGCGGCGTCGGGCCGAAGCAGGACAAACTGTTTCGCTATCTGCTCGACCGCGATGAGACGCCGCGGCTGGTCGATTTGCTGCTGCATCTGCCGGCCAGCGTGATCGATCGCCGCGCGCGGCCGAAAATCCGCGACGCCGCCCAGGGAACCATCGTTACGCTGGAGGTGACCGTCGACCGTCACCGCCCGCCACCGCCGCGCAATGCGCGCGCGCCGTTCCTCGTTTATGCCAGCGACGACACCGGCGACGTGGTGCTGACCTTCTTCCGGGCCAAACCCGGCTACGTCGAGAAGCTGCTGCCGGTCGGCGCCAAGCGCTACGTCTCCGGCACCTTGCAGATGTATGACGGCGTCCCGCAGATCGTGCATCCCGACCGCGTCGTTGATGAAGAGGGCTTCTCCAAGCTGTCGGGTATCGATCCGGTCTATCCCCTGACCGAGGGACTGGCGCTGGGCTCGCTGCGGCGTGCGATGGCGCAGGCGCTGCAGAAGCTGCCGGATCTTCCCGAGTGGATCAGCCCGGAAGTGATCCGCCGCTGCCAATTTCCGCCGGTTGCGGAAGCGCTCCACCGGGTGCACGTGCCGGTCGAGCTCACGGATATCCTGCCCGACGGTCCGTTCTGGTCGCGGCTCGCCTTCGACGAATTGCTGGCGGGCCAACTGGCGCTGGCGCTGGTGCGCGCGCAGTTGCGCCGCCCCGCCGGCGACCGCCACGCCGGCGACGGCCATCTGCGCAGCCGGATCATCGACGCTCTGCCTTACGCATTGACCGCATCGCAGCGCGAAGCCGTCGCCGCCATCACCGAGGATCTGCGTCAGCCGGTCCGCATGTTGCGGCTGCTGCAGGGCGACGTCGGAAGCGGCAAGACCGTGGTGGCGCTGCTGGCAGCCGCCGCCGTCACCGAGGCCGGCAAGCAGGCCGCGCTGATGGCGCCGACCGAAATCCTGGCGCGCCAGCACATCAAGACGATTGCGCCGCTGGCCGAGCGCGCGGGCTTGCGGGTCGCCATCCTCACCGGGCGCGAGAAGGGCAAGGAACGCCGCGAACTGCTGGCGCGGCTCGCCGCAGGGGAGATCGATTTCCTGGTCGGCACCCACGCGCTGATCCAGGACGACGTGGTGTTCAAGGCTTTGGCGCTGGCTGTGGTCGACGAGCAGCATCGTTTCGGGGTGCGCGAGCGGCTGGCGCTGACCACCAAGGGGGACGCCGTCGACGTTCTGGTACTGAGCGCGACGCCGATCCCGCGCACGCTGGTGCTGACCTATTTCGGCGACATGGACGTCTCGGAACTGCGCGAGAAGCCGGCCGGACGGCAGCCGATCGATACCCGGGCGGTGCCGAACAGCCGCCTCAGTGAGGTGATGGATGCCGTCGGCCGCGCGCTCGACAAGGGCAAGCTGGTGTACTGGATCTGCCCGCTGGTCGAGGAATCCGAGGCCGAGGGCACAGAACATCTGACCAACGCGACCGAACGGTTCGAAAGCCTGCAGCAGCGTTTCGGCAACCGCGTCGGTCTGGTGCATGGCCAGATGAAGGGCGCCGAGAAGGACCGCGTGATGGCGCAATTCGCCGCCGGCGAAATCGGGCTATTGGTCGCGACCACCGTGGTCGAGGTCGGCGTCGACGTGCCCGCCGCCACCATCATGGTGATCGAGAACGCCGAACGCTTCGGGTTTGCGCAACTGCACCAGTTGCGCGGCCGGATCGGCCGCGGCTCCGAAGCCTCGACCTGCCTCTTGCTTTACAGGGAGCCGCTCAACGAGATGTCGACGGCACGGCTGAAAGTGATCCGGGAGACCACCGATGGTTTCCGGATTGCCGAGGAAGATTTGCGACTGCGCGGTGAAGGCGACGTGCTGGGCACCAGACAGAGCGGCCTGCCCGGCTACCGCATCGCGCGCTCCGAAGTGCATGGCCAACTCATCACGCAAGCGCGCGACGAAGCGCTGCGGATCATGAAGGATAATCCGAAGCTGAAGGGCGAACGCGGCGAGGCCTTGCGCTGCCTGCTCTATCTGTTCGAACGGGACGAAGCGATACCGCTGATCGGGGCGGGGTGAAGCCTGTCGTCGTCATTGCAAGCCAACGGGTCGCGCGAATGCGCGCCCGATGACAGGCTCCGCGAAGCAATCCATCTTGCCGAGTAAAGAAAGATGGATTGCTTCGTCGCTGCGCTCCTCGCAATGACGGCGTATACTGACCCACCACGTTGGAAATGAAGCAGATGAAACAACCCTGCGTCTACATCATGGCAAACAAGCATCGCGGTACGCTCTACGCCGGTGTCACTTCCGACCTGCCACGACGCACCTTTGAGCATCGCGAGGGATTGGTAAGAGGGTTTACGAAGAAATATGGCTGCAAGATACTCGTCTGGTACGAAGTGCACGACAGCATGATCGCGGCGATCACGCGGGAGAAGCAGATCAAGGCGGGGAGCCGGGCAAAGAAACTGGCCTTGATCGAAGCGTTAAATCCTGAATGGAAGGATCTCTTTGAGACGTTGGCGTGAGTTCGGCCCCGATCCCTCCCCGTCATTGCGAGCGCAGCGAAGCAATCCATGGCGCCGCGCAAAGAAAGATTGGATTGCTTCGTCGCTGCGCTCCTCGCAATGACGACGGTGGCATAGGCAAGCCGTCACTCCACCTTCGCCGGTTCCGGCTGCAGCGGGGTTGAATTCGCCACCCGTGCGGCGTTCGCCATGCCGGCCAAGGCCGCAAGCTTCTTCTGCTGGTCGGAGCCGGGCTGCACCACGCCGCAGGACATGATCAGGGTCGCGGCGTCCTCGGCGCTCATCTGGATATCGACGATCTTGCTCTTCGGCACATAGAAGAAGAAGCCGGTGGTCGGGTTCGGCGCGCAGGGCAGGAACACCGAGATGTGCTCCTCCTGGCCCGGTAGCTTGTTGGCGATCTCCACGCTCGGCGACTGCGAGATCAGCACGATCGACCACATCCCGGGCGAAGGGAATTCGACCAGGCCTACCCTGCGGAAGCTCGATCCCTGCCCCGAGAACAGCGTCTCGAACACCTGCTTGAGGCCGCGATAGATCGCGCGCACCACCGGCATGCGGCCCAGCAGCCGCTCGCCGAGATCGACCAGGGTTCGCCCGATCAGGTTGGCGGCGAGGAAGCCGAGCAGCGTCAGCGCGAACACGGCGACGATCAGCCCGGAGCCCGGCAGCCCGAACGGCAGATAGGTTTCCGGCCGGTACGCCAGGGGAACGAACGGCCGGACGATGCCGTCGACCCAGGTGACGAACCACCAGGTCAGATAAAAGGTGATCGCGATCGGACCGGCGACGATCAGGCCGGTCAGGAAGTAGTTGCGGAATCGGGCCATCAGGCCGCTGTGGACTTCGGGCGGGACTTCGTCCTCGGGCACGGGCGGAGGCAGATCGTCTGAATTCATCAGGGTTCCAGGTTGGTCGGAGCGGCTACCGTACAGTGCCAGCTAAGCCATCCTAGCAGGTTTTTGAAGACCGCGGCCACCGCCTGAGGTGTGACACTTGTTCCCCGGTCCCCTATTCCACGGTCACCGATTTCGCCAGATTGCGCGGCTGGTCGACGTCGGTGCCCATGACCACGGCGGTATGATAGGCCAGCAACTGCACCGGAACGGCATAGACCATCGGCGTAAAGGCCGAGGCCATATCGGGCAGCATGATCGTCACCAGCGAGTCCACGGTCGCTTCCGCCGCGCCCCTGGCGTCGGTCATCAGGATGATGTTGCCGCCGCGGGCGGCGACCTCCTGCATGTTGGAGACGGTCTTCTCGAACACTTTGTCGTGCGGCGCGATCACCACCACCGGCATGTTCTCGTCGATCAGCGCGATCGGGCCGTGCTTGAGCTCGCCGGCGGCGTAGCCTTCGGCGTGGATATAGGAGATTTCCTTCAGCTTCAGCGCGCCTTCCAGCGCCAGCGGATAGCTGGTGCCGCGGCCGAGATAGACCACGTCCTTGTGCTTGGCGATCTCGCGCGCCAGCTTCTCGATCTGGGG
This sequence comes from Bradyrhizobium sediminis, assembly GCF_018736085.1. Classification (NCBI taxonomy): domain Bacteria; kingdom Pseudomonadati; phylum Pseudomonadota; class Alphaproteobacteria; order Hyphomicrobiales; family Nitrobacteraceae; genus Bradyrhizobium; species Bradyrhizobium sediminis. Next base: position 2,974,573 of record NZ_CP076134.1, on the reverse strand, counting down.
CTCGGTCGAAAGCGCCGCCGCCATCAGCCGCGGAATTTCCACCAGCCCTTTCACGAGCCTGTTTTCGTCTGCGTCCGACAATTCGCCGCGCGCCTTGCCGGCGGCGACCGCGATCGCGGCCAGCACCATCAGCTGGCAGGTGAAGGCCTTGGTCGAGGCGACGCCGATTTCGGGGCCGGCCAGCGTCTGCAGCACGGTCTCGCTTTCACGGGCGATCGTCGAGGTCGCCACGTTGACCACCGACAGCGTGTGCACGCCCTCCGCCTTGGCGTAGCGCAGCGCGGCCAGCGTGTCGGCGGTCTCGCCGGACTGCGAAATGAAGATCGCCAGATCCCCCTTGCGCAACGGCGCCTCGCGGTAGCGGAATTCGGAGGCAACATCGAGCTCGACCGGAAGGCGGCCGAAACGCTCGATCCAGTATTTGCCGACGTAACCGGCGTAGCTCGCGGTGCCGCAGGCGACGATCGAGATGCGCTGGATGTCCTTGAAGTCGAACGGCAGTTTTACCGGCAGCGCGATGCGTTCGGTCGCCATGTCGACGTAGCGCGCCAGCGTATGGCCGACCACTTCCGGCTGCTCGTGGATTTCCTTGGCCATGAAGTGGCGATAATTGGCCTTGTCGACCAGCGAGGTCGAGGCGGAGTGCTTGATGGCCTCGCGATGAACGACTGCATTGTGCTTGTCGTAGATCACGGCGCCGTCGCGGGTCAGTACCACCCAGTCGCCATCCTCGAGATAACTGATGGTGTCGGTGAATGGGCCGAGCGCGATCGCGTCGGAGCCCAGATACATCTCGCCCTTGCCGTAGCCGATGGCGAGCGGCGGTCCATTGCGCGCGCCTATCATCAGGTTGGCGTCGCCTGCGAAAATGAACCCAAGTGCGAACGCGCCGCGAAGCCGGGACAGCGACGCCTTAACCGCTTCGACGGGGTTGATGCCCTTGGCCAGATAGCTGTCGACGAGGTGCAGGACGATCTCCGTGTCGGTCTCGGTCTTGAAGACCGCGCCCTTCTTCTCGAGCTCTTCGCGCAGTTCGCGAAAATTCTCGATGATGCCGTTGTGGACCACGGCGACACGATCCGTCGCATGCGGATGGGCGTTGTTCTCGGTCGGCTTGCCGTGGGTGGCCCAGCGCGTGTGGCCGATGCCGGTATGACCGGCGAGCGGTTCGGCGCGCAACCGGGTTTCCAGATTCTTGAGCTTGCCTTCGGCGCGGCGGCGCTCGATGTGCTCGCCTTCCAGCGTGGCGACTCCAGCGGAATCGTAGCCGCGATATTCAAGGCGCTTGAGCGAATCCACCAATTGCTCCGCGACCGGAGCGCGTCCGAGAATGCCGACAATGCCGCACATGCGGGTAAATATCCCCAAATCGTCGAAAGATTTCCAAAACAGCGCGCGACCCTCTTAACGAAAATCGCCTGCTCCCAGATACTCAATAATTATTGCGGATTGCGACAGGGTAAAGCTTAGGCCTTAACAAGCCTCTCCGAAGCCCTGCCCGTCACCCGAATTGAGAAGTTCATTAACGGGCCATCAACTCTTTTTCGGAAACATTGACGAACCGGAGAAAGGCTTGTGACAGACACACGCGACCGCTCACCTGGCGACCGAGGCCTCGCTTCCCTGCATTTGCGGGCCAGCGAGACCGCAGGCACCCACCTTGCCCAATGGCCGCCGCCGATGCGCGGGCACGAAGCCAAGCCCGTGCTTGTGAAGCACCAGCCGGGCGAGCCGGTCCAGCGCGCCAAACCGCGCGGCTGGCGGCTGACGCGTGCGATCTTTTCGGAATTTGCCGACGACGAGTAGCGCGCTCGCGCCAGCAGCCTTCCCAATCACACCGCGGCGGGTTCAAGCCTTCGGCGCCTTGTTGCGCGTCTTCAACTCGCGGTACCGCCTCGCCCCACCCTCGCGGTTGGTCTGCGGGCTGCGCTCGACTGCCATGGCGTCGTCGGGCACGTCCTTGGTGATCACCGAGCCCGAACCGATATAGGCGCCGGCGCCGATCCTGACCGGCGCCACCAGCGACGAATTGGTGCCGACGAAGGCGCCCGCGCCGATCTCGGTCTTGTGCTTGGAGAAGCCGTCATAGTTGCAAGTGACGGTGCCGGCGCCGATGTTGGCCTTGGCGCCGACATGGGTGTCGCCGATATAGGAGAGGTGATTGACCTTGACGCCCGCCTCCAGCGTCGCCGCCTTGGTCTCGACGAAATTGCCGATCTTGGCGCCATCGCCGAGCGAGGTTCCCGGCCGCAGCCGCGCAAAGGGGCCGACCAAGGTGTTCTTGCCGATCGAGGACTGCACGATGTGGGAGAACGAATGGATCACCGCGCCGTCGGCGATGGAAACGCCGGGGCCGATCACCACGAACGGCTCGATCGTCACGTCCTTGCCGAAGCTCGTGTCGGCGGCGAGATAGACCGTGTCGGGCGCGGTCATGGTCACGCCGGCCTCCAGCGCTGCCTTGCGTAACCGCGCCTGCATGACCTGTTCGGCCTCGGCGAGCTGGCCCTTGGTGTTGATGCCCCGCACTTCGTCCTCGCTGGTTTCGATCACGATCGCCTCCAATCCCATATCCCGGCTGATGGCCACTGCATCGACCAGATAATATTCGCCCTTGCTGTTGGCATTGCCGATCCGGTCGAGGATTTGCAGCGCCCGGCGGCCATCGAAGGCCATCACGCCGGCATTGCAGAGCGTGATCGCGCGTTCCGCAGGCGTCGCGTCCGCGTGCTCGCGGATCGCCACCAGCCGCCCATCCTCGACCAGCAGCCGGCCGTAGCCGGTGGGATCGGCAGCTTGAAAGCCGAGCACCGCCAGCGCCGCGCCGTTTTTCAGGGGCGCGCGCAAACGCGAAACTGTCTCGGCCGAAATCAGCGGCGTATCGCCGAACACCACCAGGAGATCGTCGGCGCCGCGCGCCAGCGCTTCGCGGGCGGCGAGCACCGCATGCGCGGTGCCGAGACGTTCGCGCTGCACGAAGGTGGCGGCATCGGGGCGAACGCGTCTGGCCTCGTCGGCGACCGCCTTGTGGTCGGGGCCGATCACCACGGCGAGCGAGGCGCCCGCTCCCTTCGGGGCGGCGCCGAGCACATGCGCCAGCAGCGACTGGCCCGCCACGGGATGCAGCACCTTCGGCAGCGAGGATTGCATGCGCGTGCCCTCGCCGGCTGCGAGCACGATGGTGAGGCTGGAACGAGCAGTCATCCTGTTCCCTGTTCAATGGCGGCTGACGCCAGCGCCGCCGCCCTCTTAGAGCGTTTTGCTCCCTCTTGGAAACCCGATTCGCCGTCAGGCCAACCGGGGGGATTCAAGATGAGGACGTATTTCCTGTTAATGTTTGCCGTCTGATTCGGGTGGGCCTCGGGAGGGCCGGCAATTTCGTATGGCCAAGAATACCGACCATCTGGCTGACGGCTTCGAGGCCGAAAACACCGGCGGCGTGCTATCGGGTTTTCTGGCGGAGGAAGACGAATTCGACCGCCGCACGCTGTGGCGGCTCGGCTCGTGGGGCGTCGCCTCGGTCGGCGCCCTCGTGCTCGCCGTGATCGTCAACCAGTCCTCGATCGGATCGCGGCGCGAGCAGGTCGCCGCCGCCGATCTGGCGCGCCAGGCGCAGCAGCAGATTCAGTCGGTCGCCAAGGAAAGCCACAGCGAAGCCAGGCGGCTGGCATCCGCGATCGAGACGCTGAACGGCGATCGCGACCGGCTCTATACCCGCGTCACCGTTCTGGAACAGGGACTGGATTCCGTGACCGGCTCGATCGCGCGGCAGAACACCGCCACGGCGCCGCCGGTTCCCGCTTGGCCGGCGGCCGAGACGGCCGCTGTGCCGGTCAGTCCGTCCCCGGTTGTCGCGCCGGTGGCGACGACGGCTGCGGCCGCAATCGACAAGCCGCGCACGGCCATGGCGGCGGTCGAGCCGGCACCAGCCACGGTCTCGTCCGTTGCCAGGGAAACGCCAAATCCGCCGGCGGCAGGCACTTCAACGCCGCTGATGCCGGCGAAATCGATGATGGCCCCGCCCGATGCCGCGGCAGGAAAACTGATCGAACCCGAGGCGTCGAAGCAGGCCGTCACCTCTGCGCCGATCCCGGAAGTGGCGGCGGTAGCCGCCGACGCCGATCCGGGCGCGCCGGAGGCGGCGGCTGCCAAACTCGCGGTGCAGCGCACCGAATTCGGCGTCGATGTCGGGGGTGCGAATTCGGTCGGCGGCTTGCGCGCGCTGTGGCGCGGCCTCTTGAAGTCGAAGTCCAACGCGCCGCTGGCGGCGCTGCGGCCGATCATCGTGGTGAAGGAAGGAAGCGGCGGGCTCGGCATGCAGCTGCGGCTGGTCGCAGGTCCCCTCAGCGATGCCGCCGCCGCGGCGAAAATCTGCGCGGTCATGATTGAAAACGACCGGACCTGCGAGACCACGGTGTTCGACGGCCAGCGTCTGGCCCTGACGGGCAGCGAGCCGCCCGCTGCCGCCGTCAAACCCGCGCCGCGCAAGCGCGCAAGCCCGAAACGGCCGGTGGCGGCGGTCGAGGAGCCGGCCAAGAAGCCGGAATCCTCCTCCATGCTGACGTCGATGTTCAGTCGGCGCAGTCAATAAATCCTGTAATCACAATGTGTTGTATCCGCGTCTTGATGCAATTTCGTGCGGTTGGTCGCCTGACGGCATGCGCCGGGTTGTCCCGCAACGCGTTCCCGAGCATATTCGCGAAATGAAAAAGACCCCGTTCCGGCTGACGCCCTATCAGGTGCAATGGCTGCTGGTCGTCGGCTTCGTCACCGTCGGCTACGCGCTTTATCTGCGCTATCTTGCGATCGAGTTTTCCACCGTGGCGCTGGCCTGCGATGCCGGCCTGCACACCATGTTGTGCAAGACCCGGACGCTGGTGACGTCGCTGTTCAAGAATTCAGTGTTCGGCATCGTCGCGCTGATCATCGCCGCACTTCACGTCATCCGGCCGTCGATCGTGCTGCTGACCGGCGGGCTGGTCGCAGCCGGGTTCGGGATCGTGCTCTACAATATCAGCCTGTCGGGGCTGGCGATCGGCCTGCTCATTTTGGGCTTTGCACGCCCCGCGCCCGCCACAGCGTGATCGCCAGCAGGAAATACATCGCGCAGGTCCACAGCGACTGCCAGTTGTCCCTGCCCTCATTGAACCCGGTGTAGAGCGCGGACGCCGCCAGCAGGCCGGCGAACACGGCCTCCGCGATCGGGCGGGCGCCCTCCTGCGGGCGGTTCAGCGCCATCAGCGTCCACAACGGCACCACCGCCATGGTCAGCGCCGCATAGGGAAAATCCTTGTAGCGCGGGTCGAACACGAAGCCGAGCGCGGTCTCGGCGCCGATCAGCGTGGTGATCGCCAGCACCACGGCGAGCAGCATGCCCAGCAACGGGCGGGGGCTGCCGTCGCGCGGTCCGAGCAGTTCCAGGAAGGTCGGCAGCGAACGCCCCGACATCAAGGCGTTGGTCGCGAGCAAGGGCGCGGCGATGCCGGCCGCCAGCAGCGCACCCCATTTGAGCCAGCCGCCGATACCGTAGCTTTCGTAAACCATCTTGTCCCCGGCGATCCCGAGCAGGATGCCGGCCGAGGTGGCGGATATGGCGACCGCGACCCAGGCTGCCGGCCGGGGCGTCCAGGGCCGGTGGCGCAGCGTCAGCCAGGCCGCGCCGAACACGAGAACGGCCAGGGCTATCCCGCCTCCCATCTGCAGCTTCCAGAATGGATAGTTGGTGATGGCTTCGCCCGGCGGGTACTTCACGGCGCGTCTGACCGAATCGATCAGGCCCCAGTAGCCGCCGACGGTGCCCTCGAGCTGGCGCTTCCACGGCTGGTCGTAGGCCTCGATCAGATTGACGCGGAAGTTTTCCCGCTTCGCCAGCGCCAGGATCTCCGACACCACGCGCGCCTGGTTGGCGCGCGACGGCAGCGCCGCCTCGCGCATCCGCCCCGCACTCGGCCAGCCGGTCTCGCCGATCAGGATTTCCTTGCCGGGAAACGCCACCGCCATCCGCTTGCGGATGGAGTCGACGTGGATCGCGGCATATTTGGCGCGGATCGGGAAGTCTTCCCAGTAAGGCAGGATGTGAATGGTGACGAAGTCGACGGCGTCATAGACTTCGCGGTTGCGCAGCCAGTATTCCCAGACATCGGCGTAAGTGACGGGAACGGCGACCTGCGCCTTGACCGAGCGGATGATGGCGACGAGGTCGGAGGTGGTCATCTCGCCGCGCAGCAGCACTTCGTTGCCGACCACGACCGAGGTGATGACACCGGGATATTCCTTGGTCAGGCCGACCACGGTCGAAATCTGCGCCAGGTTTTTCAGGCGGTTGCTGCCGAGCCAGATGCCCTGAATGACCTTCAGCCCGACCTTGGCGGCGAGCGCCGGAACCTGGTCGAGGCCGTTTTCAATCGAATAGGTGCGCACGCAGTCGGAAATTTTGGCGAGCTGCGCCAGATCCTCGGCGATCTGTTCCGGTCCGATATGCGTGGTCGGCACCAGCGGCGTTTGGTCGCCACGGAACGGCGCGTAGGACACGCACAGCAACTTGGCGTTGGGATCGATCGGCGCGCGCGCCAGATTGATAGGCGTGGCCAACCACCACCAGGCGGCGGCGATCGCACTCAGGGATATCAGGAGAAGCGCCAGTGGCGTACGAAGAGAAATCGGTTCCATCCTCCGGGCCGGGATCGTCGATTAGCTTGTCACCGGCCGTCTGCCAAGAGCAGGATAGCGGCAGGGTGGCCGCAATTCGGGACCCGCCCATGCGGGCGGCTTAAAACGGTGCGATAAAGTTGTGAGTTTGCTGGACAAAATATGAAATGTCCGTCATGGGAATCCGGCAGGGTCGCCGCCGCATTGGGGACCCATTTAGGCGGCATCACACCAGCCGTCCGGACCGAGCGCGGACGGGCAACACATCGGGGATTCTATGCGTCGACGGGTGCTTCAGACTAGAAATGCGGTTTTGCGCCACCTCGCCATTCCCGGGCTCGTCCTCCTCATCGGTGTCGGCAGCGCCCTCGCCCAGAGCGGTGATGCCCGCGCCCAGGACCCCAAGGCGCCCGCCACCAATCCCGCCGATACCGCCAAGGACGACCAGCGCAAGACCGACCAGTTCGTCGAGGCGTCGCAGGCCATCAACGGCCCGGCCGGAAACCCGGAATGCGTCTGGCTCGGCCGCCGCATGGTGCGCCTGATGTGGCTCGACGATCTCGATACCGCCTTTCGCCATCTCGATCTCTACGACCGTTTCGGCTGCCCCGGCGGCCACATCCAGGCGACCTTCCGCTGCCTGACCCGGTTCGGCGCGTCGATCGATTCGAAGGTTCCGGAGTCGCTTTCCGGCCGCATTCACGCCTGTTGGATCAATCCGGCGGCGCAACCGCAGGCCGCCGCGGCGGCCACGACAGCTCCGGTCGCCACGACGGCCGGAAGCACAGTGCCTGCGGCCTCACCCGCACCGGCCGCCGCGCCAACGAAATAGCCGAAAGCGAACCAAACCGTGTTCTCGCGATTTTGAATCGGCTGCGCCCTTAAAACGCCACGGCGTCATACCAGTTGTTAAATCGCGTGGCAGGACTATCCTTTGAGTTGCCGCCGTGTCGGTCGGACCTAGGGGACGGGTTCGCTTTCTTTCAATGCAAGCCCCGTATGGTTTTGTCGCGATGCGCGCCGTCGTCGCCGTTCTGTTGTTTGTGACTGCCGTTCACGCTGCCATGTGGGGGCTGCTGCGGGACAAGCAGCAAGCCCCGGACTTCAAGGGCATCCTGCCGAGCGTCTCCTACGCGCCGTTCGAAGGCACCGGGCATCCCGACGTCGACAACATTCCAAGCGTGGAAAAAATCCGCGCCGACCTCAAGACATTGTCGCGGATGACGCGGGCGATCCGGCTTTACTCCTCGACCGGGGGCGTCGAGCTGGTGCCGCCGATCGCCGCGGAATTCGGACTGAAAGTCACCGTCGGCGCCTGGATCGACAAGAATTCCGAACGCAACGAACGCGAGATCCAGGCCGCGATCAGCCTCGCCAAGCGCAACAGCAATGTGAACGGCGTCGTCGTCGGTAACGAGACGATCTACCGCGGCGAGCAGAAGGTCGACGACCTGATCGAACTCATCAAGCAGGTCAAGAAATCGGTCAATGTGCCTGTTACGACTGGTGAAATCTGGAATATCTGGCGCGACAATCCAAAGCTGGCGTCCTCGGTCGACTTCATCGCCGCGCATGTGCTGCCCTATTGGGAAAACTTCACCGACAAGCAGGCGGTGGATCAGGCCGTTTATCTCTATGGGCTGTTGCGCGAACAGTTTCCCGGCAAGCGGATCGTGATCGCCGAATTCGGCTGGCCCAGCGCCGGCTACAATCTGAAGAACGCCGAACCCGGCACCTTCGAGCAGGCCGTGGTGCTGCGCAACTTCGTGACCCGCGCCGAAGCCATCGGCATGGAATACAACATCGTCGAGGCGATCGATCAGCCCTGGAAGTTCTTCGAAGGCGGCGTCGGGCCCTATTGGGGCATTCTCAATGCGGCCCGGGAGCCCAAATTCGCCTGGACCGGCCCGGTCGTGAACGAGAATTACTGGAAACTGGCGACGATAGCGGTGCTGGTCGGCATCCTGCTGTCGCTGCCGATTTTGCGGCTCGCCCAACCCACCATCATGCAGGCGCTGGTGCTGTCGGCGGCGTCCGCCGGCGTCGGCACCTGGGCCGCCACCGTGTTCGCCTATTGGGAAGGCCATTACTTCGTGTTCGGTTCGGCCTTCGCGCTGACGCTGGGATTGATCCTGCTGATCCCGCTGGTGCTGATCGCGATGGCGCGGATCGAGGAAATCGCGGCCATCGCCTTCGGCCGCAAGCCGCGCCGGCTGATCGTCAAGGGCGAGCCCGTGGCGCCGGCGACGATCGGCGAGAGCGTCTCCTTCCCCAAAGTATCGATCCACATCCCCGCATATTTCGAACCGCCCGAGATGCTCAAGCAGACGCTCGATGCGGTGGCGCGGCTGGACTATCCGAACTTCGAATGCGTCGTCATCATCAACAACACGCCGGATCCGGAATTCTGGCAGCCGATCCAGGATCACTGCCGGGCGCTCGGCGAGCGCTTCGTGTTCATCAATGCCGAGAAGGTCGAGGGCTTCAAGGCCGGCGCGCTGCGCATCGCCATGGCGCGCACCGCCGTGGACGCCGAGATCATCGGCATCATCGACGCCGACTATGTGGTGCAGCCGGACTGGCTGAAGGATCTGGTGCCGGTGTTCGCCGATCCGCGCGTCGGCCTCGTGCAGGCGCCGCAGGATCATCGCGACGGCGATACCTCGCTGATGCACTACATCATGAACGGCGAATATGCCGGGTTCTTCGACATCGGCATGGTCCAGCGCAACGAAGCCAACGCGATCATCGTCCACGGCACCATGTGCCTGATCCGGCGCGCGGCGATGGACATGGCCGGCGGCTGGGCCGGCGACACCATTTGCGAGGATACCGATCTCGGCCTCGCCATCATCGAGCACGGCTGGCTGACGCACTATACCAACCACCGCTACGGCCATGGCCTATTGCCCGACACCTATGAGGCCTTCAAGAAGCAGCGCCATCGCTGGGCCTATGGCGGCTTCCAGATCGTCAAGAAGCACTGGCGGCGGTTCCTGCCGGGCGCGAGCCGGCTCTCGCCAGATCAAAAACGCGAATTTTCGCTGGGCTGGCTGAACTGGCTCGGCGCCGAAAGCCTCGGCGTGCTGGTCGCGATCCTCAATCTGATCTGGGTGCCGATCGTGGCGTTTGCCGGCATCGCCATTCCCGACAAGATCCTGACGCTGCCGATCATCGCCGCCTTCGTCGTCTCACTGCTGCATTTCATGATCCTGTACCGGCTGCGGGTGCCGGTGAAATGGGGCCAGATGCTGGGCGCCATGGTCGCGGCGATGTCGGTGCAGTGGACGGTGTCGCGCGCGGTCGCCAACGGCCTGATCACCGAACACCTGCCCTTCGCCCGCACCTCCAAGGGCGGCCTGTCGCGGATGTCGATCGAATTCCAGGCGTTTTGGGAGGCCGTGATCGGCGTGCTGCTCTTGGTCGGCGCCGCTGTGCTGGTGGTCACCAACAGCCAGAAGGAGGTCCGCGAAATCTATATCTTCGCGGCCGTGCTAGTGCTGGAAAGCCTGCCGTTCCTGTCGGCGGTGGCGATCGCCATCCTCGAGAGTTCGCGGATCAATTCGTTCGAGTTCTGGCGCTATGCCGGGGTGCGCAGCGCCGAACTGATCGGGCTGCGCCCGGTGGCGATGCCGACGGTCACCGGCACCTCGCAGCCGGTGGCGTCGGAGGTTCGCCGCGAAGCCAGTTGACGGAAGCCGGTTTTCCGGCCTCCGCGGGGCATGAAGAAAAGCCGCTAACGGCCGGCACCGGCTCGAAAATCCGGGCCGTCCCCAACGGCGCATTTGCGGTTCGCCGCGCTATTGACCCGCATCCAGCCGCCCCCTACACAGCGCGGCAGTGAGCGCGTAGCTCAGGTGGTAGAGCACGTGACTTTTAATCATGGGGTCGAGGGTTCGAGTCCCTCCGCGCTCACCATGAAATCATTTTGAATTTTCGAGTGAGGCTCGCCTTGGCTTGGCCGAGCGATTTATGGCATCGGTCTTGAATGACGACAGGCCCGGTATCGACTGTTTGGGTCCAATTTTGAGTCCACGGAGGGCTTGCTTTGCTAAGGCGCACCCGGTTTGGCCTTCTCCGCGCATTTCAACGTCAACATGGCGCGCTAAGGATGTCAGTCTCGTCGTTCGATTTTGGACATGTTGCAGAGGCCGCGCGCATCGCCAACGCGATCTTTATTCTACTGGGACCCCGTTCACGCACCCATACTTCAGTTGTTGAGGCTCTCAACTGGGACATTGAAATGCCCACGACTGTGCCGTCAGGAAATTTAATGTCCGTCGAATGCATTCCCGTCGAGGCGGTGGGCGATCGACCGGCCTCGTGGTTCATTCAAGCGCTCCCAGCCGGCCGGGAAGCGGCCGTTTTTAGAAAGGATGTTCGTCTCTCAATCAATGAATGGTGGAACGAGGTAGTCCTGAAGGGGTCCGAAGGAACCCTCTCCCGTCTGGACATCATCAGGATTACGCGTGACCGCGACGGCGGCGCACATTTGGATGAGACAATTTCATCCCCTGCTTACAAAGCCGTCTTGCTTCGGGGAGCGGGATTTAGCTATCAGCCCTCGCAAGACGCCCCCTCGCAGCCAGTCGAAAATTCGATTGAAGCGATCATTCGACAGATCGCGAACGAGGTTCTGATCCCCCTACAGAGCAAGGGACTTGCCGCGCAGTGGGAGATGCAGCAATTGGCTGCAATTGGATCCACCGCACTGTTCACAGAGGAATAAAAGACATCAGTGGGGGCGGGTTTCCCCCAACCGACGTACCCGACTTGATCTTGATCTATCGACAGCTTGCCATCCCAATCAATTTGGATTGGATATTGGAGCTTTTTGGATGACGGACCCATTCGCGAACCGCTTAGAGGACGTTCTGAACAAGGGCATCAAGGCCGGCGTTAGTATGCTACCCGTTGTCGGCAGCCCCTTGGTTGAAATGCTGACCTTCGTTATCGGCGACCCCGCACAGGAACGCCGCGATGATTTTATGCGCGACACCTTTGAACGGCTATCGAAGCTGCAGGAGGACTTCGAGCAAGTGAAGCCCGAAAACTTGCATGCAAATGAGCAATTTCAGGCGACTTTCTTGCAGGCCATTCGTGTCGCTTCTACAACTGCATCGCAGGACAAAAAGCGGATGCTGCAAAACGCTATTATAAATTCTGCAATTGGCTCAATGGACGAAAACATCCGGCACATCTTCATGCAAATGATTGACGAAATCACGCCCATGCATGCGGTGCTGCTCAGCTTCCTGAGCAATCCGAAGGCGCATCCCGCGGCGGTGGCGAAAGCAAAGTCGATGATGGCCGGCGGAATGGTGCGTGTCATCGAGGCGGCTCTCCCTGACCTCACCAGCGATGACACCATCTTTGATCGCGTGAGTGGTGACCTTGGAAGGCTCGGTTTAGCTGATACCGGCTGGTTTAAAGCAATGATGAGTGGCGGCGACTCGATGCTGCAGCCGCGCATCACCAACCTAGGCAAATCCTTCCTCGCCTTCATCAGCGCACCGGAGGATAAAAAATCGGACGACTGACGATTCGGTGAACTCCAAATAATCTGGCTGCGCAACGATGAAGCGCCTTCCAAGGTATGCTGAGCTATCTTTTGCGCGCACGTGCGCCGAGGGTGGCGTGCAACGGCGGCGCATAGCGCCCCCTATCTCACTGGCAGCGTCGCCGCGAGCGTTTGGGCGGCTCTTGCGGGCAGCTGGATTCCGGAGAGCTGCCATCCGGCGCCGTTGAAATGAAGGCTGATTCCGCCGGCATCTTCGGCGTCTCCGAGTCGGATGGAGAACTCGACCGGCTTCACCAGCGAGATCCTGCGGATGACGTGGCCGAGGTCCGACAGCTCGATCGATTTCAGCGGTTCAAGCGATATGTCCGTGACCCCGTCGACACCTCTGACTTTGCCATCTTGCAGTAACGAGGCCAGATTTTCCTTGGTCAGCATTTTTCCGACGAGAGCATCGGCAATCGACGCGCCATAGGTATGGGCCACCATTCGCTCCAGGGGCCTGACGGGCCGCTTTTCGCCCAGTCGCTTCAAGTACGCGCCGACGATCTGATCGACCAGCGAACGCTTTGTTCGCTCCAGGTCGGTTCGGGCCATGACTTCGTCGATATCGGCCGCGCGTGCGGCTTTGACTAACCTGTCCAACGAGACGAAGGCCGAGCCCGCATACACCAGCAGCAGCACGAGCAGCGCTGCGAATACCGCGACGATCCAGCGCATGGGAAACTCCTGACATCGAAGTTTCCTAAGTAGTCATCCGTCCGCGACATGCGATGCTCGGCCGCCGGTACAGATGGTCGCAGGCCATCTCTGCCCAGCGCATTTTGGGGCTCGGTCGCGTTCGATCGCGGTAGTCGGACTTCGTGAAATGCCGCGCGCGACGGCGCCGTCGCATTCGCCGGAATGATGGGGACCGGCGGGTAATTTCACTTCTTGTGGGAAGTGGGTGCCGCATCCTGCTGCGGCACCTCTGGCCGTGACGAGGGCTCAGAACGTCAGGACACGGTAGCCCGCGTCGAGATATTTGGAGACGTCGACGATGCCGGATGTGCCGGGGATGGCCTTCTCATCGATCAGCGACAGCCCCGCCGCCCGGACGCCGTCGGTGGCGCCGAAGACATCGGCGCAGCCACGACAGGCACCGACCACCGTATCCTTCACGGCATCGTAGAGCGCATGGGCGGGGTGGTCGAGCTTGACGACCTCGCTCACCCAGCGCACCCCTGCCCCCTGGAAGATGAGCGCGACCTCCTGCTTCTTCTCCTGAAGTTCGTAGGCGACGAACATCCCATTGAAGAGGCGGCCCAACGCCTCGTCGGAGCCGGCCTTGGGGTCCGAATAGATGAAGATAGCTGTTTTCGACATGCGGGGAGTTCCTGTTGATGGATTGCACGTTTACCGAACGTTCGGTATAATATAATTGGCAACAGAGAGGCGCCCTGTCAAGTTCCATTTTAACGATCGTTCGGTTACAATGATTTGAAACGAAGCGGAGCGATCACCCCGATGGGACGCAAGGTAGCGGTCGAAGACGCGGAATTGATGGACCGGCTAGGCCGGGTGTTTCGCGATGTCGGTTATGAAGGTGCGTCGCTGACCATGCTGGCGGAGGCGTCGGGTCTGAAGAAGGCGAGCCTCTACCATCGCTTTCCCGGAGGCAAGGAGCAGATGGCCCGCCAAGTGCTGGAGACCGCGGGAGCCTGGCTCGACAAGCACATCCTGTCGCCGCTCAAGGGCGGTGGCGCGCCGAAAGACCGCATCGACGACATGGTCCGCCAACTCGACGCCTTCTATTCCGGCGGCAAGCAGGCCTGTCTGCTCAACATGCTGTCATCGGCGCGCATTCACGACGGGCCATTCACCGACCTGATCCGGCAGACCTTCGATGCCTGGATCGAAGCGCTCACCGCTGTTCTGACCGATGCCGGCGTGAACAGGACGATTGCGCGAAAACGCGCCGAACGCGGCGTGATGATGCTTCAGGGCAGTCTGGTTTTCTCACGCGGCGTGGGCACGACGCGACCATTCCGCAGCTTTCTCAAATCCCTCCCCGGCGACCTCCTGGGTACGGCGTGAGGAGACCGCACGGTCCGATGCTGCGGCAAAGACGTTGCGGACTTACGGCGAAATCGGTCTTCACCCCTGCCCGTCCTCCAACCCGTACTCCCGATAGATCGTCAGCGGATCGCGGTCGGGAAATAATCTGCATTTCGCCTGCGCCAGATGCAGGTTCACGCTGCCGGGCTGGCAACCGGCGGCCAACAGCTTCTTCACATCTTCCATGTGGGCGCGCGGCTGGTTGACTGGCGGCAGCTGTTCCAGCGCGACCAACGCCGTGGCCAAGGCTTCCGTGACAACCCATTCGTCGTGTCCGGTAATTCCCTTTTTCGGCATATGGACGGCCTCGCTTCAAGGTGCAGATCGGTTTTGATCGCGGCTCTGCGGCTGAATTGCGGAGCACGTGCCTCAGCGGCCGACCGCGCCGGCCTCGTTGCTCACGGACTCGGCTCGGCGGCTACCGCTTTTCGAACGGAATATATTGCTGGTACTCCTTCGGCACCTGGCTTCGATAGCGCGAGGGAACGGTGCCTTCTTGGACCGACCTGTCGATCTCCTGCTGCCTGGTTTCCTTCTTCGCGGCCTTTTTCTTGGTCTTGGCCGGTTCGGTCGTCGTCGTTTCCTTTGAGGTTGATGCCGGCGGTGTCGTTGTTGCGGCAGGCGCCGGTGTCGTCGTTGCGGCAGGCGGTGTTGTTGTTGCGACCGCCGGCGCTGTTGTCGTCGCCCCCGTACCGGATGAGGTCTGGGCCAGCACCACACTTGCCGGCAAGGACGCGAAAGCAATCACTGTTGCGACAAGGAAAACTTTTTGCATGGAAAAAAACTCCAACATTGGCCCGGCCCGCAATGCAGTTAGCGTAATCCCCCGGCGTTGCGCCGTGCAAGGCGGCTTCGAATGATGTTTTTGTGAGGAGTTGGGCTCTCGCTCGACCCGCATTGGGTTCGATTTCCGCCCAGGGCCGCCTGCCGGCGGCCTTTTGCTCGGCGCTCACCGCCAATCGCAGCAATCCGTCGGGATTCCCCCGCCCTGTTGATAACCCGACCGCCCCGGCGCGGGCGGGGTGACAGTGGGCTGCGACGTGTTATCGACGGGACGCCTTTGCCCAGGACGGAACAGAACACCATGCGGATTACCCTCGTCGGCTCCCGCCATTTCGGCGTCACGACCCTGAACATGCTGCGCCAGCACGGCGTCGATATCGTCCGGGTGGTGGTCGCCGACGCCGAGGACCGGCTTGCCGCCGCCGCCAAGGCTGCCGGGATCGAGGTCACCGTGCAGGCCGATCCCAGGCTCGTGGTCGCTTCGGAAATCGCGGCGGGTACCGACCTGATCGTGACCGCGCACAGCCACGCCCGCATCGGCGAGGATGCGCTGGCAGCGGCCAGGTTCGGCGGCATCGGCTACCACCCCTCATTGCTGCCCCGGCACCGCGGCATCGCCGCGGTCGAATGGACCATCAAGGAGGGCGATCCGATCGCCGGCGGCACCGTCTACCATCTCGCCGACCGCATGGACGCCGGCGCGATCGCCGCGCAGGAATGGTGCTTCGTCAAAAAGGGCGAAACGGCGCGCGAATTGTGGGAACGCGCCCTGGCGCCGCTCGGCCAGAAGCTCTTGGGCGAGGTCATCGACTACGCCAAGGCCCACCACGCCCTGCCGGCCAAACCGCAGGACGAGCAGTTCGCGACCAACGCCCCGAATCTTCCGAAGTAATATTTTACCGGCAACGGTGGCCGTCCGGAACAAATTCCGCTCCCGCGGCGGAATAAATCCGTCCATTAACCATCTGCTTTATATGGTGTTTTTATCGCTGTCGCGATGCAGCAAATTTTGAACACATTGTACCTGAATATGCCGCCTCATCACACACACAGGGATTTGATTTATGCGCCACAATCGCATTCGCGCCGCTTTTTTTGCTTCCGCCTTCGCCGCTGCAGGCGCCCTCGCCGCCGCTCCGGCCATGGCCGCCGACCACTCATATGACGGGCTCTGGAACGTCACGGTCGTGACCAAGAGCGGCAGCTGCGAGCCGAGCACCAGTTCGACCCTGACCGTGTCGGACGGCAAGGTCTCTGCCGGTGGCGCGCCCGTTTCCGGAACCGTCGGCCGCGAGGGACTTGTGCGAGTCTCGATCAATGGTGCATATGCGAACGGTCAGCTCAACGGCAAAACCGGATCGGGGAAGTGGAATGGGGCATCCGCGGGTGTACCATGCAGCGGTCGCTGGGAAGCGTCGCGGCAGTAAGCCGAACCCAACAACGGAATTCTTCGCGCTCACGCGACGGCTGACATTCGCAGCCGTCGCGTTTTTCTTGGTGGCTGCGTCCGGCTCCGCCAGCCACGCGCAATCGGGGCCTTTCGCCGGGATGGCCGGCAACTGGTCCGGCAGCGGCACCATCACGCTGGACGACGGATCGACCGAGCGTATCAGATGCCGCGCCAGCTACGCCGTCGGCGCCGGCGGCAACGGTCTCAACCAGTCCCTGACCTGCGCCAGCGACAGCTACAAATTCAATCTCGCCAGCAACGTCATGGCCCGGGCCGGAGCGCTGTCCGGGACATGGAGCGAAAGCATTCGCAATGTCAGCGGCAACCTCGAAGGCCGTGGCGGCGGCGGCCACTTTCAGGTCATGGCCAGCGGCCCCGGATTCACCGCGAGCATTGCGTTGACGACGCGCGGCAACAGACAATCCGTCGTGATCCGCTCCCAGGGCGCTTTCCGGGTGACATCGATTTCGCTGTCCCGCAAATAGCGTTGCCGCGCAGCGATCGGCCCAGCCAGAGCCATTTCCACCTCAGATGCTCCATCCTTCGAGACGCATCGCGGAGCCTGTCATCGGGCGCGCATTCGCGCGACCCGTTGGCGATGCTCCTCAGGATGAGGTCTCAGTCCCTCATGGTGAGGAGCGCGTCTTCGCGCGTCTCGAACCATGAGGCCCAGCTCTAGCTGGTCTTGCTGCTTTTGGGCACCACCAGCCGGGCGGCGGTTTCCTTCATGGTCTTTGCGATCAGCAGGGCCTGTTCCTTGTTCATCGCGAAATCCTGAACGCCCTTATGCGTGGTCAGCGAAAGCACCATGATATCGGGCTGCTGCTCGGGCCAACCGGTGGCGAAGGCCGTCACATAGTCTGCGGATGTGGATCGCTTTGTCATCGGTAGATTTCCTTCAAACCTTCGGTACGAATGCGGTGACTTCGATCTCGACCTTGGCGCGCGCGTCGACCAGACCTGAGATGTAGAGCAGCGTCGAGGGCGGGAAGTTTCGCCCGAGTGTCTCCTTCCAGGCCGCGCCGATTCCCGCTCCCGCAGCCTGGTATTCCTCGCGGCTGGTCAGGTACCAGGTCAGGCGGACGATATGCTCGGGTCCCGCGCTGGCCTCGCCGAGCAGCTTGACGATGCGTCGCAATGCCATGCCGACCTGTGCGGCCATGTCGGGCGCATAGTCACCCTTCTCGTCGCCGCCGGTCTGGCCGGCCAGCACGATCCATCGGCCCGGACCATCGACGGCGACGCCGTGCGAAAAGCCGCGTGGCTTCGACCATTCGGCCGGTTGCAAGGTGAGCATGAAGAATTCTCCCGGATTGCATCGTCATTCCGGGATGGTCCGAAGGACCAGACCCGGAATCTCGAGATTCCGGATTCGCTCGTTTCACTCGCGCTCCGGAATGACGAGCATCCTTAGCACCGTTTGTGCGGGCTCTCCCACCCCAGATTTCGGCGCCGCGCATCACTGCATCGGCATATTTGCGCGTTGCATATTCGCCCGGGGTCGCCGATACCGGCCTGCCCTCACCGCTTCTACGCACCGCGCGGGATGCCCGGCAATCACTCAACGATGGACCGAACACCCTCCATACCAAGGGCCGCGCTGTGGATGGCCGGATGGCTCGCCCTGATGCTGATCGTGGCGGTGGCCGGCCGCGAGACGACGCGCGAATTGAACGTGTTCCAGATCATGGAGGTGCGCTCGATCCTCGGCTTCCTGATGCTGTACCCGCTGATCCGCCGCGCCGGCGGCTTTGCGGTCATGAAGACATCGCGACCGCTGCAGCATGTCGCGCGCAATCTCATTCACTACGGCGCGCAGCTCGGCTGGTTCTTCGCGCTGACGCTGATTCCGCTCGGTCAGGTGGTATCGATCGAATTCACCATGCCGATCTGGACCGCGATTCTCGCCGCGGCTTTCCTCGGCGAGCGCATGACGGTGTGGAAGGTGGCGGCGATCGTGCTCGGGATCGTCGGCGTCATCGTCATCGTGCGGCCCTCGACCGGCGAGATCAATCCGGGCCAGTTGATCGCGCTCGCCGCGGCGGTCGGATTCGGCATCTCCATCGCCATGGTCAAGTCGCTGACCCGCACCGAAAATACCCTCGCCATCATCTTCTGGATGCTGGCGGTGCAGTCGGCGGCCGGATTCTTCCCGTCGATCTATGTCTGGATATGGCCGTCGGCCTGGGCCTGGGGCTGGATCGTCGTGATTGCATTCTGCGGCACGTTTTCCCATTACTGCATGGCGCGCGCGATGCTGCACGCCGATGCGACGGTCGTGATCCCGATGGATTTCCTGCGGGTGCCGCTTTCCGCCGCCGCCGGCTGGCTGATCTATTCGGAGCGGCTCGACATGTTCACCGTGCTCGGCGCCTCGCTGATCCTCGCCGGCAATCTGTTGAACCTGAAAGCGCCAACATCGGTTGCCGCGCGCGCAACCTGAGCGGTTCATCGCCGACCGGCGTTTTTTCGGACCGCTGCGCCGGATTGTGATCTAGATCACGCAAGCACGGACGCCGGCTTGCTACCGTTGATTCTGCCGGGGACGGCCGTCGCCAAAAATTGGGCAAGGGCTCCATTTTTTGTGGCACGAAGTGTGGTCTTTTCGTGTAAACTTGCATGGCGCGTCGCTGCCTGAGACGCCCGATTCCACTAGGGGATTTTAGATGCGCTACCTCACCCTATTTCTCTCCCTGATTTGCATGGTATTTGCCGCCCAGTCGGCCAAGGCCGACCGGCGTGTCGCCTTTGTCGTCGGCAACGGCGTCTACAAGAATGTTCAGCCGCTGCCGAACCCCGCGATCGACGCCAAGTCGATGGCGAGCGTGCTTCGCAATGTCGGCTTCGAGGTTGTCGAAGGCACCAATCTGACCCGCGACAAGATGACCGAGCGGCTGCTCGAGTTCGGCAAGAAGGCGCAAGGCGCCGACGTCGCGGTATTCTTCTATGCCGGCCACGGCATCGCCATCAGCGGCACCAACTATCTGCTGCCGATCGACGCTGACATCAAATCGGAAATGGACGTCAAGCTCGGCGCCGCGATCAATATCGACCTGACGCTCGAACAGACCATGGGCGACGCCAAGGTCAAGCTGGTGTTCCTCGACGCCTGCCGCGACAACCCGTTCGCCGCCAAGATCAAGTCGAATGCCGCGACCCGCAGCGTCAACGTGCAGACCGGCCTTGCGGAAATGAAATCCGGCGAAGGCACGCTGATCGCATTCGCAACCGGCCCCGGGCAAACCGCGCTCGACGGCAAGGAAGGCACCAACAGCCCGTTCACGCGGGCGCTGATCGCCAACATCACGACGCCCGGCGTCGAGATCCAGCAGGCGATGACCAAGGTCCGCGCCCAGGTCAACGAGGAAACCAACAAGGGCCAACTGCCCTGGGGACACACCAACCTGATCGGCGCGGTCTATTTGAACGGGGCTGCGGCGCCGGCGGCCACGGCCGCGGGACCGTCGGCGCCGGCCGCTGTTGCCTCCTCCGGCAATTCGGACGTCGAGGTCGAATTCTGGCGCTCGGTGCGGGAATCGAACAAGCCCGAAGAGCTCAACGCCTACCTGAGCAGCTATCCGAACGGTCAATTCAGGTCGCTGGCGCTGGCGCGGATCGCCTCGCTCAAGGATAGCTCGTCGACGGCGACCCGCAATCTCACTGCCGGCATCGATCCTGCAACGTTCAAGGACGAAGCCAATCAGACCACCGAAGACCAGATCGGCCTCGACAAGGGCCAGCGCCGCGACGTGCAGCGCCGGCTGAACGGTCTCGGCTTCGACACCAAGGTGTCCGGCAAGTTCGACGAATCGACCCGCGCGGTGATCACGCGCTGGCAGGCTGCCCGCGGCTATCCCAAGAGCGGCTACCTCAACAGGCTGCAGCACAAGGCGCTGCTGACGGAAATCGTCGCGGCGGTGCCGACCGCTTCCAGCGACGCCGATGAAAAGCCGGTCCGCCGCGCGCCGCAGCAGCGGAGCAGCAACAGTGGGGGCAGCGCCCCCGCCCCGCAGCGTAGCGGCGGCGATCCCGGTGCGGCCTTCGTCGGCGGCGTGGTCGGCGGCATGGTGGGCGGCATGTTCCGTCGCTGATCGTCCACCAAGGCCAGGACATCAACCAGCAAGAAGCCCGGCTCGCGCCGGGCTTTTTAGTTCACGGCTCGAGGCAATCTCGTGCACTCGGCGTGTCCTTCCCGCAGCTTCACCATCTTGTCGCCGCCAGACGTCAGCCGACACATCTCCACTTCCTTGCCGGCCGGAACCGGCTTGGCGCAGGTGATCTGCGGATTGTTGTTGTATTTCGTCGTCTGGAACCTGCAGGTCACGAAACAGGAGGCGTCGCCGGCGAGCGAATTCGTCAGCGTGATGCTGGCGACGTCGTCACCCGGCAAGATCACGCAAGAGAACGGCACCGATTCCGCCAGCGCCGGCGCCGCCAGCAGGCCGAGCCACAGCAGGCCAACGGCGAGGCCAAGTGCGAGGCCAAGTTTTTTACCAAGTCCGACTAGCGGAAACAGTTGTCGGTCGGCCGGGCGCTGACGCATGGTCGCCTTATGAGCAGGCTTCGCGGCAAAGCACTGTAACGGCCTATTTGCCCGCGGCCTTCCGCAAGGCGTCATTGATGCGATCCTGCCAGCCCGGTCCGCCCTCCTGGAAGTGCTCGAGCACGTCCTGATCGATCCGCAGCGACACCAGTTCCTTCACCCCCGGAAGTGCGGCCTTCTTCGGCGGCGCTTCCGGAACCCTGGTCGTGGTCTTCTTGAATGCCGCCTCTGCCTCGGTGCGTGCGTCGCTCAGGGTTCGCGGCCGTCTCGGTTGATCTGCCATGGCGCTAGATCCCCTCGAACAGCGCCGTCGACAGATAGCGCTCGGAGAATGACGGCACGATCGCAAGAATGGTCTTGCCCGCGTTCTCCGGCCGCTTGGCGATTTGCAGCGCGGCTGCGATCGCCGCGCCGGAGGAAATGCCGCCGGGAATGCCCTCGTTGCGCGCCAGCGCGCGCGAGGTTTCGATCGCGGTCGCGCTGTTGATCTTGACGATCTCGTCGATCACGGAGCGGTCGAGGATGTCGGGAATGAATCCGGCGCCGATGCCCTGGATCTTGTGCGGGGTGTGCTGTCCGCCCGACAGCACCGGACTTTCCTCCGGCTCTACCGCGACCACCCGCAAGCCGGGCTTGCGCGGCTTCAGCACCTGCCCGACGCCGGTGATGGTGCCGCCGGTGCCGACGCCGGCGACAAAAAAGTCGATATTGCCGCCGGTGTCGTTCCAGATTTCCTCCGCCGTGGTGCGGCGGTGAATCTCGGGGTTGGCGAGGTTCTTGAATTGCTGCGGCATCACTGCGTTCGGCGTCGTGCGCACCAGTTCTTCGGCGGTCGCAATCGAGCCCTTCATGCCCTGGGCGGCCGGCGTCAGCACGATCTCGGCGCCGAGGAATGCCAGCATCTTGCGGCGTTCGATCGACATCGATTCCGGCATCACCAGCTTCAGCCGGTAGCCGCGCGAAGCGGCGACGAAGGCGAGCGCGATCCCGGTATTGCCCGACGTCGGCTCGATCAGCACGGTGTCGGCATTGATCAGGCCGGCCTTTTCCATCGCGATGACCATCGCCGCCCCGATGCGGTCCTTCACACTGGCCGCCGGGTTGAAATATTCCAGCTTGGCGAGGATGGTGGCGTGCGCGCCATGGGCTTGCGGCAGTTTGCGCAGACGGACGATCGGCGTGTCGCCGACCGCATCGACGATCGAGTCGAAAACACGGCCCCGGCCGGGACGGTGCACTGCACTCGTGGCTGACGAGGCGTCCATGGCAAACTCCTGTGCAAGCAATGTGCGTGAAGATAGAAGCTGTTCCCTCATTAGGGTGAGCTTGAGGCGGTGTGCAAGCCGGAATCGGCTGCGCCAGAGTTTCGCTGCATTGCAAAACGGAAGCGCGGCCAAATAGCTTAAAACCACCGCATTTCTGTTGCGACATCGTCAAACAGATCGGTATATGCTAAAGTTTAACATTTGAGAGTGCAGCAAGCTAATTTCAGAGCGCAACAAGAGGTCCAGATCGCAAGGAGGTCACGATGCCAGCAGTCGCTGAATTCCTGTCGACCGTCGCGTCCAACCCCGCCCCGCGCGGGTGTGACCTGCCGACCTGCCCTGTCTGCGCCGATTCCATGGTGGCCGCTGAGGCTTCCGCCTACCTGTCGGACAACGTCATCAGCTATCTCTGGACCTGCGACACCTGCGGCTATGGCTTCGTCACCAGGCACACGCTCAAGCGGTTTGCCTGCAACTAAAGCGGGATGGGGTTAGGTTGAATCGATTTGGGATTCCCAAATCAGCGTGTTTCTGATTCACCATGCAGGCTGGGTTAGGAGGCCAGCATGTATGGGCAAGCCTTACTCTCTGGATTTGCGCAAGCGTGTCGTGACGGCAATTGAGGGAGGGATGTCCCGCAATCAGGCCGCCAAGCGGTTTGGGGTCGCGATCAGCACGGCCATCGGCTGGATGCAGCGGGTCGAGGAGACCGGCAGCGTTGAGCCTGGCCAGATGGGTGGCCACAAGCCGAAAGCAATTTCGGGAGACCACGCGGTCTGGCTGTCGCAGCGGCTCAGGGACAGTGATTTCACCATACGCGGGCTCGTTGCCGAACTCGCCGGACGCGGCCTGAAGGTCGACTACCACTCGGTGTGGGACTTCGTGCATGCCGAGAAGCTCAGCTTCAAAAAAAAGCGTGGTGGCTGGCGAGCGCGATCGTCCCGACGTGGCGCGGCGGCGGTCCCAGTGGACAAAGTATCAAGGTCGCGTCGAAGCTGAGCGGCTGGTCTTCATCGACGAGACCTGGACCCGGACCGATATGGCTCCCTTGCGGGGATGGGCACTGCGCGGGCGCAGACTGCCCGCCAAGGTTCCCCACGGGCGCTGGAAGACCATGACCTTCCTGGCGGCCCTGCGCCATGACCGGATCGATGCGCCATGGTTCATCGAGGGACCGATCGATGGCGAGAGCTTTCGGACCTATGTCGAAAAGGCTCTCCTGCCGACCCTGCGGCCCGGCGACATCGTCGTCATGGACAATCTCGGCAGCCACAAAAGCAAGAGCGTGCGTCAGCTCATCCGTTCTGCCGGTGCCAAGCTGTTCTTTCTGCCCAAATACTCACCCGACCTGAACCCGATCGAACAGGTCTTTGCCAAGCTCAAACATCTGCTCCGAAAGGCCGCCGCGCGAACCGTCGATGCGGTCTGCGCCGTAATCGGTCAGTTGCTCAACGCCTTCACACCCCAAGAATGCGCCAACTACCTCAAAAATTCAGGCTATCGAACCTAATGCCATCACGCTTTAGGCTTTGGTTTGACGCGTTTTCTTGGCGCGAACCGGGTCCCACCTCGCTCGAAAACCATACATGCGCTCGCCTTTCAGCGCGGCGCGATGTCGCCGCGCGCCCAATCGGCGCGGGTGCGCTGACGGAATTCCTCGAACGTTCCCTTTGCGATCGCGTCCCTGATGTCCTGCATCAGGCGCTGGTAGTAGGCGACGTTGATTTCCGACAGCAGCATTGCGCCCAGGGTTTCGCCCGACTTCACGAGATGATGCAAATAGGCGCGCGCGCAATCGCGTGTCGACGGCCACTCGCTTTCCGCATCCAGCGGCCGCGGATCGTCGGCGTGGCGGGCGTTGCGGAGATTGACCTGGCCGAACCGCGTGAACGCCACGCCGTGGCGGCCGTTGCGGGTCGGCATCACGCAGTCGAACATGTCGATGCCGCGCGCGACCGCCTCCAGAATGTCTTCGGGGGTGCCGACGCCCATCAGATAGCGCGGGCGTCCCTCGGGCAGGATCGGCGCGACCTCCTCGATCATGGCAAGCATCACCGCCTGCGGCTCGCCGACCGCGAGGCCGCCGATCGCATAGCCGTGGAAGCCGATCTCAACCAGGCCGCGAGCGCTGGCGTGACGGAGTTCGGGCACATCGCCGCCCTGCGCGATGCCGAACAGCATGTAGCCGGGGGCGGCACTTTCGAAGGCGCGCTTGCTGCGCTCGGCCCAGCGCAGCGACAGCTGCATGGCGCGCTCGATGTCGGCGCGTTCGGCCGGCAGCCGCACGCATTCGTCCATCTGCATGGCGATATCGGAGCCGAGCAGC
This sequence comes from Bradyrhizobium sediminis, assembly GCF_018736085.1. NCBI lineage: Bacteria > Pseudomonadati > Pseudomonadota > Alphaproteobacteria > Hyphomicrobiales > Nitrobacteraceae > Bradyrhizobium > Bradyrhizobium sediminis. Next base: position 2,949,943 of record NZ_CP076134.1, on the reverse strand, counting down.
CGCTGTACCTCGATCGAGCGTTCCGGCGACAATTCGACCTTGGCGCCATCGAGATGCGAGCGAAAGGTGACGGCGTTTTCCGTGACCTTGCGCAGCTCGGACAGCGACATCACCTGGAAGCCGCCGGAATCGGTCAGCATGGGGCCATTCCAGCCGGTGAAGCGCTGCAGGCCGCCGAGCGCGGCGATGCGCTCGGCGCCCGGCCGCAGCATCAGGTGATAGGTGTTGCCGAGCACGATGTCGGCGCCGGCGTCACGCACCTCGCGCCAATGGATTCCCTTCATGGCGCCGGCAGTGCCGACCGGCATGAACGCCGGCGTCCGCACCATGCCGTGCGGCGTCGTCAGCCTGCCGGTGCGCGCGGCGCCGTCGGTGGCGAGGAGATCGAAGTGATTGGGAAGGCTCATGAGTCAGCTTATGGCGCGACAGGGACGCCCTGTTCAACCTCGTTGCATCAGATTTTCCGTCCGAAAGGCGTTGACGCCGTCAGAAATCTCCCGCATAAGCCCGCGCCATGACGACCACCACCAAACGCACCGCGAAAACCACCAAGCCCCGCCGGGCTTCGGGAGACGTGCGCGCGTAGGTACACCACCGCATCATCTTGAACCGAAGCCCCGCCTGAAAAGGACCGGGGCTTTTTTATTGCCTGGAGCATGATCCGGAAACGTGGGCACCGGTTTTCCCTGCGACAAACGCGAAGCGTTTGCGCGGAGGGCATGCTCAAATAAATGGAGATACCCGTGAAGAACGATCCCGTTGTTGCCATTGCCGGCGTGACCGGCGCCGTCGGCGCCGAATTCATCGCCACCATGAACAAGCGCGCATTTCCGGTTCGCAGGCTGAAGGCGCTGGCGAGCGCCCGCTCGGCCGGCAAGACCGTCGATTTCCGCGGGCAGAAAATCCTGATCGAGGAACTCAACGAACGCTCCTTCGACGGCGTCGACATCGCGCTGTTCTCGGCCGGCGGCGGCATTTCCAGGAAGTTCGCGCCGATCGCGGTCAAGGCCGGCGCCGTCGTGGTCGACAATTCGTCGGCGTTCCGGATGGATCCGGACGTGCCGCTGGTGATCCCCGAGATCAACGCTATCAGGATCCGCGATCACAAGGGCATCATCGCCAATCCGAACTGCTCGGCGATTACCGCGCTGGTGCCGCTGTGGCCGATCCACAGGGCGAACCGCATCAAGCGCGTGATCCTGTCGACCTATCAGGCGGCCAGCGGGGCCGGTGCGGCAGCCATGGAGGAACTGCTGGAATCGACCCGCGCCAGCCTCGACGGGCGGCCCTTTACGCCCAAGGTGATCCCGCATCCCTACGCCTTCAACGTGTTCAGCCACAACACGGCTGTTGATCCCGAGACCGGCTACAACGACGAAGAGACCAAGGTCATCAAGGAGACGCGAAAGATTTTCGAAGACGACCGCATTGCCATCGGCGTGACCTGCGTGCGGGTGCCGGTGCTGCGCGCGCATTGCGAGGCGATCACCTTCGAATGCGAACGGCCGATTTCGGAGGACGAGGTGCGAGCGATCCTGGCGAAGGCGCCGGGTGTGAGGATCGTGGACGACCGGCAGAAAAACTACTTCCCGATGCCGATCGATGCGTCGGGTCAGGACGACGTCCTGGTCGGCCGCATCCGCAAGGATCTCAGCGACCCCTCGGGCCATTCGATCTCGATGTTCGTGTCTGCAGACCAGCTGCTGAAGGGCGCCGCGCTGAATGCGGTTCAGATCGCGGAACTGCTGCCGCAGCGCGTGACGGCGTGAGGTGAAGGCGCCCTTTTGGAGCGTGAGCTCCAAAATCCATGGCGTTGACGGATGTCCGTTTTGCTGAGCATTGCGGACTCTCGTCGGGCACGGCGAGAGGTCCGCTTAGTGCCGATTCCGGACCTGCCCGACGTTCCATTCCCTCCAAAGACGCAGAAGCGATAAAGAAAGCTCGAAGGAACTGCCTCGCCAGATCCTCTGACCATATGGCCCGAGGGAGACTTCGAGTCAGCTCAGGAGAACTCGCCTCGAGGATGCGGGCAACGCCAGGCACATCCCTTGATCTTGCGCGATGTCCGTGGTATCTGCGTCTCATGATTAGATCAGTGCGCATCGTCAACCGTAAACACACGTCCCGCGTTTGCTGGGCCGTGGAAGGAGTCGTGCGCTAGGAATTCGACGACGCGATCTTTTCATCAGGCCCCGCCGGCATCGGACGGGGCCTTTTGTTTGGCCACGCTCCCTGCCGGCGCAACAGCAGGAGCATCCGATGCCACCCCAACAGACGAACCTCACATCCGAGACCGGGCGCGATGCCGCAGGGCTCGGCCTCGACCTCTCCATCGCGTTGGTGAAAGACGCGAGGGGCGAAGCTTTGGCAGCGGCGCGCCCCGATGCCTCCATCCTAGCGCTGAGAGACGTCTTGTCGGAAAAGGATGCTGCTGGACCACCGGCCGCATCGACGCGGAGCGTCTTGAGCTTGCTCAAGGGGTATTGGCGTGCGTTTCAGGAGCGGCGCCAACGCCAGAGGTTGCGAGCCAGCTTGCACGACCTGAGTGACAGGGAGCTGATGGACATCGGCGTGACGCGTGCTGAGATCGACAGGATCGCCGCTCACCGAGCTATCGATAGGCTCAGAGATGGCACGACGCATCTATGGATACTGTCCCGTGGTGTGATGTAACTGATGGCAAGTCACCGCCAATTCTACACAAAGCAGTCCATGGGGCGGATCAGCGAAGCGTGATCCGCCACTCGCCGGCAGCGCGCCCGTCACCTGCGGTTCGTGCCCAATGGCGGACATTGCACCGGAGTTGGGGCTTTGGTCTCGCCAAGCGGCGCGTTCGTTGTTTACGATCCGATGAGTCGTATCCGGTGAAACACAGGCATTGCGAGATTGCCATGGGGACAAGAAGTCATACCGCTGCGCCCGCGGCAGCTCTCGCGCTCGGACTCTTCTTCATGCCGGCGGTTTCCATCGCCGTCGGCAATCTCGGCTTGATGTCCCCTGCCATGGGGCAGCCAGGCACACTCACAAAGAAACAATCGGATGCGCTCGATACCTACGACAACGCCCTAAGAAACTTCGAGTCGATCCTGGGCCAGCGGCGCGCGCAGATCAACGCGAAACAAGGGCTGCCGAACTTGCCGGGACAAGCACTCTATCTTGCACGCAACGGCATGATGAGCGCCTACAAAGACCTCACCGACGTGCTTCCGTCCAGGATCGGACGGCCAAATAAATTCGGAATCCCTCCGGCGTACTTTGACGCCGCAAGTGAGGCGCTGATCGACGAGTACAGGAAACTTTTCGACCACATGGAAGCGCCGCCGGCCAACGCGCAAAAATCAGATACGCCATTCGGGGATGTTGTCGATCTGGCAATTGCCATTGCGCGAGCCAAGGGCCTCGATGCGGCGAATGCCGAAGCGGCAGGCCGTATCAGCCTGGGGCTGTTCTTTGCCGAGACGAATGGCAATCAGAACGTGGGGAATGCGCGCTCGAACAAATACAAGGGAAGTTTTCAAACCGGCCCATCCGAAGATCAAAATGGCCGAAGGAAGTGGGCAGCAATAAAGAAATCGATCGCAGCCCTTGATCCCGCACTGAGCATTCGTGACGACAAGGAAGAGGCAAGGGTCGGCAATCTGGACCATCGATTCAACCACTGGACCGCCGTGCGAGACGGCCTCATGAACGCACACGCGGATATTTTCCCGCAAGTAACGGCGATCGTGAAAACGCTGCCAGGCCCGATCGATCAAATGAAGCTCTTTGAACTCATCCAGATTATTCCAACCCCGACCAGGTCCGCACTGAGGTCAGGCGACCTGCTCAACTATAGAATTTCCGACCCGACAATCATGGGATATCTGCGAAACAACAGCATCTTCGCCTTCGGACGAGCCGACCGGGCACGAACATCTGCAACCTTCCGCGAAATTCTTGAGGCGATGTGGCTCTTCAACGCCAAATTTGAACGCGCGCTTTCCACATTCGACGAGATCAGAACGCAGTCAAAGGGTTGAAGTCGGCCGACGGCAATCCGACAGGGGCGAAAAATGCGCGCTCGGCAGCAATGATATCTATTTGCTCTTGAAGAGGTTTTGTTGACCCCCGGCCAAATCCGGCGCGCAATGGTTTTTCAGGCATTCATGGTTCATAATTTCTGCTAGAATTCGTACGCCACGCTGTCATGAGGCGCGAACAGATCATCGCTCCGGGGGAAAGCTGGGATTGCTGTCGCTAGCGAGAAAATTCGCCGGGTCAGGCTTTGGCGTCCGGCCCCGCCGCCGCACCATTATTGCCGCGATGGCCGCATTGGTGCTTTTGCCGATCGAGGTCAGCGATGCCGGCTGGCTGTCGGATGTCTTCAAAAGCTCGGCTAAGCCCGGCAAATCGCCCAAGCATCATTCCTCGCCAAAGCACGCCACCTCGCCAAAGCGAGCGACCTTGGCGAAGCGAGCCGCCCTGGCGAAACCTGCCGCCTCGTCAAAGCCCCGCAATGTAAGGCTTGCCGCCCTGGGGCCGGTCACCTTGAATCCTTCCGCTTTGAGACCGGCCGCATCGACATGCAATCCATCGAAATTCCGGATCGTTCTGGATGTCGGACATACCGCCGAATCGGAAGGCGCGATGAGCGCCCGCAACGTCTCCGAGTTCGTCTTCAATCTGCGCCTCGCGCAGCGGATCGAGCAGAAATTGAAGGCCGAAGGCTTTGCCGAGACCATGTTGCTGCTGACCGAGGGCAAGGCCAGGCGCAGCCTGGTCAAGCGCGTCGCCGCGGCCAACGATTTGCAAGCGAATCTCTTCCTGTCGATCCACCACGATTCCGTGCCCAACAAATTCCTCGAGGAATGGGAGTTCGAGGGCAAGAAAAGCCGTTTCAGCGACCGCTTCAGCGGCTATTCCGTCTTCGTCTCCCGCGGAAATCCGGACTTCAAGACGAGCCTCTCCTTCGCCGAACTGCTCGGCAAGGAAATGAAGGCCCGGGGCCTGCAATATGCCGAGCAATACAGCCAGGCCATCATGGGCCGGCACCGGCGCCCGCTGCTGAACAAGGAAACCGGCGTCTACAGCTACGATGAGCTCGTCGTGCTGCGAACGACCCGGATGCCTGCCGTCCTTTTGGAGGCGGGCTCGATCATCAATCGGGACGAAGAGCTCAAGATGGACTCGCCTGAACGCCGGGACATCATCAGCAGCGGCGTCACGGCGGCCGTGAGGGAGTTCTGCGATCCTCGATGGGCCATCCTCGGTGCGCTCTGAGCCAACACGCTAGCGCCCTGGCTAGTCACGCGCGCGAAACAGCAGGCAGGCGTCGCCGTAGGAGTAGAAGCGATAGCCGCTTTTGATGGCGTGGGCGTAGGCGTGCTTCATGGTGTCGAGGCCCGAGAAGGCCGACACCAGCATGAACAGCGTCGAGCGCGGCAGGTGAAAATTGGTCAGGAGAATATCGACCGCGCGAAACCGGTAGCCCGGGGTGATGAAGATCGCGGTTTCGCCCGAGAACGGCAGGATCGTGCCGTCTTCAGCGGCAGCGCTTTCCAGCAGCCGCAGCGAGGTGGTGCCGACCGCGACGATGCGGCCGCCATCGACGCGAGCCGCATTCAATGCCTCGGCGGTATCCCGCGACACCGAGCCCCATTCGGAGTGCATCTTGTGCCCGGCGGTGTCCTCGACCTTGACCGGCAGGAAGGTCCCTGCCCCGACATGCAGGGTGACGCGGTGGATCCCGACACCGCGCTCGCGCAAGCCTGCCTGCAGCGCGGCGGTAAAATGCAGCCCTGCCGTAGGGGCCGCGACCGCGCCCTCATTGACCGCGAACATGGTCTGGTAGTCGGCGGCGTCGCGCTCGTCGGGCGCGCGCCTGGAGGCGATATAGGGCGGCAGCGGCGGGCTGCCGAGATCTGATATCGCCTGGTCGAGCGCTGGCCCGTGGAAGGAGAAGGAAAGCGTGACCTCGCCCTCCTCGCCCTTGGCCTCGACCTCGGCGTCGAGATGGCCGAGCAGGCAGACCTTGCCCTCATTGCCGAAGCGGATGATATCGCCCGGCGCCAGCTTCCTGGCCGGCTTGACCAGCGCCTGCCAGCGCGAGCCGTCGAGGCGCTTGATCAGCGTCGCCTCGATCTTCGGTTCGGTATCGCGGCCGATGCGGCGGCCCCTGAGTTGGGCCGCTATCACCCTGGTGTCGTTGACGACCAGCTGATCGCCCGGCTCGAGCCAGTGCGGAAGATCCGCGACGATGCGGTCGCGCAACACGCCGTCGGGCTGCACCACCAGCATCCGTGCGGAATCGCGCGGGCTTGCCGGCCGCAGCGCGATGCTGTCGGCGGGAAGTTCGAAATCGAAGAGATCGGTGCGCATGGCGCAATGCGCTCCAGCATGCCTCGGAACGTCATTCCGGGGCGCGCGTTAGCGCGAACCCGGAATCTCGAGATTCTCAGATGTGCAATAGCACATCGTAGTTCATGCTTCGCATGCCCCGGAATGACGGCTTATATTACGCCGCGTCGAGCGCCATGCGCGCCTTGACGATCTTGTCCGGATTCTGCACCGGCTCGCCGCGCTTGATTTTGTCGACGTTCTCCATGCCTGACGTCACCTTGCCCCAGACCGTGTACTGGCCGTTGAGGAACGAGGCATCGTCGAAGCAGATGAAGAACTGGCTGTCGCCGGAATCCGGGCTGGCGGCGCGCGCCATCGAGGTGGTGCCGCGCACATGCGGCTCCTTGTTGAATTCCGCCTTGAGCTTCTTGCCGGAACCGCCGGTGCCGGTGCCCTGCGGACACCCGGTCTGCGCCATGAAGCCCTCGATCACGCGATGGAACACGATGCCGTCGTAAAAGCCCTCACGTACCAGCTCCTTGATCCGGGCGACGTGGCCGGGTGCAAGATCGGGGCGCATTTCGATGGTGACGGGCCCCTGGGTGGTTTCGAGGATCAAAGTATTTTCGGTATCAGCCATGCTCTCTGCTCTGCGGGTTTGAGTGGGGTTTTCTTACGGTATCTGAAGGGAACCGCGAAGGGCCGGCCGGCGACGGCGCCGCCCAGTCCTTCGGTAAATGGCAATGGCGTGCAGCGTTGCAACGCCTCCATGACGGCGATGCGGTACGCCAAACGGTCATGGTCGGTGGCGCCTGCCGATTCATAGGTAATCCTGGGGTGACCGAGGATGGCGCCCTCGCGGTTGAAGCTGACGATCACCGTGATGTCGATCGGATTGGCGCGCGAGGCCGGCGGCGGCTTCCAGCAGGAATGCAGTCTGGCAAACACGTCCCTGATGGTGTCGAGCCGCTCTGGCCGGCCTTGCGCCGGGGCGGTCGACAGCGGCACCAGCAGCAGCGCGGCAAACCGGAGGAGCGGCTTGCTGCGCGGCGGCGCCATGGTTCACTTGATGTCGGATGCGACCTGCACCTTCACCATCTTGTCGGGGTCGGTGACCGCGCCGCTGCTCGAGCCCGGCGGCGCTTTCTTGAGCTTGTCGACCACATCCATGCCCGACACCACTTCGCCGATCACGGTGTACTGGCCGTTGAGGCTCGAGCCCGTCGCAAACATGATGAAGAATTGCGAATTCGCGGTATCGACGTTGTCGCCGCGGCGCGCCATGCCGACGATGCCGCGTGTGAACGGCACCTTGGAAAACTCCTGTTTCAGGTTGGGGTATTTCGAACCGCCGGTGCCGTTGAAATTCTGGCCGTCGCCGGTCTGCGCCATGAACCCATCCATCACACGATGGAACGGCACGTTGTTGTAATAGCCTTCGCGCGCGAGCTGCTTGATCCGCTCGGCATGCTGCGGAGCGAGGTCGGTGCGCAGCTTGATGACGATGCGGCCCTTGGTGGTATCGATGACAACGGCATTTGCCTTGTCGAGATTGGCGGGCAGCGGTTGCGCGATCGCGGGGGCCGCAAGGATCAGCGCGGCGAGCAGGCCAAGAATTCGGATCATGAAAACTCCGGATCAGAGAAAGCGGGTCAGGTAGCGAATTTGGTCTTGAGGCCGGCCGCGACCCCTGGCGGCACGAACGCCGAGACGTCGCCGCCCATGGCTGCGATTTGGCGCACCAGTGTGGCGGTGATCGGGCGGACCGCCACCGAGGCCGGAACGAACACCGTCTGCACCCCGGGCGCCATGGTCTCGTTCATGCCCGCGATCTGCATCTCGTAATCGAGGTCGGTGCCGTCGCGCAGGCCCCGAATCATGATCGCCGCCCCGGTTTTCTGCGCCGCCGTGATGGTGAGGTTGTCATAGGTGGTGCAGTCGAACGCGCAGCCGGCCTTTCGGGCCACCGGCTCGAATACCGCACGGACCATTTCCAGGCGCTCTTCGGTCGAAAACAGCGGCTTTTTGCCGGGATGGACGCCGATCGCGACGATCAGGCGGTCGCACAGCCCGACGGCGTGGCTAACCACGTCCAGGTGGCCATTGGTAACGGGGTCGAATGTGCCGGGATACAGTGCAATGCGGGGCATAAACCCCGTCTACCCCGCCCCGGGCGACCGGGCAAGCCGGGCGGTTCCCCGTCCGGCGCGGGTTTACTTCAGGTCAGCCACCCAAATCACTCCCGCCATCGCGGCGTCTCCTGCGCGGGCCGGCAATGTTTCGTCCCCGGACCGGCCACGAAACAAAACTCCGGCCGGACGAAACCATTTTCGTCAGCCGTGAAGACGTCCGGAAACCGGCTCTGGCTATCCATTAACCAACGAAACGGCGGGCCAAAAAGGCCCAATGACAGGGGACCGTCATGATCAAGGCATTTTCAGCCATTGCTATCGCTGCGCTCATTGCCGCCGGACTGACCGTTCTGCCCGGCTTCGCCCCGCGGGTCGAAGCCAGCGTGCCGCAAGCCCTCGCCAAGGGCGACCGCCTCGACATCCGCCCGGTCGGCACCAGCTGCTCGCAGCAGGCCTGGCCAAATTTCGAAGCTTCCTGCCTGCGCGTCGCCGGCAAGAAGACCGCGATCCGGGAAGCCCGCCTGGTCACCGCCGACCGCACGCCATAACGGCGGCCGCATCTATTCCAGATTGCTCTGGTTTGAAGTCCCCGGGATGCCCCCCGGGGACTTCATCGATTCTTGGCGAGGCGAATGGCGAGTAGCGAATAGCGAATTAGAATGCCACTCGCTATTCGCTACTCGCCATTCGCCCCTCACTCGCCACCCGCGTTTCCATTACCGTTCTCGGCGTCCTCGCCGATGTGCTCGACGGACACCACATGCTCGTCCTCGGCAGTGTCGAACACGATGACGCCCTGGGTCGAGCGGCCCGCGATGCGGATGCCCTCGACCGGGCATCGGATCAGCTGGCCCTTGTCAGTCACCAGCATGATCTGGTCGCCATCCTCGACCGGGAACGAGGCCACCAGCTTGCCGTTGCGGTTATTGACCGACATCGCGACGATGCCTTTGCCGCCGCGGCCGGTGGTCCGGTATTCGTAGGACGAGGTGCGCTTGCCGTATCCATTGACGGAAACCGTGAGCACCACCTGCTCCTGCGCCGACATCTCGACATAACGCTCGGAACTGAGCTGAATGGCGCCCGAGGTTTCCTCGGTGTCGGTTTCCGCACCCTCTTCGGCCGCGGCTTCGCCCGCCACCGCGCGGCGCATTTTCAGATAGGCCGATCGCTCATCCGACGTCGCCTCGACATGCCTGAGGATCGAGAGCGAAATCAGCTTGTCGCCCTTGGACAGCGCGATGCCGCGAACGCCCATCGAGGTGCGGCCGGAAAACACCCGCACATCGGTGACGGGAAAGCGGATGCACTGGCCGCCGGCGGCGGTGAGCAGCACGTCGTCGTGCTCGGTGCAGATCTGCACGTCGACGATCGCCTCGTCGTCGTCCAGTTTCATGGCGATGATGCCGGAACGGCGCACGTCGACAAAATCCGACAGCTTGTTGCGCCGGACATTGCCGCCGGTGGTCGCGAACATCACGTCGAGATTGCCCCAGGAGGATTCATCCTCGGGCAACGGCATGATGGTGGTGATGCGCTCGCCCTGCTCCAGCGGCAGGATGTTGATCATCGCCTTGCCGCGCGCATTCGGCGCCGCCATCGGCAGCCGCCAGACCTTTTCCTTGTAGACCTGTCCGCGCGACGAGAAGAACAGCACCGGCGTATGGGTCGAGGCCACGAACAGCCGGCTGACGAAATCCTCGTCGCGGGTCTGCATGCCCGCGCGGCCCTTGCCGCCGCGGCGCTGGGCGCGATAGGCCGACAGCGGCACGCGCTTGACGTAGCCGGCGTGCGAGACCGTGACCACCATGTCCTCGCGCTGGATCAGGTCCTCGTCCTCGACCTCGCCTTCCTGCTCGATGATGACGGTTTTGCGCGGGGTCGCGAATTCCGACTTCACGTCGGCCAGTTCGGTCTTGATGATGGCCTGGACCCGGGCGCGCGAACGCAGGATCTCGAGGTAATCGGCAATCTCCACCGCCAGCTTGTCCAGCTCTTCGGAGATTTCCTCGCGGCCGAGCGCGGTGAGCCGCTGCAGCCGCAGGTCGAGAATGGCCTTGGCCTGCTCCATCGATAACCGCGCGGTGCCGTCGGCGTTGAGCCGGTGGCGCGGATCGTCGATCAGCGTAATCATCGCCGCGACGTCCTTGGCCGCCCAGTCGCGCGACATCAGGGTGTCGCGCGCGGTGTTGGGATCGGGCGAGGTCCGGATGACGCGGATGATCTCGTCGATATTGGCCACCGCGATCGCAAGGCCGACCAGGATATGGGCGCGGTCGCGGGCCTTGTTGAGCAGGAACTTGGTGCGGCGCGTGACGACCTGTTCGCGGAAGGCGATGAACAGCGTCAGCAGGTCCTTCAGGTTCATCAACAGCGGGCGGCCGGCGTCGAGCGCCACCATGTTGGCGCCGAAATTGGTCTGCAGCGGCGTGAAGCGATAGAGCTGGTTCAGCACCACGTCGGGCATCGCATCGCGCTTCAACTCGACGACGACGCGGAAACCGTCGCGGTCGGATTCGTCGCGCAGGTCCGAGATGCCCTCGATCTTCTTCTCGCGCACCAGTTCGGCGATGCGCTCGACCATGGTGGCCTTGTTCACCTGGTAGGGAATTTCCGAGATAATGATCGCTTCGCGGTCCTTGCGGATGGTGTCGATCGAGACCTTGCCGCGCATCACGATCGAGCCGCGGCCGAGGTGATAGGCGGAGCGGATGCCCTGGCGACCGAGGATGATGCCGCCGGTCGGGAAATCCGGACCCGGAACGATGTTGATGAGTTCGTCGATGGTGAGCGCGGGATTTTCGATCAGCGCCACGCAGGCGTCGATCACTTCGCCGAGATTGTGCGGCGGGATATTGGTCGCCATGCCGACGGCGATGCCGCCGGCGCCGTTGACCAGGAGGTTCGGGAACTTGGCCGGCAGTACCGACGGTTCCTTCTCCGAATTGTCGTAGTTGGCCTGATAATCGACGGTGTCCTTGTCAATGTCGTCGAGCAGCGACTGCGCGATCTTGGTGAGGCGGGATTCGGTGTACCGCATCGCGGCGGCCATATCGCCGTCCACCGAGCCGAAATTGCCCTGGCCGTCGATCAGGGGCACGCGCATGGAGAATTCCTGCGCCATGCGTACCAGCGCGTCGTAGACCGACTGGTCGCCGTGCGGATGGTATTTACCGATGACGTCGCCGACGGTGCGCGCCGACTTGCGATACGGCTTGTTCCATTCGAAGCCGTTCTCGTACATCGCGAAGAGAATGCGGCGATGCACCGGCTTCAGGCCATCGCGCGCATCGGGCAGCGCACGCGCCACGATCACGCTCATGGCGTAATCGAGATAGGAGCGCTTCATCTCGTCGAGGATGGATACGGGACGAATATCCGAGGGCGCCGGCGGCTCGCCGGGCGTATCTTCAGGGTCAGACAAAGGGGGAATCCGGTCAGTTTTGGCTTCGAATCATATAGCAGTTCGAACGCCTTCGAACCACCCCCTAACTGGTTCAAGCGAGCGGTTTTTCCCTTTGTTTTTTCATGGACTTACGGGGCCATTGGCGCTGGATGCCGACGCCGCGAAACCAGCCCATCGAGCCGGCGGAAAAAGCCTGGCCCCGACAGGCTTTTGCCGGGGCTCTCTAGGAGCCGAACAGGACGTCGTGCATGATCCGTCCCGGCACCAGCGTGAACAACCCCGCGAGTAGTAGCGCACCGGCGAAGAGCGATATCATCGCGGTCTTGTGGGCGTGCACGCGGTGTGCGCGGGCCGCCAGCACGGCCATCACCAGCGTGATGGGCGTCAACACCGACAGCAGGTGAATCGGGCTCCACGGTCCCCACATCTTGATCCCGTGGATCAGAAACGAGGATCCGCTGATCACCAGCATCAGCACCACCCAGACCCACCCCAGCGTCCGGTGCGGCAGCGTGCCTTTGGGCGCGGCCAACTGGACCGCGCCGAGGGCAAAGGCCGCCATCGCGGCAAAGGCGTGTAGCTGGATTTCGGGAGCGGCATTCAACAGCGGCGCGAGCGACATTTGAAACCCCCAGGGGCCAGACCCCCAAGGATCGGCAGGAAGGAAGATTGATGTGAGGAGTATTTACATCTATCTTTCCAATGTCAAGATCAATCGCCGCGCGGTTCCGCCCTCTCCGCGCCGCCGGGCGAAGGCCGCCTGCAGGCGGCCCTCTCCGAGCCTGAGCCATCAGAACGGAATATCGTCGTCCATGTCGCTGTTGCGCGCGCCGGCCGCCGCAACGGCACGCCGGGGTGCGGCGCTCGAGGGCCCGCTGGAGCCGAAATCGCTGCCGGAATCATCGGAGCCGAAATTGCCGCCCCCGCCGCCGCTGCGGCCATCGAGCATGGTCAGGTTCGAATTGAAGCCCTGCAGCACCACCTCGGTGGAGTACTTCTCGACGCCGCTCTGGTCGGTCCATTTGCGCGTCTGCAGCTGCCCCTCGATGTAAACCTTGGCGCCCTTCTTCAGATATTGCTCGGCGACCTTGCAAAGGCCTTCGTTGAAAATCACCACCCGATGCCACTCGGTCTTTTCCTTGCGCTCGCCGGTGGCCTTGTCGCGCCAGCTCTCGGAAGTCGCCACGCTCAGATTGGCGATCGGCCGCCCGTCCTGGGTCCGCCGGATTTCCGGATCCTTGCCGAGGTTTCCGACCAGAATCACCTTGTTCACGCTTCCCGCCATCGCCGCTCTCCACTCTTCGAATTTACTGGCAAAACCACCAGCCCCGCCTGATCCGGACGCCGGCTGAGCCGCCGCCACGCCTTCGAGACCTCTCGGGACCACATTGGGACGACCCTATACGCTCACCGGTCCCGCGAGCCCGGCGATCCCCGGTTATCCACATATAGCATTCCCGGATCCCATGTTCCAGTTTTGTTCCACGCTTCGTATGTTTGCAGAGCAGAGGTGGCGATACTCTAGCAACGCCGTCACGGCCGGTAGCGATCGCTGGTTCCCTCGGGTTCCCCGCCGGCTCCGGAATTCGGTAAACAAATCACTAACTTGCCACAATTCACTTCGCTGGCGGGTGTTGCATTTGGGAGACGGCTTTTTGCGCTGAATCGGGTATACGTATCCGGGAACTCAGATCGCTTGGGCGTTCGCACCGAAAATTAAAAACCGCTTCGGGACCAAAGGAAGCGGACAAAACCGGAGAGACTACGATGAAGAAGATTTTGCTAGGTACTGTTGGTTTGGTCGCGCTGAGCCTGTCGGCTCCGGCTTCGGCCGCCGATCTCGCTGCCCGCCCCTACGCCAAGGCCCCCCCGATGATCGCCGCAGTCTATGACTGGAGCGGCTTCTACATCGGCATCAACGGCGGCTGGGGATCGAGCCACAAGTGCTGGGATCTCATCGGCCCTCCGGTCTTGGCTGAGGGTTGCCATGACGCAACCGGCGGCACCGTCGGCGGACAGATCGGCTATCGCTGGCAGGCTGGTTCGTGGGTGTTCGGCCTGGAAGGACAGGGCAACTGGGCTGACTTCAGCGGCTCCAACACCAACCTAACCAACGTGCTTCTCCGGGACACGTCGAAGATCGATGCGTTCGGTCTACTCACCGGTCAGGTCGGCTATGCTTGGAATAACGCCCTGCTCTACGTCAAGGGCGGCGCCGCGGTTGTCGGCGACAAGTACAACACCACCGTAATTGCGACCGGTGCGCTTAACGACAGCGCCAAGGAAACCCGCTGGGGGGCCGTGGTTGGCGCCGGTCTCGAATTCGGCTTCGCGCCGAATTGGTCGGTGGGTGTCGAATACAACCACATGTTCCTGGGTGATCGGGACATCAGCTTCAACACTCCTGCAGGGGTTTTGAATGCAACCTCGAATATCAGTCAGGATGTCGATCTCGTCACCGCCCGCATCAACTACCGTTGGGGTGGCCCGGTCGTCGCGAAGTACTGATCTCTCGACCTCTTCTCGATTGAGCTACGAAAGGCCGGCCTCGCGCCGGCCTTTTTGTTGGCGGGACGCTGCCAGCTGCTGCCATTGCAGCTAGCCTTTTCTGCTGGACGCGCTTTCTTCACGCGAGCCGGTCTCCACCCCGCATCAGGTGCGGGGCAGGCTCTCGCTTGAAAGCGCTCTTTCGCAAAACTATCCGTTGATGGCTGGCACGGAACACTGGAAATCGCCGCGCGTTCTTCCTATGTTCCGAACTCACCCATTGGCGTCCGATCCCCGGCTTCCGGAAGATGCGCGCCTGAACGCGGCGCGATCAACGCGCCTGGGAATGCCGATATGGATGAAGTGATCAGGGCGAAGCGCCAACAGAACGCCGCATCCGCCACGCGTGCGATAACGATTCGCGGCGCACGCGAGCACAATCTCAAGAACGTCGACCTGGAAATCCCGCGCGACAAGCTCGTGGTGTTCACCGGCCTGTCCGGCTCCGGCAAATCCTCGCTCGCCTTCGACACCATCTATGCCGAGGGACAACGGCGTTACGTCGAGTCGCTGTCGGCCTATGCGCGCCAGTTCCTAGAGATGATGCAGAAGCCCGACGTCGACCAGATCGACGGCCTGTCGCCGGCGATCTCGATCGAGCAGAAGACCACCTCGAAGAATCCGCGCTCGACGGTGGGCACCGTCACCGAGATCTACGACTACATGCGGCTGTTGTGGGCGCGCGTCGGCGTGCCCTATTCGCCGGCCACGGGCCTGCCGATCGAAAGCCAGATCGTCTCGCAGATGGTCGACCGGGTGCTGGCGCTGCCCGAAGGCACCCGGCTTTACCTGTTGGCGCCGGTCGTGCGCGGCCGCAAGGGCGAGTACAAGAAGGAGCTCGCTGACTATCTCAAGAAGGGATTCCAGCGGGTCAAGATCGACGGTACGTTTTACGAGCTTTCGGAAGCGCCCACGCTGGACAAAAAATTTCCGCACGACATCGATGTCGTGGTCGACCGCATCGTGGTGCGGCCGGACATCGGCCAGCGGCTGGCGGAAAGTTTTGAAACCGCGCTGAAGCTCGCCGAGGGCCTCGCGGTGATCGAATATGCGGACGCGCCGCCCTTGTCATCGCCGGGCCGCGCCACT
Organism: Bradyrhizobium sediminis; assembly: GCF_018736085.1. Lineage (NCBI taxonomy): Bacteria > Pseudomonadati > Pseudomonadota > Alphaproteobacteria > Hyphomicrobiales > Nitrobacteraceae > Bradyrhizobium > Bradyrhizobium sediminis. The sequence goes on along the minus strand of NZ_CP076134.1, from coordinate 2,934,451 downwards.
GATCTCGGGTCTACCCGAGATCAGCAATCAAATAGGTCCAAGTCGGCTACAGCCGACTTGGATGGCGCGAGACCCGGTGATCCATCTTCTTCAAAAGAGCTGGATGGCCGGGTCAAGCCCGGCCATGACGAGAAGAAGAAGACCGCAAAGATCCACGACAAGAGCGGGCCGGAGCGGATCCTGTTCTCCGAAAAATTCGCCTGCCCGGTTTCCGGCTTCACGATTCCGGAAATCGAGCCCAGGCTGTTTTCCTTCAACAATCCCTATGGTGCCTGTCCTGCCTGCGGCGGCCTCGGCGTCGAGCAGCACATCGACGAGGACCTGGTCATTCCCGACAAGGAATTGACCTTGCGCAAGGGCGCGATTGCGCCGTGGGCGAAATCGTCCTCGCCCTATTACATCCAGACCCTGACCGCGCTCGGCAAGTTCTACAAGTTCACGCTCGACACCAAGTGGAAGGACCTTTCGAAGAAGGTGCAGCAGGCGCTGCTGCACGGCTCCGGCGAGGACGAAATCAAGTTCTCCTATGAAGACGGCGTGCGCTCCTACGACACCAAAAAGCCGTTCGAGGGCGTCGTCACCAACATCAACCGGCGCTATCGCGAGACCGAGAGCGAATGGGCGCGCGAGGAACTCGCAAAATATTTCTCCGACGTCCCCTGCGAGGGCTGCCACGGCCACCGGCTGAAGCCGGAGGCGCTGTGCGTCAAGATCGGTGGCAAGCATATCGGCGAGATTTCGGAAATGTCGGTGCGCGGCGCCGGCGAATGGTTCGAGACCGTGCCGAAGGCGCTGAATGCGCAGCAGAACGAGATCGCCGGCCGCGTACTGAAGGAGATCCGCGAGCGGCTGTCGTTCCTGCTCGATGTCGGCCTCAACTACCTGACCCTGGCACGCGCCTCCGGCACGCTAAGCGGCGGCGAAAGCCAGCGCATCCGGCTCGCTTCCCAGATCGGCTCGGGACTGACCGGCGTGCTCTATGTGCTCGACGAGCCCTCGATCGGCCTGCACCAGCGCGACAATGCGCGTCTACTGGAAACCCTGAAGCGGCTGCGCGACCTCGGCAACACCGTGATCGTGGTCGAGCATGACGAGGACGCCATTCGCCTGGCCGACTACGTCGTCGACGTCGGCCCCGGCGCCGGCGTCCATGGCGGCCACATCGTCGCGCAAGGTTCGCCCGCCGACGTCATGAACAATCCGAAATCGCTGACCGGAAAATATCTCACCGGCGAGTTGTCGGTGGAAATCTCCGAGCGCAAGCCGCCGAACCATCGCCGCACCATCAAGGTCGTCAATGCCCGCGGCAACAATCTGAAAAACGTTTCGGCGGAGATTCCGCTGGGCCTTTTCACCTGCGTCACCGGTGTTTCCGGCGGCGGCAAGTCGACGCTGCTGATCGACACGCTCTACAAGGCGATCGCGCGAAAACTCAACAACGCCAGCGAAGGCGCAGCACCTCACGACCGCATCGAGGGCCTCGAGCATATCGACAAGATCATCGACATCGACCAGTCACCGATCGGCCGCACCCCGCGCTCCAATCCCGCCACCTATACCGGCGCCTTCACGCCGATCCGCGAATGGTTCGCCGGCCTGCCCGAAGCCAAGGCGCGCGGCTACGAGCCGGGGCGGTTTTCCTTCAACGTCAAGGGCGGCCGCTGCGAGGCCTGCCAGGGCGACGGCGTCATCAAGATCGAGATGCACTTCCTGCCCGACGTCTACGTCACCTGCGATGTCTGCAAGGGCAAGCGCTACAACCGCGAAACGCTGGAAGTGCTATTCAAGGGCAAGAGCATCGCCGACGTGCTGGACATGACCGTCGAGGAAGCCGCCGACTTCTTCAAGGCGGTGCCGCGGGTGCGCGAAACCTTCAAGACCCTGCACCGCGTCGGTCTCGACTACATCCATGTCGGCCAGCAGGCCACCACGCTGTCCGGCGGGGAAGCCCAGCGCGTCAAGCTGGCAAAGGAACTGTCAAAGCGCGCCACCGGCCGCACGCTCTACATCCTGGACGAGCCGACCACCGGTCTGCATTTCCACGACGTCAAGAAGCTCTTGGAAGTGCTGCACGAGCTGGTGTCGCAGGGCAACACGGTTGTCGTGATCGAGCACAATCTCGAGGTCATCAAGACGGCGGACTGGGTGATCGACCTCGGCCCCGAAGGCGGCGACGGCGGCGGCGAAATCGTCGCCTGGGGCCCGCCGGAAGACATCGTCAAGGCGCCGCGGAGCTATACGGGGAAGTTTTTGGCGCCGGTGCTGGCGAAGGCGGATGGCGGGAAGAGGAAGCGCGGGGCGAGCGAAGCGGCGGAGTGAGGCGCATGACCGAAGACGAATTAAGAGACGTCTTAGGTACCCAAATCGAAATACTTGAGCCCGGGTTAGTCCTCCTCGAAAAGGAAAAGTACATACCGAGCAAGCTCGGTACTCGCGGATTCATCGATCTTGTCGCGCAAGATGCAGATGGCCATTTTGTTTTGATAGAACTGAAGCGCAGTGATGCAGCCGCCCGTGAGGCAATACATGAAATCCTCAAATACGTCGAAGGCGTAAAGGCCCATCTTGGGGCAAGAGATCATGAAATTCGGGTCTTAATTGTCTCAACCACTTGGAGGGAATTGCTTGTACCCTTCTCGCGATTTGTGTCGGATAGCGGGCTAGCGGTTCGTGGAATAAATCTGAGCGTAGATTTTCGAGGTCGCCTCGAAGCAACCGTTGTGTCACCCGTCTCAACCGCTCGAGGGCGGGTAATCGCTCCTTGGCATGAACTTAATTTCTACAAAAGTGAAACAGACTTACAAAGGGGCCTTCGTGAGTACGACAGCAGTTGTAAGCAAAAGGGAATAGAAGACTATGTTTTAGTGATTTTGGATGCCCCAGCGGGATTCAACGAAGCCGCAAAAGAGAGCTTTCGTTTACGAATGCGGTCAATCGAAACAGACTTTGGCAAAGAGCCGGACGAGGGACATATAGAATCGCTGGTTCAGAAGCTCGATGATTATCATTCGATCATCTATTTCGGTATGCAATTGCTCCACCGAGAGGCATGCCTGAAAATCATTGCTGCCGACGAAGATCAATCCGCTGAAGCAAGAGAGTGCCTGCCGGATATGGAGGAGGATGAGGCTATCTGTTATTTGCACGAAACTGTGTATGCCGTTGAGCCGACGCCTTATCGAAATGGGTATGAGATCGGTTATCCGGCAAAATTTAGAAGCCGCCTTCTCGATCAAGAAGGCTGGAAAATTCGAGAGGTGAGCCGATTTGGAGTATTTTCTCGAAATAAGCTGCTAACGGACGAAGCAATAATTGAGGATCTTGGCGGCAGTGAGGGCACTACCCGTCAGCGCTTCAAACGGCGCATTTCTATAAATAATGCTGCACATCTTGCGTCGGCTCGTACCTCCCTTGCTGAATGTCTAGAGCAGAACGAAGCTTGGAAGGAGCAAACGCTTAGGGCGCTAGATGAAATTGCAAAACAATTTCCGAACAGTGAAGTGGACGTTAATATATTTAATCCCAGTTCGTGTCTTATAACACTGTTTCTCGCAGCCAATGATAAGAACGGCGTCCTATACGTACCAAACTATGGTTTGACGGTTCACGACGGGGACAAGGTCCCTCGTCTGTATTATGGCTGTCTCGTGGATACTGGAGGCGGATTGTCGTTTCAAGAAGTCTTGAAAAAATACTATGACGGCAAGCTTTTCGGTTTACTTTTTACGCTGACCTGGGGCGGTTATGAAGGACGAGATCCCACAATCTTGGAGGACATCGGGCTTTCGTACCGATCTTTTCGATGTGATTTAGATGGAGATAGTAAGCATTATTTCGTGTGGAGCGATGACGCTTGGAGACCAACCGACTTTGTAAACCCACTAACCTCTGTCTTTGAGTTTCTCGTGAAACGAGAGACGCTTGTAGCCGACTTAGCGTTGGAAATCGGCTCGCGTTGGGATGGCCAAATGATTCAAGACGAGAGCGTTGGCGAACACGCGCTAAAGAAGCTTGTAGACATGAAAGAAGGCCGATCCCGGAGCAAGTTCTGGTATGGCGATATCGTCCGCTGCGACACGTGCGGCCATGATTTTGAAAATGACACCTTCATGGTCGACGCCGCAACAAAATACGGCGCTTGGGCGTGCATGTGCAGTCGATGTTTCGTCGAACAAGAAGCGAAAATTGGTTGGGGTTACGGACAACTTTATTCACGTACTCCGGAAGGCTGGCTATTAGTCGGGGGCTTTGGTCCAAGAGAGGATGAAGAGTAGGGTTGTAGAGCGAAAGCGCGGGGCGAGCAAAGAGCAGCCGAGTAATCACTCCTCTATCGCCGCCTCCACGAACCCCGCCGGATCATCGCAAAACTCCCGCATGACCTTGTAGTGATCCGTCTCCTTCACGGTCACCGGCTCCAGCCCGTACTTCGACAGCCGCAGCAGCCGCGCGTTCGGATAGGCCATCAGCATGGGCGAATGCGTGGCCATGATGATCTGGCAGTGGCCGGAATTTTCCATCTGCCGCATCAGCTTGAGAAACTCGATCTGGCGCGAGGGCGACAGCGCGGATTCCGGCTCGTCGAAGATGAAGATGCCCTGGCGCTGGCAGCGCTCTTCGAAGAAGCGCAGGAAGCCCTCGCCATGGGAATGGGAGAGGAAGTCAGGCGGCATACCGCCGCCGCCTCGGGCGGCCTCGTCGAGATATCTCGCGACGGAAAAGAAACTCTCGGCGCGGAAGAACCAGCCGTTGGTGATCTTCGGCAGCCAGCTCGCACGCAGCGCTTTTGAAAGCTGCCCGCCCATTTTCTCCAGCGCCCTGGAATGATCGACCGGCCGGTAGCCCTTGCCGCCGCCGGCTTCGTCATAACCGGCGAGCACGGCGATGCCTTCGAGAAAAGTGGACTTGCCGGTGCCATTTTCGCCGACGATGATGGTGATGGCGCGATCGAAACTCAGCTCGAACTCATCGCCCAGGAACGGCAGGCAGAACGGATAGGCCTCGCGGTCGGCGATGCGCGCGGGATCGAGCCAGACGCGGCGCAGATACGGCGCGGGCAGATTGATTGAGCGATTTCGTCTGGCCATGCTCCCGCTCCGCAAGTTGGGTTGCGGGAACATAACAGGAACGCCATGCTCTTGGAAGTGTCGAAATCAACTGATCCGGCCGCTCCTAAAGCGGCATATTCAACTCCCTCATGGTGAGGAGCCACGTTGGCAGCGCTTTGCGCTGCCGGCGCGCGTCGCGAACCATCTGGCACGCCGTCGCCATCCTTCGAGACGCTGCGCAAAGGCGCGCGGCTCCTCAGAGCCCAACCGAAAGAGCAGCCAATATCTTCAGACTTTTTCCAAGCGCTTGAAAATGATTCACTTTCCGTCATGGCCGGGCTTCGTCCCGGCCATCCACGTCTTACTTGCTTGGATGCAGCTAAGACGTGGATGCCCGGCACAAGGCCGGGCATGACGAGCTTTGCTCGAGAGGTCTGTTTCATTGGCTGCTTTTTGAGCCGGACTCTCAGGATGAGGTCCGGGACAACTTGGCGAACGCAGCAATCGACCGAGCGTCAACCCGGCATCGCGCCGTCCGAACGCAGACTGAAACCGGAAAATGGAATCTCGGCGTATCGCTGTTCCGGCGTGCCCTCAGCGCTGAATCCGAGTTTCGCCATCCGGAGCTCTTCTTCCATGGTGATCAGGACCGGCGGATATTCGCCAATGATGAACGCCGCCCTTTCAAGGGTCAGGGTTGCCCTCTCATCCAGAAACATCTGATACATCTTGCTGAGAGGGCGCACATGTTCAAACGTGACCCTGCTCTTCCAGTTCTTGTCGCCCGACGCTATCACCAGCTTGGCGGCTTCACTGGCGCGGTGATATGTTCGCCAGCTCTTGTTGTGGAAGCTCCCGCATTCCAGGTAAAACGAGAGTCCCCGAAGCATTTGCGTGGTCGAGAAGCTCGGTTTGATCCCCGCCTTGGCGCAATCGACCAGCGCGTTGATCAGTATGCGGGCTTTCTTCGCATCAAGCGATGTATGGTGGATCGAGTGTCGCATTGCCCGGACGGTGCCGTGAATTGAATTCAAAGGGTAGCGTCTTGCACGGCTGACGTCCCCGGCCATCCCTCAAGACGGATCGCTTGCCCGTGCTTCTCTGAAGAGGTTCCGGCAGCGCTCTTCAAGTTGCGGAATAATGGAATAGTGCCGGTGATTTGCCCGACGTGTCAAAATGTTTTCGCTGGATCTCTCAAATCATCCCCGGCCCGACAACTCTTACTTTGCATGGGGTTGTTTTCGACATTTTAGCTTGGGGCGAGCACTGCGTATGGCGGGCACGGCGCGAGGAGGCGCCCTTGCCCGCCCTAAGAGCCGTCAAGCACTTCAATCACCAGTTCCATCGTCATCAGCACCGGATTGTCGCCGCGTATCAGCCGGCCCTCGGCGAGGCCGCCGGTGTAGTCGACCAGGGCTATGTCCAGCTCCGCTTCGAGCGCGCCGCCTGCCCCGGCTGCAATGATGCCCGAGCGGATCATCAACTCGGTCGCGAACGGCTCGACGATGCCGCCGCCGGTGAAGCGCGCGCCGATCGTGCTGCCGACGCCGCCATGCAGCTTCGCCTGCGTGATGCCGCGCTCACGGCAGAACGCCTCCAGCGCGCCGGCAAAATCCTGGTTCGGCCGCAAGCGCAGCGCGAAGGCGCGGCTCTTGGTCTCCGCACCTGTAGCCGAAGACGGCACCGGCCCGAACAGTTTGAAATTGGTCTCGGTATCCGGCTCCGCAGTGAACAGCGCGCCGTCGATACCGAACGCCTCCACCTCGAACGGCTCGGCGACCATAGTCTCCTCCGGCAGGATATGGCCGCCGCCGGCGCGGCCGTCGGCTTCAACCCACAGCGCGTGGCAGTGGAAGAACGGCGCGCCGTCGCGGCTACCAAGCGTCATCGCTCCCATCTCGAGGCGGGTGACGCCGGCGGGCCGGAAGGTGTCGCTGTAGAAGGCCGCATTCTCGCCGGTCTTCGACAGCGCCGGCATCACATAGGCGAACGGGCCGAGCGCCCCGCCCCGGATGTTCAAGGTGCCGCCGGCAAAGCCCTCTGCCGCAAAGCCGCGGCGCGCGGCCTCCAGCAGCGGCACGCCCGCCTGCAGCGTGAAGGAAAAGGCGCGGCCGCGCGCCTCGGCCCATTGGATGCGCTGGGTCACGGGCGCGCCGGGTTGCTGGATGCTTCGCATCTTCTCAGCGACCGCCATCGGCTTGCTTCATGAGGTCCAGCAGCCCCCGCGCCTCAAGCTCGTCGCGCACCAGCCGTTTTGGAATCTTGCCGTAGCCGGATTTCGGCAGTGCGTCCCAGAAGAAGAAGCGCTTCGGCATCTTGTAGCGCGGCACCTTTGGCGCCAGGAACGCGGCCATATCGGCTTCCGTCACTGAGCCGGCGCCCTCGCGCGCGACGCAGACGGCGACGCCGACCTCGCCCCAGAACGGGTCGGGCACCCCCAGCACCGCGACCTCGCCGATCGCGGGATGAGTCAAAATCTTTTCCTCGACCTCGCGCGGATAGATGTTGGAGCCGCCCGATATGTACATGTCGGAGGCGCGGCCGGTGATGTAGACGAACCCCTCCTCGTCCATGTGGCCGAGATCGCCGGTGCGGAACCAGCCGTCGCGAAACGCCTTGGCGTTGGCCTCGGGATTATCGTAATAGCCGGCGAACACCGCGGGGCCGATCACGCAGATCTCGCCGGTCTCGAACGGTTTCAGCTCGCTGCCGTCGTCGCCCTGGATCGAGACCTGCATGCCCGTGCGCTCGAAGCCGCAGGTGCCGATCCGCGCCTGCGGACCGTCCTCGGGGTCGTGCAGTGCGGGCGGCAGCACCGTGATGTTGCCGGTGACCTCGCCGAGCCCAAAATACTGCACCAGCACCTTGCCGAGCTTGTTCAGCGCCGCCTTCTGGTCCTCGCGGTACATCGGCGCGCCGGCATAGATGATGTAGCGCAGCGAGGAATGATCGTGGCGGTCGATGGCGGGATGCTCGACCATCATCTTCAGGATGGTGGGCACGGTAAAGATATTGCTGACGCGATGGGTCTCGATCAGCCGGAACGCCTCATCGATATCGAAGCGCTCGGTCGACAACAGGATGGTCGGCACGCCGCGCGCGGCCTGCACCAGTTGATGCACGCCGGCGCCATGCGACAGCGGCGCCACCACCAGCGACGCGTCCTTCTCCGTGGTGCCCGGCATCAAGTCGGCGAGATGGTTGGTGACGACAAACGCCATCTGGCCATGGGTCAGCACCGCCGCCTTGGATCGCCCGGTGGTGCCCGAGGTGAAGAAGAACCAGCAGGGATCGTCATAGTCGACCGCTGTGTTCCCGAACTTCGCACCCGCATGCGCCGATATCGCTTCGCTCACCGAGCTTTCGCCGAATGCGCCCTCGCCGATCCGCCAGGTGAATTCGAGCGCCGGGCTCGCGGCTTGCACCGCGGCCGCATGGTCCGGAAAGTCGCCATGGCACAAGAACGCCTTGGCGCCGGAGGCGGTCGCGAGATACGCCACCTCGTCCGGCATCAGGCGGAAATTGGTCGGCACCCAGACCGCGCCCAGCCGGAACGCCGCGAACATCGACCAGAACATCTCGTCGCCATTCTTGGAATGCACCAGGATGCGGTCGCCCTTGGCGATGCCACGCGCGGCGAGCGCCGCCGCCAGCGCCGAAACCCGGGCGTCGATCTCGCGCCAGCTCCAGGACTTGTCGCCCCAGATCAACCCGGGCCGGTCGCCGTGGCGGCGGGCATTTTGCCTGAGCAGATGCGCGAGGTTCATGACCCGGCGCGACATCCGCGCCACGCCGCCTGCCGGCGCGGCTATGCTGACAGCCTCGGTCACCCCGCATACTCCATCGCAATTCCTGTCAAACCATTCGGCATGGAACACCTTCTATCGATAAGGTTGTATGAAGCCTATCAGCGACCGCGCCTCAATGCCCAGTAGCCCGGATCGAGCGCCGCGCAATCCGGAGATAACCCCACACCCGCAAGCCGCCTCCGCGTATCGCTACGCTTCATGCGTGCACGGACGAGAGTCAGCGCAACCCGGTCCCGCCGCAGCGCTGGCATTTCACCACCTTGTCGCCCTTCTTCAGCAAGCCCTTGCCCTCGCAATTCTTGCATTTCTGCTTCTTCTTGATGTTGGGGCCCTTGTCATTGGCCATGATCGCCTCCAGACCGGCGCGCCGAAATGGACGTGCTCGGCTATGCCTTAGCATTAACCGGCGGCGGCACGCCCCTTATAAGTCGGCTCAAGACCAATTCAGGAACCGCCATCATCACCCGCCGGACGGGCGATTTCCACCGGCGTTATGATTGTTTGCGTGAAAGCCGCGGTTGGAAGATCGACGATATCAGGGGCGCGGCCAATGGCCGGCCATGGTCCGTCCACGCGATGCTATCGGCATCCCCTGAAGTTTCGGCTGGGCGGGCGGCCTGCCGGCCCGTTGTGAGGCCGGCAGCCCCGTTGCGCTATTGCCCGTGCTTGAGCAGGTCCTGATCGTTCATGTCCCAGTCCTGCCACAGCTGCAGTGCCGCCAGCAGCACCACAAATCCGCCGAGGATTGAATGCCAGAACCGCAGCGCACCCTCGCCGGAGTAGCCGAACATGTAAGGCGAGGCGATCAGCCAAAGTCCGGCGGCGACCTCCGCCACCTGCTCCCAACGCTGCAGCGCCACATATTCAAGCTGGGCGAGGCCGAACACCAGGATGCCGATCGTGAGCGTATTCAGGATCACGTAGCTACGCTCCCCGCCGCCAGTTTCCTGGCCAGACTGCGTGGAAAGCCACGGCGACAGCACGATCAGCACGCCAAGCAGCATGCCGCACCAGTCTTCCCATGTTCGATGAATGCCTAGAAACCGAAAGTCCGACATAGTAAACCTCCCATTAAAAGAGGCATACGTCAGCGGCTGGCGAGCCTGACACTCCGACTGTCAAACGACCGATCCGGCCGCATCGGGGGCGTATGTCTGTTCAAGACGTGGGGAAGGCCCCGGCTCTTGCAAGCCCCCGTCCCGCAATTTTGGCGCTAGGGCGTGACGCCGAGCTTCTGCAGGCTGGCGCGCGCCGTCGCGAGATCCGGGCGAAGCTCCAGGGCTTTCCTGAAATCGGCGATCGCACCGGCCTTGTCGCCAAGCCGCAACCTGGCCTGACCGCGGTTATTCCAGGAGAACACGTCGGCGGGATCATATTGCAGCGCCTTGTCGTAGTCGGCGAGGCCGCCCTCGTTGTCACCCTTGTACAGCCGGATCATGCCGCGATTGCGCCAGCCGCGCGCGTCGGTCGGCGCCAGCCTGATCACCTCGGCATAATCGGCGGCGGCGCGGTCGAGCTGTTCGGAATCGCGCCAGGCATTACCGCGGTTGATGTAAGCGAGCAGATCGGGCCTGAGCTTGATCTGCATGGTGTAGTCCTCGATCGCGCGCGCCATGTCGCGCTTGCGATAATAGGTATAGCCGCGATTGCCGTAGGCGATGGCCAGCGCCGGGTCGAGCCGGATCGCCGCATTGAAATCGGCCAAAGCCCGCTCGAAGTCCCCCCTGCCGAGCCAGGCATCGCCGCGGTTGTTGTAGGCCAGCGCGAATGTGGGGTCGATGCGGATCGCCTCGTCATAGTCGGCCATCGCGCGTTGGATGTCGCGCTTGAACGCGTAGACGCGGCCGCGGTTGGTGTAGGCGCAGACATAGGCCGGGTCGAGGCGGACCGCCTCATCGAGATCGGCCAGCGCGCGGTCGAGTTCGCGCTTTTCGGTCAGGCCGTGGCCGCGGTTGCAGTAGGCTGCAGCCAGCCTGCGGCCGGTCTCCGCCTTGGCGTCGATCACCGCCGAGCAGGCCGATATCCTGTCATCCGGCGCGGACGTCATGCCGATGCAAGCCTGCCATGTCTGGTCGGCCTGGGCAGAACCGGTGGCGGGGTACGAGAGCGTCAATGCTGCGCCGAGCAGAGCTGCGGTCAGGCCGGTCGAAATATCCATATTTTCGATGTCTCCATGCGCCTCTTCGTTGGTCGCAGGTTTGCATCGGCGGGTTCACGCGCCTAAATGACCTCCTGGAATCGCTTTGAGAGAGTTTTGGGCATGGCTGCAGCATCCGTTCGCGACAACAAGGCGCAGAGCCGGTTCGAACTCGATGTCGAAGGCACACTGGCGTTCGCGAACTACCGCCTGACGCCCTCGGCCGTCATCATCACTCACACCGAGACGCCGCGCGCGCTGCGCGGCCGCGGCATCGGCTCGCAACTGGTGCATGGCGCGCTGCAGTTGATCCGCGCCGATGGGCTGAAGGTGATCGCCGGCTGCAGTTTCGTGGTCGATTACCTGCACAAGAATCCTGAGTTTGCCGATCTGGCCGGGTGAACGAATTACAATCTGTCATTCCGGGGCGACGCAAAGCGTCGAACCCGGAATCTCGAGATTCCGGGTTCGTGCTGACGCACGCCCCGGAATGACCGAGGCCGAATCCCGGGCCCGTTGCCCTTGATGGCGCCGTGTGGCATTCACTTTCCCTTGGGCAGCAACGTTTCAGGGACAATCCGGCGATGACCGATTCACCCCCGGCGGGGTTTAAGCCGTTCGGGGTGACGGACGGTTTCATCGGGCACAACGGCCCGTATTACTGGCGTCAGGATTCCGCGGGCCAGCTTGAATTCGGCTTTCAGACCGATGAGCGGCATGGCAACCCCAATGGCGTCCTGCATGGCGGCGCTGTGCTGAGCTTTCTCGACACCATCCTCGGCCACGCCGTGGTCACGGGCACGCAGCGGCCCTGCGCCACCATTTCGCTGGACAGCCGGTTCATCGGCACGGCGGCGCCGGGCGAATGGGTCGGCGGCCGCACCACGGTCAGGAAACTGACCCGCAGCTTTGCCTTCGTCGACGCCGAGGCTTTCGCAGGCGACAGACTGCTGGTCACGGCGACCGCGATCTTCCGTATCTTCGAGGGCGGGCCCCGGAAGTAACCGCCCTCGCCCGCGCGGGCGCGCGGGATCATGACACGCTTCAGCCTGGATCGGACAAAAAAGGCCCGCCGTCCGGCGGGCCTTCTGATTTCGGCTGACGATCCGTCTATGGCCGGCTGCCTAGTGCTTGATCTCCGGCGGCAGCTTGCCGCCGTTGGCGGCGAATTTCGTCATCACCTGCTTGTGCAGCCAGATGTTCATGCTCGCGGAATCATTGCTGTCGCCGGTGTAACCGAGCTCTTTGGCAAGCTCCTTGCGCGCGGTGAAGCTGGAATCGATATCGAGCGCCTTCATCAGATCGACGATCGAGGTGCGCCATTCGAGCTTTTCGCCCTTGGCCTTCACCGCCGCGTCGAGAATCGGCGCGACATCGACGGTGGCCGCGGGCGCCGCTCCGCCCGATGCGGTGCCTGCCGCTGCGCCGCCGGCTCCCGGGGTCGCGTCGGCCTTGGTGCCGAAGATCGCGCTCATGATTTTTCCGAAAATGCTCATCGTTCTCTCTCCCAATAGGCGTTCCACACCGCGTAATGGTCCCATCCGGACCTTAACCTCCTCACCGAGGCTTGCCAATGCGGCATTCACCGAACCGTGAGCAATGGCATCGGCCGATTGAGATACGATGATGGCTCAGTTCGCGACACGGCCAGCTTTGGTTTCCTGTCGTCTGGTCTGATCGTGATCGTTTCCGCAATCGCCCTCGCGCCCCAACCGGCGCGAAAATGGTCGTTGCGGCAAGGGAGACGACGACCATGGCCAACTATCCTGGGAATGTCACTCAACTCGCTCAACCCGCGCCAGACAGCGCGGCAGCTCCGATCATACGGAAGATCGGGCTTTCCGATCTGCACCGGGTCCTGCAACTCGGCTGGGAGGACTTCAAAGCCATACCCAGCCACGCCATCATGCTCTGCCTGATCTATCCCGTGCTCGGGCTGGTGCTGGCGCGCACGGTGCTGGGTTATTCGGTATTGCCGCTGCTGTTTCCGTTGGCGGCGGGCTTCGCCCTGCTCGGCCCGTTCGCGGCACTCGGCCTCTATGAATTGAGCCGGCGCCGCGAGCGAGGCGAACCTGCCTCCGCATTTGACGCCATCGACGTGTTCCGCTCGCCGTCGTTCGGCGCCATGCTCGGGCTCGGCACGCTGCTGCTGGCGCTGTTCGTGACCTGGGTAGCGACCGCACAGGCGATCTATGTCGCGGCGTTCGGGTACGAAACGGCGGCCGGAATGCCCGACTTTGCCGGACGCGTTCTGACCACGCCGCAGGGCTGGTGGCTGATCGTGGTCGGCTGCGGCACCGGCTTCCTGTTTGCGCTGGTGGCGCTGTGCGTCAGCGTGGTTTCGTTCCCGCTGATGCTCGACCGTCACGCCGGCGTCGGCGACGCCATGGTGACCTCGCTCCGCGCGGTGGCACGCAACCCGGTGCCGATGGCGGCATGGGGATTGATCGTCGCAGTGCTGCTGGTCGCGGGATCGCTGCCGCTGTTCCTCGGGCTTGCCGTCGTCATCCCGCTGCTCGGCCACGCCACCTGGCATCTCTATCGCCAGGTGATTGCGCCCGAACTCAATCCGCAACCGCTGCCCCCCCGGCCGCATCGCGAGCGGCGTCCGGCTGCGGATTTTCCGGCCAACCTGTTCCCGTGGCGGCGCAAGACCGACGCGTAACGCGCGCGAAGGCCGCTCGATGAGCTATTGTGCGACCGCCGGATGCCTGTCGACCGGCGGTCGTTGGTTCGCGCAGGCGTTACGCCAAAACGAATTGAGTCAATTTGACATCGCCGATCCCGAACGCCTTCGCGGCCTCATCCGGCCGCTGAACTTCTCATCACGCGAAGTTGCGATCGATCGGCGCCCGCGCGAGCCTTGTTTTGGCCGCGGTTGGCGCTGACATTTTGCAGCATGAGTCTGCAATCTCTCTTCAGAGCGATCGCGATCGGCGCTGTCCTGACGACGCCTGTGGCATCGGCATTTGCAGCGCCTTGCGGCACCGGCAGTTTCGAGGCGTGGCTCAACGACTTCAAGACCGAAGCCGCGGCCAAGGGAATTTCGCAAACCGCGATTGCCGCGGGCCTGGGCGGTGTGACGCTGGATCGGAGCGTGCTTTCGCGCGATCATTCGCAGCGCGTGTTCAGCCAGAGTTTTGAGGAATTTTCCGGTCGCATGGTGCCGCCCCGCCTCGGACGCGGCGCCAACATGCTGAAGCAATACGGCTCGGTGCTCTCGCGCATCGAGAAAGATTACGGCGTGCCGGGCGAAGTGCTGGTGGCGATCTGGGGGCTGGAGACAGACTACGGCGCCAACATTGGAAAATTCCCGACGCTGCGTTCGCTGGCGACGCTGGCCTATGATTGCCGGCGAACGGAGATGTTCCGGGCCGAACTCCTGGACGCGTTGCGCATCGTCGAGCGCGGAGATCTCGCGCCATTGGAAATGCGCGGCGCCTGGGCGGGCGAACTCGGGCAGACCCAGTTCATGCCGTCGTCCTACATCAAATACGCGGTCGATTTCGACGGCAACGGCCGCCGCGATCTGCTGCGCAGCGCACCTGACGTGCTGGCGTCGACCGCCAATTACCTCGCCGGCCATGGCTGGCAGCGCGGCAAGGACTGGGAGCCCGGCAGCGCCAATTTCGCTGTGATCCAGCAATGGAACAAGAGCGAGGTCTATTCGAGGACGATCGCTCATTTCGCAAGCCAGTTGTCGCGCGCGCCCTGAACAGTCCAGCCTCCGGCTCCCCCATATCGAACGGAATCGCAATATATTGAATTGCGATTCATTTTTATTTGAATATTGCATGCGAATCACGCATGCATGATTGGATATTGCGACGACCCAGAATGATCCAGATTTGCGATCCACCCTTGAAACAAGCGCCTTCGAGGCCATCTCAATTTCCGTAAACCGATGTGTCGCCATTGCGACAATCCTGCGATTGTAGGCCATTTTTTGCGTGATGGCATCACAACGGGGCTTCATCGGCTGCGGTCTCGAGAGCTATCCCGAAAGGTTAATCGATTCTTACGCTTGTCATGCGTTTCTTACCTAGCTGCATCGCAACATCGGTGACTTCCGCACTGCGGTATATTTCCCTATATTCATTTCAACGATGAGGCTTCCTCCAAGAGCTGAATCGTAAATACAAGGAGACTACCCATGTTGCTCTCGCTCATCCGCATGATCCAGGCGTTCCGGGACTACCAGCGCAATGTCAGCGAACTGTCCCAGCTCAGCGATCGCGAGCTGGCCGATATCGGCCTTGATCGCTCGGACATTCCGCGCGTTGCAGCCGGTACCTACAACGGCTGATCCGTTTTCAGCCGACTGACGAACGGATAACGCCCGCCTCGCTGCGGGCGTTGTCGTTTCTGGCGCATTCCACTCGGGACGGAAAAGCGCTACCTGTCTCGCCATGACAGCCAAAAAATCGTCCTCGGAAACCGTCCACATCATTGGCGCGGGCCTCGCCGGCTCGGAAGCCGCTTGGCAGGCCGGTAGTGCCGGCGTTCGCGTGGTGCTGCACGAGATGCGCCCCGACCGTATGACCGAGGCTCACCGCACCGACGGCCTCGCCGAACTCGTGTGCTCCAATTCCTTCCGCTCCGACGATGCCGCCAACAACGCCGTCGGCCTGCTGCACGCCGAAATGCGCCGGCTGGGCTCGCTGATCATGCGCGCCGCCGACGCCAACCAGGTGCCCGCGGGCGGCGCGCTGGCGGTGGACCGCGACGGATTTTCCGCCGCCGTCACCAAGGCACTGCAGGACCATCCCCTGATCGAGATCCGCCGCGGCGAGGTCGCCGGCCTGCCGTCCGCGGACTGGAGCAACGTCATCGTTGCGACCGGCCCCCTCACATCGGCGCCGCTGGCGGACGGGATCCGGGCGCTCTCGGGCGAAGACTCCCTGGCGTTCTTCGATGCGATCGCCCCGATCGTGCACAAGGATTCCATCGACATGTCCAAGGCGTGGTTTCAATCGCGCTATGACAAGGTCGGACCCGGCGGCACCGGCGCCGATTACATCAATTGCCCGATGACCAAAGAACAGTATGACGGCTTCGTCGATGCGCTGATGTCGGGCGAAAAGACCGACTTCAAGGATTGGGAGACCAATACGCCCTATTTCGACGGCTGCCTGCCGATCGAAGTGATGGCCGAGCGCGGGCGCGAGACGCTGCGCCACGGGCCGATGAAGCCGGTCGGGCTGACTAATCCGCACGATCCCACCGTGAAGGCTTACGCCATCGTGCAGCTGCGCCAGGACAACAAGCTCGGCACGCTCTACAATATGGTCGGCTTCCAGACCAAGCTGAAGCACGGTGCCCAGCAGCGCGTGTTCCGCACCATTCCCGGGCTCGAGAACGCCGAATTCGCCCGGCTCGGCGGCCTGCATCGCAACACCTTCCTGAATTCGCCGAAATTGCTGGACAGCCAGTTGCGGCTGCGCGCGCAGCCGAGGTTGCGCTTTGCCGGCCAGATGACCGGTTGCGAAGGCTATGTGGAATCCGCCAGCATCGGATTGATCGCCGGCCTTTATGCCGCCGCCGATACGCGCGGAACGGCGCTGGCGCCGCCGCCCGCGACCACGGCGCTGGGATCGCTGCTCGGCCACATCACCGGCGGCCATATCGAAACCATCGACGCCGGGCCGGGGTCGTTCCAGCCGATGAATATCAATTTCGGGCTGTTTCCGCCGCTCGCCAATCCGCCCACCAAGAAGCCCGACGGCTCGCGGCTGCGCGGCAACGAAAAGACGGTGGCCAAGAAGCAGGCGATGAGCGCCCGCGCGCTGTCAGATCTCGATCGCTGGATCGCCGATCATTTGCGCGTTGCGGCGGCGGCGTGAGCGCTTCATGAGCCTGCCAAGAGACGACGCAGCAGCGCTGTCGACGCGATGGACCGAAGGCGTGCTGCTGAAGCGCGACGTGTTTTCGACTGTCGAACGCGGACGCTTTCGCAGCGATGCCGGCGAGGTCGACGCGGTATTGCGCCGGCTCGACCAGGTGCCGTGGTGGTCCTACATCCCGGCGCGTCATTTGTTCGGACGCGAACGCCGCGCCCTGGCGCTGGCGCGCGATCTCCGCGTCGGGCCGGAACTGCTGTGGGCCGGCAAGCAGGCGTTGGTGCGCGGCTTCATCAACGGCGTTGCGCTGCATCTGGCCAAACCACACGGCGACGTCGCCTATTTCCGTTCCGCCAAGCAGGCACTGCGCAAGCTGCATCGCGCCGGCATCTGCCACAACGACCTTGCCAAGGAACAGAACTGGCTGCGCGGCACTGACGGCCGCGCCTACCTCACCGACTTTCAACTCGCGCATTGTTTCAAGACACGAGGCCGGCTGTTCCGGATCGCGGCATACGAGGACCTCCGGCATCTCTTGAAGCACAAGCGCAGCTATGCGCCGCAGGCGCTGACGGCGAAAGAACGCCAGATCCTCGCGCGCAAGTCGCTGGTCGCCAGCATCTGGCTCAAGACCGGCAAGAAGGTCTACCGCGCCATCACCCGCGGCCTGTTCAATTTCACCGACCGCGAAGGCGGCGGCCGGCGGCTGGTCAACGACGCCCCCGTCCTGATCGAACTGATCCGGAAAAACCCTGACATCCGCGACGTCGCCATCGTCGCATTTGCCGACCGGCGCAGCGGCGTCGGGCTCTATGCCTTCGTCGAGGCCGACCAAGCCACGCTCGAAACGCGATTGCGCAACGACCTTACGGCGGCGAAGGGTCCGAAACCGCCCGAGCATATTCAGGTGGTGCAGGCCCTGCCGCGCGATGCGGCCGGCAAGCCGCGCACCGAGATTTTGCAACTGGTCGCGATGAACCAGCTCGACCTGATCGAGCCGATGATGACCAGCGAGACGGATCGCGCATTCCTCAAGAGCATTCTGGAGTCGCGGAAGAATTTGCGGGATCGATTCAATTTCGAGGCGACCGTGCCGTCAACGCCAACAGGCGCCATCACCCGCGAAGGCCGGTGATCCAGTATCCCAGAGGCATTCGAGGTTCAATCGAGATGCCGCGGCGTACTACCCACTTTCGCGGGTATGACGACTTCAGATCGGGTGGCTGCTCGGCCTCACGAAAACTCCCGCGACTTCGATGCTCGCCACAACGTCCACAGCGTCCGGAATCTTGAGCTGACCTGCGGCACGAACGGATCGTTGTCCGCACGTGCCATCCGCTGCAGATCGCGGTGCACCAGCGCCAGCGGCAGAAATACCTGCCGCACCTCCGGTGGCGCGTTCGCCAGTAGCGCGAAGGCGGTCTTCAGGTGGCCCCGCGCCTCGGCGATCAGCTGATCTAGCGCCGCGCGCAGTTTCGGGGTTTGCTTGCCGGCAAACACCTCTTCCATTCCGCAGCCGTGGCTCTCCAGCAGTTGCAGCGGCACGAACAGCTGCCGACGCGAGGCATCCAGCGGCAATGCGGCGATCACCTGGGCGATGCCCTGCGCCAACCCGGCATGGCACGCGAGGTGTTCGACATCACCGGACTGGTGCCCGGCGATCGCAGCACCGAACGAGAGCAGCGCACAGGAGGTGTCGTCGATGTAGCCTTCGAGCGCCGCCATGGTCGGCATCGGATCGTTGTAGAGATCGAACTGATGCTCGTCGATCAGCCGCGACAGCCACTCGACCGGCAGACGATAGTTGCGGATCGCCAGCTTCAGTTCGGCTGCGACCGGGTTGCCCTCGACGCCGCCATGGCCGGCGCCCGCCAGCATGTCGGCCCACCATTGCAGGCGCATTTCGCCGGGCAGCGGTTGGCTCACCTGCTCGCGGACCCGGGAAATCTCGACGTTGAAGGCAAACAAAGCCAGCAGCGCACGCCGCTGGCCGGCCGGGACGAACAGCGTGGAAGCGTAGCGGCCGAAATCATGCGTCCGCACCAGGTCGGCGCAAAAGGCCGCATCTTCCCTGTTGCCGTCCACGCTGCTCATGGCACCGCGATCAATGCCGCTGCGACGCGCCGCCGCTCGCCGATCATGATGTTGTAGGTACGGATCGCCGGTCCCGTCTGCATCGGATCCAGCACCACCTTCACCGCGCGCAACGCCTCGCGCAGGCCAGGCGGCGGCAGCCAGACTTCATTGCCGGTGCCGACGATCAGCGTATCGATGCCTTGGGCGGCGGCGAACACCCGTTGCAGCGACGCTTCATCGATTCCGGCGGCGCTCTTGACCGGCCAAGCCCAGATCGCATCCGGCAGGCACAACAGCGAGCCGCGATGCGACATCCCGGCGAAGGCGAAACCGCCCTTGCCGTAGGCCTCGATCGGCGCCGACCTCGGAAGATGCGGGGCGTCCGAGCTACTCGCCATGGCTACTTCTTGGCAGGCTTGTCCGGCGCATCCCGGTTGGTGCCGACGCCGAGATAGATCAGGATCGGCGCTGCGATGAAGATCGATGTGTAGGTGCCGACCAGCACCACGCCGAACATCATCACCGCGGTGAAGCTGTGGATGGCATGACCGCCGAACAAAAGCAGCGCCAGCAGGGCCAGCGTCACCGTGACGTGGGTAATGATCGAGCGCGACAGCGTCGAATTGATGGACTCGTTGAGCAGTTGCGGCATCGGCATCTTCTTGTAACGCCGCAGCATTTCCCTGATCCGGTCGTAGATCACGACGGTGTCGTTCAGCGAATAGCCGAGAATCGTCAACAGCGCCGCGATGCTGGTCAGGTCGAAGTCGACCTGGGAGATCGACATGAAGCCGATGGTCAGCACGATATCGTGGACGTTGGCGATCATGGCGCCGAGCGCGAACTGCCATTCGAACCGGAACCAGAGATAGATCAGGATCGCGAAGATCGCGAGCATCAGGCCCAGCATGCCGAAAGCCAGCAGTTCGCTGGAGACGCGCGGCCCCACCACTTCGACGCGACGGTATTCGACCGCGTCGCCGAGCGCGCCGCGCACCTTCTGCACCGCCGCCTGCTGGGCGGTATCGCCGCCCGGCTGTTCGGCAACCCGGATCAGGACATCGGCGGGTCCGCCGAACTGCTGCAGCTGCACGTCGCCGAGACCGAGACCGCCCAGCGTGCCGCGCATCGCTGCGATGTCGGCGGTGCCGGACTTGGCCTGCACCTCCAGCAACGTGCCGCCCTTGAAGTCGATGCCGAAATTCAGCCCATGGGTAAAGAACAGGACGATCGCGAAGATCGAGAGCAGCGCCGAAATCGGAAAGCTGATGCGGCGAAAACGGGTGAAATCGAAGTGCGTATCATCAGGCACGATCCGCAGCGACGGCAGCCAGCCGAAACAGCTGATGACCGTCAGCACGGCAATCAGGACGCCGAGTCCGATGAGAACGAGTTGTGTCAAAGCCGGCTCCGCATTCCCTGGAATATGATCGCGCTGCGCTGGATCACATTCGTCCCCTTATTTTGTGAGGGCATGATCTGTTCCGAAAACCGGTGTCCACTTTTCGGGATCATGCCCTAGATCGGCACGCTATGCGGCCGCTTCCACCTGACCCAGGTCGCGACGATCAGGCGGGTGAGCGTAAACGCGGTGAAAACCGTGGTGATGATGCCGATGCCGAGCGTCACGGCGAAGCCGCGCACCGGTCCGGTGCCGATATAGAACAGCACGGCCGCGGCGATGAAAGTGGTGATATTGGAATCCAGAATCGTCGACAGCGCCCGCTTGAAGCCGGCGTCGATCGCCGAAATCGCGTTGCGCCCGCCGCGCAATTCCTCACGGATGCGCTCGTAGATCAGCACGTTGGAGTCGACCGCGATGCCGACGGTCAGCACGATGCCGGCGATGCCGGGCAAGGTCAGCGTGGCGTTGAGCAGCGACAGCACGCCGAAGATCATGGCGACGTTAATGGCGACCGCGATATTGGCGAATACGCCGAACAGCCGGTAGGTCACCAGCATGAACACGATGACCAGGATCGAGCCGACATAGGCGGCAAGTTCGCCCTTCTCGATCGAATCCTGGCCGAGGCCGGGACCGACGGTGCGCTCCTCGATGATGGTCAACGGCGCCGGCAGCGCGCCCGCACGCAGCAGGATGGCCAGATCGTTGGCCTGCTGAACGGTGAAATTGCCGGAAATTTGTCCCTGTCCGCCGGTGATCGGCTCCTGGATGACGGGCGCCGAGATCACCTTGCCGTCGAGAACAATCGCGAACGGTTCCTTGACGTGTTCCGTCGTCGCCTGTGCGAATTTGCGCGAGCCCGATGTGTTGAATTTGAACGACACGATCGGCTGGCCGTTGCGCTGGTCGAATCCCGGCTGGGCGTCGGTGAGATCGCCGCCCGAGACCAGAACTTGCTTCTTGATGACCTGGGGCGCGCCCGACGCTTCGGCGCTCGGCAGCAATTCCGAATCGGGCGGCACACGGCCGCTAGCCGCCTGGTCGGGCGGCACCGTGAGATCGACCATCCGGAATTCCATCTTGGCGGTCTTGCCGAGCAGTTCCTTCAGTCGGGTCGGATCCTGCAGGCCCGGCACCTGCACCAGAATGCGGTCGACCCCCTGGCGCTGGATCAGCGGCTCGACGGTGCCGAGTTCGTTGACACGACGTTCGACGATCTGGATCGACTGTTCGACCGACTGGCGGACGCGTTCGGTGATCGCGGCCTGCGGCACGTTGAGTCGGATCAGCCCGGAGCCGGCATCGCTGACCTCAAGGCTGCGCTGGCCGCTGGAGCCGAGCAAGCCGCCGAGCGGCTGCGACAGCTCGCGTAGCTTGGTCAGCGCATTTTGCAGATCGGTGTCCTTGGTGATGCGCACTTCGACATTGTCATTGCGCACGGCGAGCCCGGTATAGGGGATCTTGGCTTCGCGCAGCGCCCGGCGGACGTCGTCGCGAACCTGGTCGAGCTTGTCCTTCTTGACCGAGTTGGAATCGACCTCGAGCAGGATGTGCGAGCCGCCCTGCAGGTCGAGGCCGAGCACGAGATGGCGCTGGGCCCATTTTGGCCAGGTCTTGACCTTGGCTTCGGGGAAGAAGTTCGGAACGGCGCAGAGGCACACCACCAGCGCCGTGAGGATGATCGCCAGCGCCTTCCACCGCGTGAAATACAACATCGAGTTGACCCGTCAGATCTGGGGAAAAGCGGCGCGCAAAAAGCTAGCTCGCGGACGTCTCGTCCTTGGCGGTATCAGCCTTTTCCTTCGCCGGCTCGCCCTTGGCGCGCACGCCCGAAATCATCTGCCGCATTTGCCGCACGCGCACGCCGTCGGAGATCTCGAATTCGATCTGGTCGTCGTCGACCACTTTCGTCACCTTGCCGACGAGGCCGCCCGAAGTGACGACGGTGTCGCCGCGGCGGATGTTCTTCACCAGCTCGGCGTGCTCTTTCACCTTCTTCTGCTGCGGCCGCAGAATAAGGAAATACATGATCACGAAGATCAGCGCGAACGGCAGCAACGACATCAACATGCTGTTGGTATCGCCACCGGCCGCGGCCTGGGCAAACGCAGGAGTAATCAGCATTCGGACAATCCTCGTGAAACGGGGGTAAACCGGCAACCCATCGGCGTCAGGCCGGTTCGGGCAAATTCGCGCGGACTATAGCGACCAGCGCCCCAATTGCAACGCTGCCAGCCCCCTCATTTACACCGCTTGCGGGACGCTCAAAGGGCCGATATGGCTGCAGGATCAGGAACTTCACAAATGTCGAAAAAAGCCAGAAAAACCGGGCCCCGGGCCGCCTCCAGGGCGGCTGCGCGCAAGCCCGTTAGAGCCGCGACAAAACGTCCGGCCGCCGCGCCCGAGAACGATAGTGCGGCGCGGATCGCGCGCGCGCTGGAGGCCATTGCCTCCCACCTGTCCGCGGCATCGCCGGCCGCGGAGCCCGCCGACTCGTTTGCCAGCGCCGACGCCTTCGTCTGGCACCCGAACGGCCGGCTGGCGCCGGTGCCACGCGTCAGCCGGGTCGATCTCGGGCTGCTCAAGGGCATCGACCGGATGCGCGATATCCTGATCGAGAACACCGAGCGCTTCGCCGACGGCCTGCCTGCCAACAACGCCCTGTTGTGGGGCGCACGCGGCATGGGCAAATCGTCGCTGGTGAAGGCGGCGCATGCCAGCCTTAACGTCAGCCGCAAGCCAGCGGCACGCCTGAAGCTGATCGAGATCCACCGCGAGGACATCGAAAGCCTGCCGGCGCTGATGGACATGCTGCGCAGCTCCGAATTCCGCTTCATCGTGTTCTGCGACGACCTGTCGTTCGACGGCAACGATGCCTCCTACAAGTCGCTAAAGGCGGTGCTGGAGGGCGGCATCGAGGGCCGCCCCGATAACGTGATCCTGTACGCGACCTCCAACCGCCGGCATCTCCTGGCGCGCGAGATGATCGAGAACGAACGCTCGACCGCCATCAATCCCGGCGAAGCGGTCGAGGAGAAGGTCTCGCTGTCGGACCGGTTCGGTCTTTGGCTCGGCTTTCATCGCTGCAGCCAGGATGAGTACCTTGCCATGGTGAAGGGCTATTGCGGCCATTTCGGCATCAAGCTCGCCGAGGAAGAACTCGAGCGCGAGGCGCTGGAATGGTCGACCACGCGCGGCTCGCGCTCCGGCCGCGTCGCCTGGCAGTTCACGCAGGAATTGGCGGGACGGCTCGGGGTCAGGCTCAAGCCGAACTGATCGCATCAGCCGCCGGCGGCGTCCGCGCGCAGCGGCTTCGCCAGCGGAATCAGCAGCAGGCCGAGCAACACGACCGAGGCCAGCAGTGCCCAGGCTTCGTTGGCGCTGGTGGCAAGCGCGGCCTGCTCGATCATGGAACGAGCCTCCGATAGATCGGGAGGGATCCGGTCGAGCCCGATCGCCTGCGCGGCGGTCGCATCGCCCGCGATCAGGCGCTGGCGGATGGCTTCGGCATGTCCCGACGTGCGTCCATAGAGGATGGTATCGATCAGCGCGATGCCGACCGCGCCGCCGAGATTTCGCATCATATTGAACAGGCCGCTGGCGTCCGGCACCTGCTTGTGCGGCAAGGTCTCCAGCGCCATCCGCGTCGGCGGCAGCAGGCAGAACATCGCGGCGAAGCCGCGCAGGACCTGGGGCCAGAACATCTCGTCGAAATCAGCGGTGCGGCTTTCGAACGCGCTCAAGCCCAGTCCGACGGCGAACAGACTGAATCCGAACGCCGACAGCCAGCGCGGGTCGAGCCGGCTCTCCAGCGCGCCCGCAATCGGCGCGGCCACCAGCTGGGCCGCTCCCGTGACCAGCATGATCGAGCCGATCTGCAGCGCATCGTGCTGCCGGACATAAGCGAGAAATACCGGCATCAGATAGACCACGCCGAACAACCCGACGCCGAGGCAAAAGCTCAGCACGCAGCCGACCGCAAAGGGCCGCACCCTCAGCGTTGCAAGTTCCACCACCGGCTGCACCGCCTTCAGTGTTCTGACCGCAAACAGGGCCGTCGCGACCGCGCACAGCGCGAACAGGCCGAAGCAGACCGTGGAGAACCAGCCCTGTTGCGGCGCCTGCTTCAAACCGATCTCCAGGCTCGCCAAGGCCACCGCCATCAGTGCCAGCGAGAGCCCGTCGAAATTCTTCAGACTGTTCAGCCGCGGCCTGCCGCGCGGCAGCAGGAATGGCGTCGCGATCACGGCGATGACACCGGGGACGACGTTGACCAGAAACAGCCAGGGCCAGGAATAATGGTGCGTGATCCAGCCGCCGACCACCGGTCCAACCGTGGGCGCAAGCACGGCCATGATGCCGGCGATGGTACCCGCGAACGGGTGGGCGCGCGCCGGAAACAACAGGAAGATGCCGGAGAACACCGCAGGGATCAGCGTCCCTCCGGAAAACCCCTGAAAGATGCGGAAGGTGACGAGGGACGCGAAGGTGTTGCTGAAGGCGCAGCCGACCGATGTCAGCGTGAACACGAAGATGGCGAGAACGAACAGCCAGCGCAAGGTGAGCACCCGCGTCAGCCAGCCCGTCAGCGGAATCGCGGTGATTTCCGCGATCAGATAGGCGGTCTGAATCCAGCTCATCGCGTCGGGCGATATCGCCAGCGCATCCTGGATCGTCGGCAGTGACGTCGCGACGACCTGAATGTCCAGGATCGCCATGAACATGCCGAGGCACATCAGGACGAAACCGAACCAGGTCGCGACGGTTGCCTTGGTGGTCCGCCAGATCATTTTACGTCGCGCAGCATGGTCTCACGCGGGGCGCCAGGCACGATTTGCTGCGTGCAACGCAAACCGAACGTCCTGAAATCCATTCCGACAAAAACGTCTGGAGGAAATAGCCGACCGAGGCGACAATGTACACCTTGGTCAGGTGCGCAGCCGGGAGAGACGACGGCAGCCACCTCACGCGATTCAATCGCAACTGCGCCGGAAGGCGGGATCGCCCGGCGATGCCGGGCGATCGGAGTCAAAGGTATGGACTAACCATGCCTCGCAGCGCGGCTTCACGCCCCGTTGAGGAATTGCAGCGGGTCAACCGGAGAAGATCCCTTGCGGATCTCGAAGTGGAGCTGCGGCGACCCCACCTCGCCCGATTGACCCGACTTGGCAATGATCTGGCCGCGCTTGACGGTGTCGCCGCGCTTCACCAGCAGTTCACTCGCATGGGCATATGCGGTGACGTAACCGTTGGAGTGCCGAACCAGAACCAGATTGCCGTAACCCTTGAGTTCGTTTCCTGAATAGGCAACGACGCCGTCCTCTGCCGCCTTCACCGGCGTGCCTTCCGGCACCGCCAGGTTGATGCCATCGTTCGACTTGCCGTTGGTCTTGGCGCCATAGCTGGTGATCACCTTGCCACGCACCGGCCAGCGGAAGGTCGGCAACGCGCCGGTGGCTTCACTGGCCTTGACCGGAGCCTCGGCCGTCGCCGGAGATTCCTCCACCTTCGTGGTAGCCTGGGCGAGCCGCGCGCTCTGCGGAGGCGAACCGGCCAGGGCAGCCGTTCGGGTAGCGGGCGCCGTCAACGCTGCGGCGGGCTGAGCCAACGGCTGCGCAGCGGGTGCAGCAGCCGCGGTCTTTGCACCGGGCACCGTGAGCTTCTGACCGAGTTTGAGCTTCGCGCTAGCATCCAGGCTATTGGCCCTTGCCAGCTCCGCCACTGGCACATGGTTGCGGCGCGCGATGCTGAGCAGGGTGTCGCCGCGATTGACGACATGAACCGACGGCGCAGCAGCCACGGGCTTGCTGGCCGGCGCCGCCAATGCGGGCGCGGCAGCGGCGTTGGTCGGACGCGGAATGATCAGTTGCTGGCCCGGCGACAGCGCGCGCGGCCCCTTGTAGCCGTTGGCCTGCAGGATCGCGGCGGACGATACGTTGTAGCGCCGCGACAACGTATCGAGCGTATCGCTGGTGCCGACGATGATGGTGGTCCCGCCCTGCGCCGGAGCACGGGTCGCCGCGACCGAGCGCGGCACGGTGCCCGTGGTCTCGAGCGGCGGATGGGCGGGCGGAGCGTAAGAGGCCAATCCACGCCCTCCTCCGGACACGCCGGCGTTCGCGGCCGGATAGGACTGCGGCGCCGCGATCGGCGGCGGCAATGGCTGCGACTGGTATTGCGAATGCGGGCGGGTGTATTGCGGCAGTTCGCGGCGCTCGACCGCGGGGGTCCGCACGGAGCCTGTGGCTTCCGGTTGGGATGCAAAGGGATTGGAATATGAGCTCTGCGAAAGCCGCGTCGACATGTCGGCGCTGCAGCCGGCGAAACCAAATGACATCAGCGCCAGCGCCGCGACGTGCGGCACGCGACGCGAGCAAAGCAACTCGACGACACGGGACATGGTTACTCACTCGTACGCAACAAATTACTGTTTTGAGTAAACACCTCCCCAGTAAACAACCGCTTAACCCTGGGAATAAGACGTTGGCGGAACAGCCAATCCGGATTTCTACAGTTCCCGGGCGATGCCCGGCAGCGCCGGCACGAAACGCACGTCCACCAGCTCCTTGCGCTCAAAACCGGCCTCGGTCCTGACCAAGCGGACCAGGGTCTGGACGCCCTGATGCGGCCCGACCGGCGCGATCAGGATACCGCCGGGCTCGAGCCGCTGCGTCAGGCTTTCGGGGATTTGCTCTATCGCGGCGGTGACGATGATGCGGTCGAAATCGCCGCCGCCGGCCGGGATGTCGAAGCCGTCCCCCAGCATGACCTCGACATTGTCGCATCCCACCTTCTCAAGCCGCGCCCGGGCGCTGTCGGCAAGCGTCCGGTAACGCTCGATCGACAGGACGTGGCCGCAGAGCCGCGCCAGGATGGCGGCCTGGTAACCGGAGCCGGTGCCGATCTCCAGCACGCGATGATGCTTCTGCGGCTGCAACTGCTCGGTCATATAGGCCACTACGAAGGGCTGGCTGATGGTCTGTCCGCAGGCAATGCCGAGCGCGCTGTCGCGGTAGGCATCAGCGCGATCGGCCGGCGCCACGAACGCGTCGCGCGGAATCTCCTCCATGGCGCGCAGCACCGCCTGGTCGCTGATCCCGCGCCGCCGCAGGTTGAGCTGAAACATCATTTTTTCGGGTGGGTTTTGAACGGCAGGCATCTCGGTCTCGCAAGCTCCGCCGAGGCACCCTAGCGCGCCCGGCCGAACAGTTTGAATCAAAGAATGCAGAATATCTTATCCAGGTTCCATACAACGGAACCCGGTGTCCTGCCTCGCGTTATGGGATCGGGCAATCTTGCCGCTCGCTCGCAACGGCGCGTGTAGCGTACCGGTGCACTTTAACGTTGCGCCTGATAGCGCTATTTGCGATCTTTACCAATGGGATGGGCAAGGACGTCATCATGACTGCGACGCGGCCGCGAGGCGGTTCAGTGTTTCTCGTCGAGGACGAGGTCATGATCAGGATGATGGTCGCCGACATGCTGGCGGAACTGGGCTACAGCGTCGCGGCTGAGGCCGGCGAGATCAACGAGGCGATCAGGCTGGCCCAATGCACCGAATTCGACCTCGCCATTCTCGATGTCAACGTCAACGGCAAGGTGATTTCGCCGGTTGCCGAATTGATCCAGGCACGCAACCGCCCGTTCATCTTCGCGACCGGCTATGGCTCTTCGGGTCTTCCGCAGGAATATCGGGACCGCCCCGCGCTGCAGAAGCCGTTCCAGCTCGAAACACTGGCGAAGATGATCGACACCGCGCTGAAGAGCGCGACGGTTTAGCGCGGCTCTCCCCGCACAAAGACGCAGTCATGGAACCGTGAAGCCGCGGCGTACTGGATCCCCCGCCTTCGCCTTCGCGGGGGATGAGGCTGTGTTTGGTCGCGCCTATTTCAGCGTCGCCGTCAGCGCCTCCGAGAAGGCTTCGTCGGTGCGGTCGAGCCGCAGCGGCGTCACCGAAACATAGCGCGCCGCCAGCGCGGCAAGGTCGGTGCCTTCGGCCGGCGTGTCCATCATCGCCGCACGTTCGAAGCCGATCCAGAAGTAAGGATTGCCGCGGCCGTCGTGGCGCTTGTCGACTTTGAGAAAGCCGAGGTTGCGCTTGCCCTGCCGCGTCACGCGCACGCCCGCAACCTGCTCGGGCGCGCAGGCGGGAAAGTTGACGTTGATCACGGTGTTCCTGGGAACGCCGGCGGCGATGACCTTGCGCAGGATTTGCGGGCCGAATTTCAGCGCCGTCTCCCAGAGCGGCGCATTGCGGGTCTCCAGGCTGAATTCCTGCGACAGCGCAAACGACGGCAGTCCGAGAATGGTGCCTTCCAGCGCGCCGGCGATAGTGCCGGAATAGACGACGTCTTCGGCGACGTTGCGGCCCTTGTTGACGCCCGACAGCACCAGATCCGGCATGGTCGTACCGAGGATGTGGCGTGCGCCCATGATCACGCAGTCCGTCGGCGTTCCCCGCACCGCGAAGTGCCGCGGGCCGACCTCGCGCAGCCGCAACGGATCGTTCAGAGAAAGCGAATGCGAGACACCTGACTGGTCCAGCTCCGGCGCCACCACCCAGACGTCGTCCGACAGCGCACGGGCGATCTCCTCGACGATTTTCAGGCCGGGGGCATGGATGCCGTCGTCATTGGTGCAGAGAATTCGCATCCGCCTGGTCGCCTCCTGCGTCGATTCCATAACGCTTGCGCAGTCTTTATCCGGCTATCGCCACTGAGGCAAACCCGGAAAAATGCAGGCGAAATTGCCCTCCTGCCGCGTTTTTTGAGGCATCGAGGGCGTGATCGAGCAGGCAACGCGAGGTCGCGCAGCACCTCAGGTTGGTGGCTTCAGTTCACCGGCAAGCCAGCCGAGCGCGCCTGAGGTCATGGGGTCGCTCTCGACCACCATCATTTCGACGTGACCGCAATTCTGGCACTCAAAGCGGTGGTGGCTCGCCTCGAACTTTGACGGCAGCATGCGGTCATGCCGGCAATTCGGGCAGCGTGGCCGTTCGGCCCAAATGAGCGATGACGATACCGGCTGGTATTCGGGCATGCACGCCCCCCGCGATGATCTAGCCACATTACAACCAAGGATAGCCCTTCCAGCCGTGCATGCCGAGGTCAAAGCCGCGCAGGTTCCAAACATGAATGAGCAGGGTGAACGGATTGATGCTGGCCGTGCGACACTGCAATTCAAATTGCCGGTTAATTTTCAGGCCGCCAATGCCGCGGGCCAAACACCGCTACCGCCGGACACGCGCGCGCCACGGGCGCACGAATTTCGCCGGCCAGCCCTGGACCCGCATGGCAAATTCCTGAACCACGGGTTTCGGCGGTTCAGCCGGGGCGCTTTCCATCACGCGCGAAGTACTCGGCTCAGGCGGCGCAAGCGACGTAGCTGGTCCGGATGACGCGGGCGGAGCAAGTGGCGCAGGCGGCAGTGGCGGCGCGACCTTTCGCGGCGGCTCCGGATATCGCGCCCGCGCCGCCGAAAGCGCCTTGTCGAAATCCTCGCGATTGAGCCATCCATCGCGATGCAGGCTCTCGGCAAGGCCGTCTTCCCATAGCCTGGAGACCTCGATATCGAACTGGCCCTTCAGCTTCGGATCGACCGCCTGCACCCCATAGCCGGTGACGGCCCACTGCCGGCCAACCCAGAAGATGTCGCGATGCAACGCCATTGTCGGTGTTCGTTTCCTTCGGAGGCTCGCCGCCGGCTGAAACGAAGATATCCGGCGCCGCCGCGCAGGCAACAGCGGGCGCGCGGATTGTGGCCAATAAACCGGTACTACCGATCGCGCGCGATGACCTTCAGCCCGCCCATATAGGGCTGCAGCACCTCGGGCACGGCGATCGAACCGTCTTCCTGCTGGTAGGTTTCCATCACCGCGATCAGCGCGCGGCCGACCGCGGTGCCGGAGCCGTTCAGCGTATGCACGAAGCGCGGCTTGCCGTCCGCCCCGCGATAGCGGGCGTCCATGCGGCGGGCCTGGAAATCGCCACACAGCGAGCAGCTCGAGATTTCGCGGTAAGCGCCGCCCTCGCCCTGCCCGGGCATCCAGACCTCGATGTCGTAGGTCTTCTGCGCCGAAAAGCCCATGTCGCCGGCACAGAGCGTCATCACGCGGTAATGCAGGTCGAGCCGCCGCAGCACTTCCTCGGCGCAGGCCAGCATGCGCTCGTGCTCGTCCTTGCCGTTCTCTGGTGTTGCGATCGAGACCAGCTCGACTTTCGTAAATTGATGCTGGCGGATCATGCCGCGGGTGTCACGGCCGGCGGCGCCGGCCTCGGCGCGGAAGCACGGCGTC
The DNA here is from genome assembly GCF_018736085.1 of Bradyrhizobium sediminis. Classification (NCBI taxonomy): domain Bacteria; kingdom Pseudomonadati; phylum Pseudomonadota; class Alphaproteobacteria; order Hyphomicrobiales; family Nitrobacteraceae; genus Bradyrhizobium; species Bradyrhizobium sediminis. Next base: position 2,903,845 of record NZ_CP076134.1, on the reverse strand, counting down.
AGCGCCGTCAGGCGCATCGGCAATTCCTTGTCGTCGAGAATGGATTCGCGGACAAGATTGGTGAGCGGCACTTCGGCGGTCGGGATGAGCCCGAGACGTTCGCTCCTCAGTTTGTCCACGGCCTCTGCGTCGCCCGCTGTCAGCAACTCGCCTTTGACAGCCCAGAACTGATCGTCTTCAAACTTCGGCAACTGCCCCGTGCCGAACATCACGTGATCCCGCACCAGCAGGGGCGGATTGACTTCGGTGTAGCCGTGCTCGCCCGTGTGGAGATCGAGCATGAACTGCCCGATCGCGCGCTCGAGCCGGGCGAGGCCCTTTTTCAGCACCACGAAGCGCGCGCCGGAAAGCTTCGCCGCCGCCTCGAAATCCATGTAGCCGAGCGCGCCGCCGAGATCGTCATGCGGCTTCGGCGCGAACGCATAATTGCGCACCGCGCCGAACAAATGACGCTGCACGTTGCCGTGCTCGTCGGCGCCCTCGGGGACGTCGTCCGCCGGCAGGTTCGGTATTGCGGCAAGCTCCCTGGCGAGTTCGTCGTCTGCTGCCTTCGCAGCCAATTCGAGTTCCGGCATGGTGGTCTTGAGCTCGGCGACCTCAGCCATCAGCGCCCCGGCGCGAGCCTCATCCTTGGCCTTCTTGGCTTCACCGATTTCCTTCGAGGCCGAATTGCGCCGCGCCTGCGCCTGCTCCGATTTGAGGATCGCCGCGCGGCGCCTTTCGTCGATCGCCAGCAGCGACGGCGACAGCGGCCCCAGTCCCCGCCGCTTCAGCGCGGCGTCGAAAGCGGTGGCGTTGTCGCGGATCGATTTGATGTCGTGCATGGCAGTTTTCCCGTCATGGCCGGACTTGTTCCGGCCATCCACGTCTTTGCTGCCTTAGAACAAGTCGTGGATGCCCGGGTCAAGCCCGGGCATGACGAATCATGGCCAGCGCGACGCGACGATAGAGGAAACAGGGCTGTAAATCCCTACTCCGCCGGATTGGCCTCGGGCGGCGGCGGGCTCGCCGACGGCGGCGTACCGGCGGCGGTCTTGGCGGCGGCGGCGCGCTTTTCCACCATGGCGACCGCGATGATCGAACCCTCATACAGCACCATCAGGGGGATCGCGAGCGAGGCCTGGCTGATGACGTCGGGCGGCGTCAGGATGGCGGCGATGACGAAGGCGATGACGATGAAGTAGCGGCGTTTCTCGCGCAATTGCTTCGAGGTGATGATGCCGATCCGGCCGAGCAGCGTCAGGATTACCGGCAACTGGAACGCCACCCCGAACGCGAAGACCAGCGACATCATCAGCGACAGATATTCGCCGACCTTCGGCAGCAACTGGATCTGCGCGGTTTCGGAGCCGCCGACCTGCTGCATGCCGAGCGAGAACCGCACCAGCATCGGCAGCACCACGAAATACACCAGCATCGATCCCAGCACGAAGAAGAACGGCGTCGCGATCAGATACGGCAGGAACGCGCCGCGCTCGTGCTTGTAGAGGCCGGGCGCCACGAATTTGTAGATCTGCGTCGCCACGATCGGAAACGAGATGAAGCCTGCGCCGAACAGCGCCAGCTTCAGCTGGGTCAGGAAATATTCCAGCAACGCCGTGTAGATGAATTTCGAATTTTCCGGCCCCGCCACCCAGACGAACGGCCACACCAGCACGTTGTAGATCTGCTTGGCGAAGAAGAAGCAGAAGATGAAGGCGATGCCGAATCCGAGCAGCGCCTTGATCAGCCGCGAGCGCAGCTCGATCAGGTGATCCATCAGCGGCGCTTTGCTGGCCTCGATGTCTTCGGCGCTCATGACGCTTTGGCGTCCTTCAGGACGTCGGCATCTTCAGGCATGATACCCAGACGCTCCGGCTCCGGCGACGCCTCGCGGGCAATCACGAGCGGCTCGGCTGCCGCGGTGTGGGCGTCCGCCTCGACAAAGCTCTGCGGCGTCGGCGGCACCGGTACGTCGGCATCCGACGTCACCGGCGGTTCGATCGCCGCCGGCTTGTCGATGTCGTCGATCTTGAGAGCGTCGCCGACGTCCTTCTGCAGCGAGGTCATGACGTTGTCGGTGGTGAAGCCGGTGGCGGCGTCCTTGACCTCGTCGAAGGACTTCTTGAGGTCGGCCATTTCGGCCTCGCGCATGGCTTCCTGGAACTGGCCCTGGAATTCAGAGGCCATCTTGCGCGCCTTGCCCATCCATTGTCCGACCATGCGAAGCACGCCCGGCAGTTCCTTCGGGCCGATCGCGATCAGCGCGACAATGCCGATGACGACCAGTTCACTCCACCCGATGTCGAACATGAAAAATTCCGCTCACGCGAGGCATTCCCGCCCCAATCCCTGTAGCCAAGATTGGGGCCGCCCGCGTCCTTCTGCAACCGGCTTCCTGCTCAGACAGCCTTGCTGCCGACATCCGTGCGTGCCGCCGACGGCGCGGCATTGTGATCGATCGTCTTCACGGGCTCGGCCGGCTTTTCAGCCGTCTTGTCATCGTCCTGCATGCCCTTCTTGAAGGCCTTGATGCCCTGTGCGACGTCGCCCATCAGGTCCGAAATCTTGCCGCGACCAAACAGCAGCAGGACGACTGCGATCACCACGATCCAGTGCCAAATGCTAAGCGAACCCATCCTGCATCCCTCCAAACACGCGGCCGGCGACCCGGCCCAATCTGTCCGGAAAGTAGGCTCAGGAGGTGTCAAAAACAAGGACTTAAGCCGCGTCAAATCGGCGTTAACGCACTACCGTTAACCGGCACGGCGCGTCGACGCCGACCTGTCGCAGCCTTCCGGCCGGCGCTAGCCTTCGCCGCCCTGTTCCGGCTCGACCGCCGGCGCCAGCGCCAGTTCCAGATCGCCGACCTCGAGCGGATCCTCGTCATCGCGCAAGGTAGGGTCGTCCGACGGCGTCGGAACGCTGAATCCGGAAGGCAGCCGCGAATCCAGCAGGCCCGTGCCCTTCAACTCCTCGAGGCCCGGCAGATCGCCCAGCGCCTCCAGGCTGAACTGGGACAGGAAGGCCTCGGTGGTGCCGAAGGTCAGCGGACGTCCCGGCGTCTTGCGACGGCCACGCGGCCTGATCCAGCCGGTCTCCAGCAGGACATCCAGCGTCCCCTTGGAGGTGATCACGCCGCGGATTTCCTCGATCTCCGCGCGCGTCACCGGCTGGTGGTAGGCGATGATCGCCAGCATTTCGATCGCCGCACGCGACAGCCGCCGCGTCTCAGTGCTCTCCCGCGTCATCAGCCAGGACAGATCGCCGGCGGTGCGGAAGGTCCATTTGTTGGCGACGCGAACCAGATTGACGCCGCGCGGGGCGTAGTCCGCCTGCAGCTGCGCCAGCGCCGTCTTGATGTCGACGCCGTCGGGCATCCGCTTGGCAAGTGCAGCCTGATCGAGCGGTTCGGAGGAGGCGAACAGCAGCGCTTCGAGCAACCGCAGTTCCTCGGGGCGCGCTTGCGGGTCCATAGAAGGCTCCTCGGCATCCGCTACGCGTTTTTCCGCCAGGCTTGCCATGGCTCGGTCTCCTTCTTCCACTTACTCAGCCGGCAGATCCGGCGCGGTCATCGCGTCGGATACTGGTTGCGGCGGACGCTTTCGAAAAAACAAAGGCGCGAACGCCTCCTTCTGGTGCAGTTCCATCTCGCCTTCCCGGACCAGTTCCAGTGCCGCTGCAAAGCTGGACGCAAAGACCGTGGCCTTTTGCGAGGGATCAACGACGTAATTGAGCAAATATTCGTCGAGGCAGCTCCAGTCCTCGGCCATCCCGACCAGGCGCTCCAGCGACGCGCGCGCCTCCGCCAGCGACCACACCGTGCGCTTGGCCAGATGCACCGTCGCCAGCACCCGCTGCTGGCGCTGCGCGGCGTAGGCGGTGAGCAGGTCGAACAGCGTCGCGGTAAACTTGGGGTGCCTGATTTCCGCGATCGATTCCGGGCTTCCCCGCGGAAAGATGTCCCGCATCAATTGCGGGCGGTTCATCAGCCGGTTCGAGGCTTCGCGAATGGCCTCGAGCCGGCGCAGCCGGTTGGCGAGCGCAGTTGCCATTTCCTCGGCGCTCGGCCCATCCGCAGTGGCGGGTTCGGGCAGCAGCAGCCGCGATTTCAGAAATGCCAGCCACGCCGCCATCACCAGATAGTCGGCGGCAAGCTCCAAGCGGATTTTCCGGGCCGCCTCGATGAACACCAGATACTGGTCGGCCAGCGCCAGAATGGAGATCTTGTGCAGGTCGACCTTCTGCTGCCGCGCCAGCGCCAGCAGCAGATCGAGCGGCCCCTCATAGCCCTCGACATCGACGACCAGCGACGGCTCGTCGTCGGCGAGTTCGGCCGGCCGTCCGGTTTCAAACGATAGAATTTCCGCGCTCATGCGCCCGCCATCCCTGCCCGATTGATCAATGCGTCCAGTTCAGCCCGTGCCGCCAGCCGGTCCAGCGGCTGCGGCGCCCTGCGCGACGCCAGTGCCCGGCCGGCGCGCTCCAGCGCCTTACCCGACAATTCAGGCGTCTCACGGGCGACCTCGCGCATTTCGTCGAGCTTGCCGTTACAATGCAGAACCATGTCGCAGCCTGCGGCGACGATGTCCCGGGTCCGCTCGGCAATCGATCCGGCCAAAGCGTTCATGGACACGTCATCACTCATCAACAAACCCTGGAACCCGATCACGCCGCGAATCACTTGTTCGATGATTGTCGCAGAAGTCGTCGCCGGATGGGCGGGGTCCAGCGCGCTAAACACAACATGTGCGGTCATGGCCATCGGCAGGTCCGCCAGCGATTGGAATGCGGCGAAATCGGTCCGTTCCAGCTCCCCCCTGGGCGTATCGACCTCCGGGAGCCTGAAATGGGTGTCTGCGGTGGCCCGTCCATGGCCGGGAATGTGCTTGAGAACCGGCAAGACGCCGCCCTGCTCCAGCCCCTCGGTCACGGCGCGGGCGATCGCGGCGACCTTGGCCGGCTCGGTGCCATAGGCCCGGTTGCCGATGACCGCATCGGCGCCTTCAACCGGGACGTCCGCCAGCGGCAGGCAATCGACGGTAATCCCGAGTTCCAAGAGGTCGGCTGCGATCAGCCGGGCACTCAGGCGGGCCGCGGACAGGCCGGCCGCGCGATCGAGGTCGTACAGCGCCCCGAAGACGGCCCCGGGCGGATAGACCGGCCAGTGCGGCGGCCCCAGGCGCTGGACCCGACCGCCTTCCTGATCGATCAGGACCGGCGCCTCCGCGCTACCGATGGCATTTCGCAACTCCTGAACAAGCTGAGCGACTTGTGCGGGCGTCTCAATATTCCGCTTGAACAGAATAAAGCCCCATGGCCGCTCCTCGCGGATGAATTCGCGCTCGGCGGCGCTGAGTTCCAATCCGGATACGCCAGTGATGAATGCGCGGCTGCCCATGGGGCCGATTAGCCCGCGCGCCCTCCAGGGGTCAAGGAAACGGCCGTTAATTCCTTTGGACGACGCACTGCCCGCCGGCAGTCTTCAGGTTGCCGCAGAAATGCGACGCTTCATCCGCGGACCCGAAAGGACCGATCATGGCGCGGTAATAAACGCCCTTGTCGCCGAGGTCGGCACGCCTGATCACCGGCGAACGCGATCCGAGCACGGAGGAATACTTGCTCTGCAGCGCCCGGTAGGAGGCCTGCGCGTCCGCCTCGTTCTTCTGCGAGGCGACCTGGACCATGTATCCCCCGCCACCGCTGGGCGCGGTCTGCACGGGATTGGTGGCCGCAACCCGGGTTCCGGGGCCTGGAGCCGACGGACCGCCCTGCGGCGTCAACGACAGCGGCGCATTGGCACTGGCATTGGCCGACGATGGCGGATTTCGCGTGGCCGGCGGTGCCGTCGCAGCCGCCTTGGGCGCGGCAGCCGGTTTGGCCGGCGGCGGCGCATTGACCGGCACCGCGGCTGCATCGGCCTGATCGCCGCGGACGGCCAGCGTCTTGATTTTGCGCGGCTCGCTGCTCGACAGCGTGCCGTTGCCGGTGCCCGCAGGCGGCGGGCCGGTGGGGGTGACGCTCGCGACCGGCGGCGGACTGCTATTCGGGTTCAGCGGCGGAAACACCACGCGCGGGCCGGATCGATTGACGTCGACCGGGGCCTCCTCGCGCGGAACGATCTTTTCGGCGCCATCGCCGGTCGCCATGCGGTCCGGCACCTTGGCGGTGCCGTCCGATGGGGCCGGCACGATCTTGGTCGGGCTGTTGTCGGCCTTGATGATCGGCGGCTCGCCGCTGCGGGGCGATCCGACATAGGTACGATAGGCAAAGGCAGCGCCCGTCCCGACTACGGCCAGCGCAAGCACCACCGCAACGGTGACCATGCCGCCGCCGCGCTTCCGGACCGGCTCCTCTTCGAGGCCGTCGTCGTACCCGTCCTGATAGCCATAGGCATCGTCGGCATAGGCCGGATCGTGCTGGGATTGCTGTGCGCCGGGGTCGGGCTGACCGTACAGCGCATCGTCATAGCGCGACGGATCGGGCTGGTAGTCGGCTTCGGCGTAGGATGGCGCCTGGTGATAGTCCGGTTCCGGCGCGGCTGGCTGGGCTGCGTAGCGATGCAGCGGATGCACGGTGCTCGGGTAATCTTCGGCGTAATCTTCCTGCGGGGCCGGAGCTGGAGTTGGGACTGGAGCCGGCTGCGGGGTGGCGCGCCGCATCCACGGCGGCGGGCCCGCGGGAGGCTCATCGCCGGCAGGCGCCGGCGGCTGATACTGCGCGCGCTCGACGCCACGCGGCTGCACCGGCTGATTGGCCCTGCCCATCGCGAACGGGTCGGTCTGGCCGATCAGCCGCGCCAGCTCGGCCAGCGGATCGCTCTCGGCCCTCGGCGGCTGCGCGTGCGGGTCTGCGCTGCGATCGTAGTCATCGCCCGCCGGAAAAGGTCTGTCCTGATATCGATCAGCCATCGTGATGATGCGTCCCCTTCGGGAAAGCTGCCAACCCGCCCTTACAAACGAACCAGGTACGAACGAACCAGCCCTTGCCGGATGCCCTCACAGATCCCCATGTGAGGGGCTTCGCGTCCCGCCTACCGCATCTCGTCCGGAGCATGGACGCCGAGAACGGCGAGCCCAGATGCCAGGACCGAGACGACGCCCTGGACCAACGCCAGCCGCGCCTTTGTGATCTCTGCATCATTATTGATAATGAAGCGTAAATAGGGCAAATCCCGGCCCCTCGTCCATAGTGCGTGAAATTCGCTGGCAAGATCATACAGGTAAAACGCGATTCGGTGCGGTTCATGCGCGACCGCCGCGGCCTCGATCATGCGGGGATAGAGCGCCAGCAGCCTGAGCAGGCTGAGTTCCGCGGGGTCCGTCAGCCGTTCCACCGCCGCATCATCCAGGAACGCGGCGCGCGCGCGCGTATCTTCCGGCAGGCCGGGGATCGTCTCGCGGGCGTTCTTGAAGATCGAATGCCCGCGGGCATGGCCGTACTGGACATAGAACACCGCATTGTCCTTGGACTGCTCGATCACCTTGGCGAGGTCGAAATCCAGCACCGCGTCGTTCTTGCGGAACAGCATCATGAACCGCACCGCGTCGGAACCGACCTCGTCGACCACCTCGCGCAGGGTGACGAAATCGCCGGAGCGTTTCGACATCTTCACCGGTTCGCCATGGCGCAGCAGCCTCACCAGCTGCACCACCTTCACGTCCAGCATGGCCTTGCCCGCGGTGACGGCCTTCACCGCCGCCTGCATGCGCTTGATGTAGCCGCCGTGATCGGCGCCGAACACGTCGATCAGGTTGGCAAAGCCGCGGTCGAACTTGTTCTTGTGGTTGGCGATATCGGAGGCGAAATAGGTATAGCTGCCGTCCGACTTCATCAGCGGACGATCGACGTCGTCGCCATAGGCGGTGGCTCGGAACAGCGTCTGCTCGCGATCCTCGTAGTCCTCGACCGGTGCGCCACCCTTGGGCGGCGGCAGCCGGCCTTCGTAGATGTCGCCCTTGGAACGGAGAAAATCGATGGTCTCCGTGACCTTGTTGTTGCCATTCTCGATCAGCGACCGCTCCGAGAAGAACACGTCATGCCGGATGTTGAGCGCGGCGAGATCGCCCTTGATCTCGTCCATCATCATCGCGATGGCTTTGTCGCGCACGGCGGGCAGCCACGCGTCTTCCGGCATCGTCTTGAGCTTGTCGCCATATTCGGCGGCCAGCGCCTGCCCGACCGGCTTCAGATAGTCGCCGGGATACAACCCTTCCGGAATCTCGCCGACGTTCTCGCCGAGCGCTTCGCGGTAACGCAGGAACGCCGAACGCGCGAGCACGTCGACCTGGGCGCCGGCGTCGTTGATGTAGTATTCGCGGGTGACATCGTAGCCCGCGAACTGCAGCAGGCTGCACAAGGCATCGCCGAACACCGCGCCGCGGCAATGTCCGACATGCATCGGCCCGGTTGGATTGGCCGAGACATATTCGACATTGACCTTCTCGGCCGCGCCCATCGCGCTTTGCCCGTAGGACGCCCCCTCACGCAACACCGTGCGCAGTTCATCCGACCAGGCCGACGCCTTCAGGGTGAGGTTGATGAAGCCGGGACCGGCGACATCGACGGACGCAATCAGATCGTCGGCACGTAGTTTTTCGGCGATTTGTTCGGCGAGATCCCTCGGTTTTGCCTTCGCCTCCTTGGCCAATACCATCGCGGCGTTGGTCGCCATGTCACCGTGCGAAGCATCCCGCGGCGGCTCGACCACGACGCGCGACAGGTCGATATTGACGGGCCAGCCGCCTTCGGATGCGAGCGCACCGCAAACCGCATGGACGCGCGCGAGCACGTTGGCGAAAAGATGCTGCGGTTGTCTGGATTCGACCATGGGCGTGACTGGACCGGGGATTGCGCCGCGCATGCGGCTTGAGGCCGCCGCCTAACGCAAATCCGGGGTCGAGTCAAAAAGCCTGTGATGCTCGGTCAGCGCGAAGCGGTCGGTCATCCCGGCGATAAAGTTGCCGATCCGCCGCGCGCGCTCGGTTTCGGTCTCGTGGCCGGCAGCGTCGGGCAGCCATTCCGCCGGCAGGTCGCCAGGCACGCGCTGATAGCGTGCGAACAGCTCGGATACGATCTGTTCGGCGTCGCCCATCACGCGCATGACGCGGGGATGGCGGTACATCCCCCGTTTCAGGAACGCCTTGATCTCGGCTTCCGCCTGCGCGACGCCGGGGGGGAACGCGATCAAGACGTCGCCATGGTTGCGGACGTCATCGACCGATTGCGGCCGCGCGATCTCCAGACGCCGGCGCGCTTCCGCGACCACGGCCCCGATCAGATAGGAGATCAGTTCGCGCACCAGTTCCGCGCCGCGCCTGATGTCGTCGAGATCGGGATAATGCCGCGCGATCTCCGCGATCATGTCTGCGGCAAGCGGCATCACCTTGAGGTCGTCAACCCCGAACAGCCCGGCGCGCAGGCCGTCGTCGATATCATGGGCGTCATAGGCGATATCGTCGGCGATCGCCGCGACCTGCGCCTCCAGCGAGGCAAAGCTCCACAGTTCCAGGTCATGGGTCCCGACATAGTCGGATATCCCTGCGGGAACGCCGCGGTCGCGATGGCGGCCGATGGCGGCGCCGCCGCGATCGGTCAGCGGCCCGTTGTGCTTGACGATGCCCTCCAGCGATTCCCAGGTCAGGTTGAGCCCGTCGAAATCGGGATAACGATGTTCCAGCGCGGTGACGACGCGCAACGTCTGCGCGTTGTGATCGAACCCGCCATGGGCCTGCAGGCAGGCGTCCAGCGCCCGCTCGCCGGCATGGCCAAACGGCGGATGGCCGAGATCATGCGCCAGCGCCAGGGTTTCCGTGAGGTCCTCGTCGAGGCCGAGCTGCCGGGCCAGCGCCCGGGCGATCTGCGCGACCTCGAGCGAGTGGGTCAGCCGGGTGCGGTAATGATCGCCTTCGTGGAACACGAAGACCTGGGTCTTGTACTTCAGGCGGCGAAAGGCGGTCGAATGGATCACCCGGTCGCAATCCCGGCGGAACGGGCTGCGGGTCTGGCTCGGCGGCTCCCCGAACAGCCGTCCGCGGCTGCGGTCGGGGTCGCAGGCATAGACCGAGCGAGGAGCAGCCATTCCGACCGACACGATGTATTGATCCCCTAATGGTTTGATTCCCGTGGCCGGCGCACTTAACTATGGGCAGCGCCGGATACCAAATAAATTGGCTATGGCACCGGCGACCGGAGACCTCACATGACGACTGCCGTCACCATCAGCGAGCGGGCCGCCCGCCGCATCGGGGAAATCCTCAAGACCGAGGGTGACGGCGCCATGCTGCGGATCAGCGTCGAAGGCGGCGGCTGCTCGGGCTTCCAGTACAAGTTCGACGTCGAGCGCGCGAAGGCCGAGGATGATCTGGTGATCGAGCGCGACAGCGCCGTGGTGCTGGTCGATCCGGCTTCGGTGCCCTTCCTGGCCGGCTCCGAAGTGGATTTCGTCGACGACCTGATCGGCGCCTCGTTCCGGGTGGTCAATCCGAACGCCACCGCATCCTGCGGCTGCGGCACCAGCTTCTCGATCTGAGAACATCTAGCGGCCTGAGAACAACGCCCTGGCGTTGCCGTGCGCGATCTGCCGGGCGACATCGGGCGGCAATTGCGCCAGCCAGGCGCGATACCCGGCCATGATTTCACCGTAGCTCGCCCAGCGCTCCGGGACCCAGGTATCCGAGCCGAGCAGGAAACGGTCGGGATAGCGCTCAAACAGCGCTCGCCATTCCGGCGTCAGTTTCCCGGCCCCGTCGGTGATGCCGCTGCGGTACGACAATTCACCCCACAGCTTGGGATATTTGGCCAGCATCGCGGCGACGCGCTCGCCGGGGATGCCAAAGCCGGTATGCGCCCAGATGATCCGCGCCTTGGGATTATGCCGCATCAGGATTTCCAGCGCGGCCTCATCGGCATGGGCGTGCAGATAGAGATCGTTTGCCACGGCAAAGTTGACGGTGTCCCTGACCACCTCGGTGTCGGCAGCTTGTCCCGACAGATGAAACTCGCCGACGCCGCGATAATAGCCGCGCTTGAACTCGTCCTGCACCAGTTCGAAGATGACGGGGTCCTTGAACCAGGTCTGGATATCGGGACGCACCCGGTACGGCCTGATGAAGGGCACCACCTGCAGACCCTCGGCCTTGGCATCCATCAGCGCATGGGTGCCGGTGTTGGGGCGGCTGGTGGCGAGGATACCGGTCACGCGATTTTTCTTGAGCAGCGCCAGCACCTCATCGAGCTGGTAGTACGGCTTCGGTTCCCAGTTGTAGTGCAGGTGCGCGTCGAAGATTTCGATCGGCTCGTCGGCGAGAACGCGCTCAGCCAAGCCGGCGAACAGGCTCGCGGCAATCAGGGCCGCCACGTGTCCACGGTGCGGCGTCATCTTCGGCCCGGCGTCATTACTCCGCCGCGGCGACATGCGGCCGCTCGACATTGTCGCCCTCCTCCGCCTGCGGTTCGAGGCGGCGCTTCAGCCGGCGGTCGATCCGGTCGAGGTAGATGTAGATCACCGGCGTGATGAACAGCGTCAGCAGCTGCGAGACGCAGAGACCGCCGACCACGGCAATGCCGAGCGGCTGGCGCAGCTCGGCGCCGGCGCCGGCGCCGATCGCGATCGGCAGCGTGCCGAAGATCGCCGCGAACGTCGTCATCATGATCGGGCGGAACCGCAGCAACGCGGCCTCGCGAATGGCGTGCTCGGCGCTCAACCCGACTCGGCGGCGCTCCAGCGCGAAGTCCACCATCATGATGGCGTTCTTCTTGACGATGCCGACCAGCATCACGATGCCGATCATGGCGATGACCGACAGTTCCATGTTGAACGCCATCAGCGTCAGGATCGCGCCGATGCCGGCCGACGGCAGGCCGGAAATGATCGTGATGGGGTGAATGAAGCTTTCGTAGAGGATGCCGAGGATCACGAAGGCCGCGAACACCGCCGCGAGGATCAGCACCCCCTGCCCGCGCAGGGAATCCTGGAACACCTGCGCGGTGCCGGAGAAGCCGGTGGCGATGGTGGCAGGAAGATTCGAGCTTTGCTCGATCTTGGTAATCTCGTTCACGGCGTAGCCGAGCGAATAGCCGGGCGCGAGGTTGAACGAGACCGTCACCGCGGGCTGCTGGCCCTGGTGATTGATCTGCAGCGGGCCGACCGTCGGCACCAGTTTGGCCACCGCATCCAGCGGGATGGTCTGGTTGTTGGCGGTCTTCATGTAGAGCTTGGACAGGTTCGACGGATCGATGCGAAACTGCGGCTGCACCTCGAGGATGATCTGATAGTCGTTCGATGGCATGTAGATGGTGCCGATCTGCCGGCCGCCATAGGCGTTATAGAGCTGGTTGCGGACGTGATCGACGGTGATGCCGTAGACCGCGGCCTTCTCGCGGTCGATCTCGACGGTCATTTGCGGATTCTTGATGTAGAGATCGGTGGTGACGTCGAGCAGCCCGGGGACCTTGGCGATCCTGTCGCGCATTTCCGGCGCCACCCGGTAGAGCGATTCCGTATCGCCGCTCTGCAGGGCGTACTGGTACTGGCTCTTGGACAGCCGGCCGCCGATGTTGAGGTTCTGGACGCTCTGGAAAAACGCCTGCATCCCCGGCACCTGGGCCGCCTTCTGGCGCAGACGAGCCATCACCACCGGGGCCGCTTCCCGCTCCTTCCGCGGTTTCAGCGCGATGAACAGCCGCGCATAATTGGTAGTCGTGTTCGGGCCGCCCGCGCCCACGGTACTGTTGATGTACTGTACCGCCGGGTCCTTGCTGAGCAGATCGGCCAGTTCCTTCTGGCGTACCGTCATGGCCTCGAACGACGTGTCGGTCGCGGCTTCGGTCGTACCGAACAGAAAGCCGGTGTCTTCCTGGGGAAAGAATCCCTTGGGCACGACGACGTAGAGCGCGACGGTGCCGGCGAGCGTCGCCAGCGTCACCACCAGCATCATCGGCTTGCGGGCAAGCACCCAGTCGAGCGACCATTCGTAGGCACGAAGCCAGGAATCGAACATCCGCTCGAACACCCGCAGCACGATGTTCGGTTTCCTGGTCTCGTCATGGGCCTTCAGCACGCGCGCGCACAGCATCGGCGTCAGCGTCAGCGAAACGAAACCGGAAACCATGATCGCAACCGCTATCGTGACCGCGAATTCGCGGAACACGCGGCCGACGATGCCGCCCATCAGCAGCACGGGAATGAACACCGCGATCAGCGAGAAGGTGATCGAAATGATGGTAAAGCCGACCTCGCGCGCGCCCTTCAGGGCCGCCTCAAACGGACGCACGCCATGTTCGATGTGGCGGACGATGTTTTCCAGCATGACAATGGCGTCATCGACCACGAAACCGACCGACAAGGTCAGAGCCAGCAGCGTCATGTTGTTGACGGAGAAGTCCAGCACATACATGACGGCGAAGGTGCCGCAGAGCGAGATCGGCACCGCCAATGCCGGAATAAAGGTCGCGGACGCCGAGCGCAGGAACAGGAAGATCACCAGGATCACGAGGCCGATGGCGATCAGCAGGGTCTCTTCGACGTCGGCGACGGATTGCCGGATCGACTGCGAACGATCCATCGCGACCTGGATCGTCACCGACGGCGGAATCTGCGCGCGCAACGCTGGCAGCTTCGCCAGCACGCCGTCGACGACGGCTACCGTGTTGGCGTCCGGCTGCTTGAAGATGGCCAGAACGATCGAGCGGGTGCCGTTGAACCAGCTTGCGATCTTGTCGTTCTCGACGCTGTCATAGACGCGCGCCACCTCGTCGAGCCGCACCGGCGAACCATTGCGCCAGGCGACGATCACGTGCCGGTAGTCGGCCGCATTGGCCATCTGGCCGGAGGCCTGAAGCGCCACGTCCTGTTTCGGCCCGTTCAGCGTGCCGACCGGCGTGGACGAGTTCGCGCGCGCGACCGCGGTCCTGATGTCATCCAGCGTCAGGCCGCGCGCCGCGGCGGCTTCAGGATCGGCTTGCACGCGAACGGCGAATTTCTGACTGCCGAAAATCACGACCTGGGCGACGCCCTGAATCTGCGACAACGCCTGCGCGATGGTGATGTCGCCATATTCGTTGACCGTGGACAGCGGCAACGTTTCCGACCTCAGTGAGATGAACAGCACCGCGAATTCCGAGGGATTGACCTTCCGGAAAGTCGGCGGAGTGATCATCTCGACCGGCAGCCGGCGCTGCGCGATGGTCAGCGCGGTCTGCACGTCCAGCGCGGCGGCGTCGATGTTCCGGTTGAGATCAAATTGAATGATGATCGCGGTGGTGCCCTGCGAGGAGGTCGAGGACATCGACGAGATACCGGCAATGGTCGAGAGCTGGCGTTCGATCGGACCGGCGACGGAAGCCGCCATGGTGTCGGCGCTGGCACCCGGCAACGTCGCGGTCACCGCGATGGTCGGGAAATCCACCTTGGGGAGGGCTGAGACCGGCAGCAGCCGAAAGCCGAACACGCCGAAAGCGATGATCGTAGCCGTCATCAGAGCCGTCATGACCGGGCGGCGGATACAAAGCTCCGACAGGGTCATCGGTCAGGCCCCCGCTTTGGCGCCGCGCGGCGCGACAGGAGTCCCCTCCGACAACAACAGTTGCCCGTCTACGATGACATCCTCGCCGCCGGACAGCCCGCTGGCGATCACGGATGATCCCTGAAAGGTGCGGCTGACCGTCACCGGCTGAACGTGGGCCTTGCCGTCCTTCATGACGAAAACGAAATTGCCGCTCTGGCTGCGCTGCACGGCGGCCGTGGGCACCGTCACGCCGTCCTCGGTGCGAATGATGAGCCTGGTATTCACCAGCGTCCCCGGCCACAGGGTCTCGTTCTCGTTGTTCATGATGCCGCGCACGGTGACCATGCCGGTGGTGGCATCGACCGTGTTTTCGACCATCGCCACCTTGCCGTCCTCGGATCGCTGGTGGCCCGGGATGGTGGCAATCACCTTGGAGCCCCCGGCCGCCATGGCATCGCGCAGCTCGACCAAAGCGCGCTGCGGGATGGCGAAGGTCACATAGACCGGCGCCATCTGATTGATGACGGCGAGCGGCGCGGTATCGGCAGGCCGGACGAAATTACCGACCTTCACATTGGCGACGCTGATCCGTCCCGAAAACGGCGCGCGGATGGTGGTGTAGCTCTTTTGGACCCTCAGATTGTCCAGCGCGGACTGGTCCGCCTTGATGGTGCCGGTCAGGATATCGGCCTGGGTCTTGGCGTTATCGAGGTTGACTTGCGTGGTCGCGCCCTTGCCGATCAGGTCGCCGAAGCGCCGGACGTCGCGTAGCGCGGCTTCGAGCTGCGCCTGATCCTTGGCGAGCACGCCCTCGGCCTGCTCGATCAGAGCATCGATCTGGCGCGCGTCGAGCGTAAACAACAGATCGCCCTTGTTGACCTTGGCGCCGTCTTCGAAATGGACGGAGACGATGGTGGTTTCGACCCGCGATTTCAGCGCCACGCTGGAAATCGGCGTTACCGTTCCGATCGAATCGACATCGACCGGCACCGGCTTGCGCTCGGCCTTGGCCAGTTCAACCGACACCACGCGGGCCCGGGGCGGTCCCTGGACACTGCCGCCGCTCATCCATGACGTACGGGTTACATAGGCCGCCAGCGCCGCGATGCCGAGCGCGCCCGCCAGAATCATGAGGTTTCGTTTTTTCATCGCATTTCACGTCGGCCGGTCCACCTGCGACCGGGACGGTCCGTTCCTGCCCCTTGATGGCGACCTTCCGCCTTGTTCTAAACGGTTATCACAGCGCCGCCGCGCATGGTATGCCAGTGAACCCAAAATTTGTCGTTACTTGCCCGGAAACCCCTGATGCGTATTGCTACGTGGAACGTCAATTCGGTCCGGCAGCGGATCGACCATCTCCTGGTCTGGCTGAAGGACTGTGCGCCCGACATCGTCTGCCTGCAGGAGATCAAGTGCGTCGACGAGGCGTTTCCGCGGCTGGAAATCGAAGCGCTCGGCTACAACGTGGTCACCCATGGCCAGAAGACCTTCAACGGGGTGGCGCTGCTGTCCAAGCTGCCGTTCGATGAAACCAAATCAGGCCTGGCGGGCGACGACGAGGATGCCCACGCCCGGTTTCTGGAGGGCGTGGTCCAGCTGAAACGCGGCGTGCTGCGGATCGCCTGCCTCTATCTGCCCAACGGCAATCCACCAGAGACCGAGAAATATCCCTATAAACTCAAATGGATGTCACGACTTTTTGAGTATTCGAAGCAGCGGCTTAAAGCGGAAGAGCCGCTGGTGCTGGCCGGCGATTTCAACGTCATTCCGGCGGCGCAGGATGTCCATAACCCCGCCGCCTGGGTCAACGATGCCCTGTTCCGCCCGCAGACCCGGGAAAGCTTCCAGTCGCTGCTTGGTCTCGGGTTGACCGACGCGGTGCGCGCGGTCACCGATGCCCCCGGACAATACACCTTCTGGGACTACCAGGCGGGCGCGTGGCAGAAGAACCACGGCCTGCGTATCGATCATCTGCTGCTGTCGCCGCAGGCCAGCGACCGGCTGATCGACGCCGGCATCGACAGCTATGTGCGCGCCTGGGAGAAGCCGTCGGACCACGTGCCGGTCTGGATCGATCTCGACCTGGAAGCGGCCTGACGGCTGCGATTTGAGGGAATGGCGGGCACGTCTCGCCCGCGCCACGGACTGAGTTGGACGTCAGTCCTTGCGGCCCTGCACCCAGTGCTCGAGCATCTGCAGCGCCATCGCCCGGTCGTTCTCGGACGCCCTGGCGATCGCCTTGTTGTAGCTTTCCTTGATCCAGGTCTCGTCGGGCGCCGCGCTGTCGCGCGCCAGCGTCAGCCACATCAGCCCGCGGGCGCGCTGAGGCGGCATCTGATCGCCGTTGAACAGCATCTGGCCGAGCATGGCCTGCGCCTGATGCTGGCCCTTCTGGGCGGCAAGGCCGAGCCAGCGCGCGCCGTAGCGGAAATCGTCCCGCGACGAGCCGGCGCTCTTGAGATAGAGCCGGGCCAGATCGTATTGCGCGTCGGCATTGCCGAAATACGAAGCGGCGTAGGAAAACATCTCGCGCGCCCGGTCCGGATCCGACTTGATCTTCGAGTTGGGAATGCCCTTGAGGTAGTAGCGGCCGAGCGCCACGAAGGCGTTGGCAACGACCCCGGCCTGCGGCGCCGACGGACTGTCTTCGGCATGCTGGTTGGCAATGCGGCTGAAATATTCGAAGGCGCGCAGGTCGTCCTGGGCGACGCCATCGCCGTCGGCGTACATCCGGCCCAGTTTCCATTGCGCGATCGGGTGGCCGCCCTCGGCGGCATATTGCAGCGAAGTCAGCGAGGTGGTCGAGGCCGCCGGCGGAACCGCCTTCTTCAGGGCCGCTGCGGCGCCGGGCTGAGCCGAAACCACCGGAATAGCCGTATCCGCGTTGACCGGCGCGCCGTCGAATCCGAAGGCCGGAGCCGCCACCGGGGCGGCCCCCAAAATCAACGCAAGAATGATACGCCTAGATGTCCGCATAACACTGCTTCTCGTGCGCACCGCCCGGATGGGTTACAGCGCCATCCACCGCCGGCCCAACCTGCTGGGCATATTTCCAGAGCACACCCGATGTATGATTGGTCTCTCGGGGCTTCCATTTGGTCTTACGTTCGGCGAGCTCGGCGTCGGTCAATTTTACGTTAAGAGTCCCGACGTCGGCGTCGATTTCAATGATATCGCCGTCCCGCAGCAGCGCAATCGGCCCGCCAATGGCCGCCTCCGGCCCGACATGGCCGATGCAGAACCCTCGGGTCGCGCCGGAGAACCGGCCATCGGTGATGAGGGCGATCTTGCCGCCCATGCCCTGCCCGGTCAGCGCCGCCGTGGTCGAGAGCATTTCCCGCATGCCGGGACCGCCGCGCGGCCCCTCATAGCGGATCACGATGACCTCGCCCTCTTTGTAGGTCTTCTTCTGGACAGCCTCGAAGGCGTCCTCTTCGCGATCGAAGCAGCGGGCCGGCCCGGTAAATTTCAAATTCGACATGCCCGCGACCTTCACGATCGCGCCCTCGGGCGCGAGATTCCCCTTCAGGCCGACCACACCGCCGGTGACGGTGATCGGCTTGTCGGCGGAACGCACCACGTCCTGGTGCGGATTCCATTTTACGCTTTTGAGGTTTTCGGCGATCGTCCGGCCCGTGACGGTCAAGCAATCCCCGTGCAGGTGGCCATTGTCGAGCAGCGTCTTCATCAGAAGCGGTATGCCGCCAACCTCGAACATGTCTTTGGCGACATAACGGCCGCCCGGTTTCAAATCCGCGACATATGGTGTTTTTTTGAAGATTTCCGCCACGTCGAACAGGTCGAACTTGATGCCGCATTCGTGGGCGATCGCAGGCAGGTGCAGTGCAGCATTGGTCGATCCGCCGGAAGCGGCCACCACGGCCGCGGCGTTTTCCAGCGAGCGGCGGGTGACGATGTCCCGCGGCCGGATATTCAGCGCGATCAGCTCCATCACCTTCTCGCCCGCGGTCATGCAGAACGAGTCGCGGATTTCGTAGGGCGCGGGCGCCCCGGCCGAATACGGCAACGCCAGCCCGATGGCCTCGGAAACCGTTGCCATGGTGTTGGCGGTGAATTGTGCACCGCACGCGCCAGCGGACGGGCAGGCCACCCGCTCGATTTCGTCGAGGTCGGCATCGGACATTTCGCCGACCGAATGCTTGCCGACCGCCTCGAACATGTCCTGCACCGTGACCTGCTGGCCGCGGAAATTGCCCGGCAGGATCGAGCCGCCATAGATGAAGATCGAGGGCACGTTGAGCCGGACCATCGCCATCATCATGCCCGGCAACGACTTATCGCAGCCGGCGATCCCGACGAGGGCGTCGTAGGCGTGGCCGCGCATGGTCAATTCGACGGAATCGGCGATGCATTCCCTTGAAGGCAGCGACGAGCGCATGCCGTCATGGCCCATGGCGATGCCGTCGGTGACGGTGATGGTGCAGAATTCGCGGGGGGTGCCGCCGGCGGAGGCGACGCCCTTCTTGACCGCCTGGGCCTGCCGCATCAGCGAGATGTTGCAGGGCGCGGCCTCGTTCCAGCAGGACGCCACGCCGACAAAGGGCTGGTGGATCTGCGCGGTGGTCAGTCCCATGGCATAAAGATACGACCGGTGCGGTGCCCGCTCCGGGCCCTCCGTCACATGACGGCTCGGCAGTCGCTTCTTGATGTCGGTCCTGGCGTCCATCGCGAACCTGTTTCCCCGGCCAACTCTTGTTAGACCCGGGAATTGAGCAGGTTCCCTTCGCCTTCGCGAGCGCCGTGGCCGTAAGCCTACGAAGGAATGATTTCATTGAGGGGTGTGGCCAAATAGCGGCGCGTGCAAGCGCTTGCTGCGATGACGGTTAAATCTTCGCTGACTGTTGCGGCCAAGCAACAATCGTGGCGCATCGGCAACCATGGGCTGATTGCATCCAGTGTTATGGCTCATCCATACATCCACAGGATGTGGCTTCCCGCGGCGCGAGGCGAATTTTGTCCCTCTGAAGAAAAGAGGGTGCAGGGAAAGCCGGGTGCGCGCTGCACCCGCGGTCTCGTGTGCAAAGTGTGCATCAAGAAACGCACACGAGCATACAGGTTCAGCGGAGGCAATCCGGCCTTCCCTGCGCAATGGTTTTACGGCTTATGCCGTGCTCTTGTGTCTGCAAAATCTGTCATGTGCGAACGGGCGGTTCTCACCAACCGCCCGACGCTGCCGCGTCCACCGCATCTCAACCCGCGTTCGTGACGATCGCGACCCGCCCCTCTTGCCGGGTGAGACGGGCGAACTGATAAATCTGATTTACCCGACGGGTTAAGCGATACCTTGCCCGTCGGGTTAATTTGCCGCAGCCGCAGTGCCGTAGAGGTTACTCACTGCTCTGGAACCTCATGGTGAGGTCGGCAATTCGCCGGTTCAATTCACCTTGACGTCGGCGGCCTTGATCATAGGCCACCATTTCGCAATCTCGGCCTTCTGCCAGCTGCCGAGCGCCTCCGGCGACAGCTTATCCTTCGGCGGCATCTGCAGACCGAGGTTTTCCAGCTGCTTGCGCACGCCCGGATCGTTCAGCGCATCGACCGCGGAAGCGTTGAGCTTGGCGACAATATCCTTCGGCGTCCCCTTCGGCACCCACAGGCCCGACCACAGCGTCATGTGGAACCCGGGCAGGCCGGCCTCGTCCGTGGTCGGAATCTCCGGTGCCGAGGCGCCGCGCTTGGTATCGGTGACGGCATAGGCGCGGATGGTGCCGGCGCGCACCTGGTTGATGGAGTTGGAAAGCTGATCGACGATCAGATCGATCTGCCCGGCCACGAGATCATTCATCGCCGGCCCGGTGCCGCGATACGGCACATATTGCAGTCTGACGCCGGTGACGTTCTGGAAATAAAGCCCGGCGATATGACTTCCCGAACCGGCGCCAGCGGTGCCGGCGGTAGCCGGGGTAGGCCGCGCCTTCAGCCACTCGATCAGCTCCTTCAGCGATTTTGCCGGAACCGCATTCTTGCTGACGAGAACCATCGGATTGCTGGGCAACAGCGCCACCGGCTCGAGGTCGGCCACGAGGTCGTAGCCGAGCTTGTAGATCGCGCCGTTGGCGACGTGGGTGCCGAGATGGCCGAAACTGATGGTGTAGCCGTCGGGCGGCGAGCGCAATGCGCGCCCGACCCCGATCGAACCGCCCGCGCCGGTCACGTTCTCGACCAGGACGGTTTCGCCGAGCGTTGTCTTCATCCGCTCGGCCAGTATCCGTGCCATCACATCGGACGGACCGCCGGCGGCAAACGGCACCACGATGGTGACGGGATGCGACGGGAAATTATCCGCGCGCGCGACGCCGCCCGATAACAGCATCGCGATCAAGGCAGTCAGGACTGTTCTTCGCATCACACCCTCCCCTTGCGCCGCACCATTCTGACGATGGATTACGGCTCTTACGATGGATTACAGCTTAGCGTAGTCGATCGGTTGATGACGATCGAGGGTGCGCGTGACCGGCGGCAGCGGATATTTGAGCCCTGTCGCGCAATTGAACAGCATCACCCGGTCATTTTTCGTCACACGGCCATCGGCAAGGCTTTGCTTGTAGGCAGCATAGGTCGCCGCACCTTCCGGACACAAGAGCAAGCCTTCTTCGCGCGCGACTTCGTTGAGCGCAGCAGAAATCTTCTCGTCATCAACCGCAATCGCAAATCCCTTGCTCTCCCGCACCGCGCGCAGGATAAGAAAATCCCCGATCGCCTGCGGCACGCGGATTCCCGACGCAATGGTGTGGGCATCCTCCCAGCGCGGCGCATGCTCGGTGCCGGCCTCGAAAGCCCGCACCATCGGCGCGCAGCCTGCCGCTTGCACCGCGATCATGCGCGGCCGTTTGCTTCCGATGAAGCCGATGGCTTCGAGTTCGGCGAACGCCTTCCACATACCGATCAGGCCGGTACCGCCACCGGTCGGATAGAAGATCACGTCCGGCACGTCCCAGCCGAGTTGTTCGGCGAGTTCGAGGCCCATCGTCTTCTTGCCCTCGATCCGGTAGGGCTCCTTCAGCGTCGAGGTGTCGAACCAGCCGGCCTTGGCCTTGCCCTCGCCGACGATCTTGCCGCAATCGTCGATCAATCCGTTGACGCGATAGACGGTGGCGCCCTGCAGCTCGATCTCGCTGACGTTCACTTCCGGCGTATCGGCCGGGCAGAAGATCGTGGTCTTGATGCCGCAGGAGGTCGCATAGGCGGCCAGCGCCGCGCCGGCATTGCCGTTGGTCGGCATCGCCATGTGCTTGATGCCGAGCGCCTTGCCCATCGACACCGCCATGACAAGCCCGCGCGCCTTGAACGAGCCGGTCGGCAGCCGGCCCTCGTCCTTCACGATGATTTCGCCGCCGCCGATCTTCTTCGCCAATTTCGGCAGGCGGATCAGCGGCGTCGTCACCTCGCCAAGGCTGACGGCGTCGGCCGCCTTGCGCACCGGCAGCATCTCGCGATAGCGCCAGAGATCGGCCGGGCGCTGCGCCAGCGCATCCTTTGTCAAAGCCTTCTTCACGCCGGCGAGGTCGTAGCGCACCAGGAGCGGCTTGCCGGCCTTGGATAGGTTGTGAACCTGGTCAGCAGGATATCGATCGCCCTCCATCGCGCATTCGAGATGGGTCACGAAGGTCGGGCGTTCGATCGTCAGATTGTCATTGTCTTTCACGTGTCGTTCTTTCTTGTCCCAGCGGTCTTGCTATCCGTCATTGCGAGGAGCGTCAGCGACGAAGCAATCCATAGCACCGCGAGTGGATAAGTGGATTGCTTCGCGGAGTTTATCATCGGGCGCGCGTTCGCGCGACCCGTTGGCTCGCAATGACGGCGGTCTTACGTATTCAACACCCGGCCATAGGCATCCAGTACGGCTTCCTTCATCATCTCCGACAGCGTCGGATGCGGGAATACGGTGTGCATCAGTTCTTCTTCCGTCGTTTCCAGGTTCATGGCCACCACGTAGCCCTGGATCAGTTCGGTGACTTCGGCGCCGATCATGTGCGCGCCGAGCAACTGGCCGGTCTTCTTGTCGAAGATCACCTTGACCAACCCCTGATCCTCGCCGAGCGCGATTGCCTTGCCGTTGCCGACGAAGGGAAAGCGCCCGACCCGGATTTCGCGGCCGCCCTCTTTCGCCTTCGCCTCGGTGAGGCCGACCGATGCAATCTGCGGATGGCAATAGGTGCAGCCGGGAATCAGGTTCTTGTCCATGGCATGCGGATGCAGGCCCTTGATGGCCTCGACGCAGACCACGCCCTCGTGCTCGGCCTTGTGTGCCAGCATCGGCGGGCCCGCGACGTCGCCGATGGCGTAGATGCCCGGCACATTGGTCTTGCCGTAGCCGTCGATCACGACGCAGCCGCGGTCGGTCTTGACCCCGAGCTTTTCGAGCCCGAGATTTTCGATGTTGCCGACCACGCCGACCGCCGAAATCACCCGCTCGAACTCGACCGCCTGCGGCTTGCCCTTGCCGTCATCGATGGTGGCGACCACGCTGTCGCTCTTCTTCTCGAGTTTTGTGACTTTGGTGCCGCTGAGGATCTTGATGCCCTGTTTCTCGAAGCGCTTGCGCGCGAGGCCGGCGATCTCGGCGTCCTCGACGGGCAGGATCTGCGGCAGCACCTCGACCACGGTGACGTCGGCGCCCATGGTGTGGAAGAATGACGCGAACTCGATACCGATCGCGCCGGAGCCGACCACCAGTAGCGACTTCGGCATCCTCTCCGGCACCATTGCCTCGAAATAAGTCCAGATCAATTTCTTGTCGGGCTCGAGCCCCGGCAGCACCCGCGGCCGCGCGCCGGTGGCGAGGATGATGTGCTTGGCCTGGTAGGCGCCCTCGCCCAGCGCGCCCTTCGGCGCCTCGACAGCGGATTTCTTCACGGTGACTTTGCCGGGTGCATCGATCGAGGCCGCGCCCCAGATCACCGTCACCTTATTCTTCTTCATCAGGAAGCCGACGCCGTCGTTGAGGCGCTTCGAGACCCCGCGCGAGCGCTGCACCACCGCCTTCGGGTCGTACGAGATCTTCTCGGCCGAGAGCCCGTAGTCCTTGGCGTGCTGCATGTAGTGATAGATTTCCGCCGAGCGCAGCAGCGCCTTGGTCGGGATGCAGCCCCAGTTCAGGCAGATGCCGCCGAGATAGGATTTCTCCACGATCGCGGTCTTGAAGCCGAGCTGCGCGGCGCGGATCGCGGTGACGTAGCCGCCGGGGCCGGAGCCGATGATGATGATGTCGAAGGAGGTGTCGGCCATGATTACTCGCTCATTCTCATCGTTCAACCGGATCGACTGTTCGCCTCCGTCATTGCGAGGAGCACTTGCGACGAAGCAATCCATGCTTCCGGTCGTGAAATGGATTGCTTCGCTGCGCTCGCAATGACGGCTGTCACACCATCATCATGACGGGATTTTCGATCAGCATCTTGAAGGCGCCGATCAGCTCGGCGCCGAGCGCGCCGTCGATGGCGCGGTGATCGCAGGACAGCGTCACGCTCATCATCTGCGCGATCTCGATCTTGCCGGCACGGACCACGGGGCGCTCCTCGCTGGTGCCGACCGCCAGGATCGTCGCATGCGGCGGATTGATCACGGCGGTGAAGTGATTGATGCCGTACATGCCGAGGTTCGACACCGCCGTGGTGCCGCCCTGGTATTCCTCCGGCTTGAGCTTGCGCGACCGGGCGCGCGCGGCAAAATCCTTCATCTCGGCGGAAATGGTCGAGAGCGACTTGGTTTCGGCCTTGCGGATGATCGGCGTGATCAGCCCGCCGGGCATCGCCACCGCCACGCCGATGTCGGAATGCCGGTGCTTGACCATGCCGCCTTCGGTCCAGCTCACGTTGCAATTGGGAATCCGCTGCAGCGCGATCGCCATCGCCTTGATGACGAAGTCGTTCACCGACAGCTTGTAGAGTGGCTTCTTTTCGTTGTCCTTCGGCGCGGCGGCGTTGATCTCCTCGCGGGCCGCGAGCAGCTTGCCGATGTCGCAGTCCATGGTCAGGTAGAAGACCGGCACCGTCTGCACCGATGCGGTGAGCCGCTGCGCAATCGTGCGGCGCATGCCGTCATGCGGCACGATCTCGTAGGAGCCTTCCTCAAATAGCGCGAGGATCTGCTTGTCCGACATCGACGGTGCAATGCTCGGCGCGGCCGCAGGCGCTGCAGCCGGCGCCTTCAGTCCCCTGCCGGATTTTGCATCCTCGACGTCGCGGGCGACGACGCGGCCATGCGGGCCTGATCCGTTGATGCGCGCGAGTTCAATGCCGGCTTCCTTTGCCAACCGGCGCGCCAGCGGCGACGAAAACGTGCGGGCATGGCCGTTGGCCTGTGGCGCAGGCGCGGCCTGCGGCGCGGGAGCCGCGGCGGCAGGCGCAGGAGCCTTGGCCGCGGAAGGAGCTGCAGCAAGTGCCGGCGCGGGCTTCGCGGCCGCGTCAGCCGCCGGAGCCGCCTTCGGCGCGGCGGCGGCCCCTGCCCCCGCCGACTTCACGTCCTCGCCGTCACCGGCCAGCACCGCGATGACGTCGTTGACCGCCACATCCTGGGTGCCCTCGGGCACCAGAATTTTCGCAATGGTGCCCTCGTCGACCGCCTCGACTTCCATGGTCGCCTTGTCGGTCTCGATCTCGGCGATGACGTCGCCGGACTTGACCTTGTCGCCCTCCTTCTTGAGCCACTTGGCAAGGTTGCCCTTTTCCATCGTGGGCGACAGCGCAGGCATCAGAATATTGATTGGCATTGTCAGTGACCCTGTTGCGACCGCGGCGTGGTGCTGCCCAGGTCGGTCGGCCGCGCGATTTCGGATTCGAACATGTCGACGATGCGCGCCAGCGCATCCTCCTCGGTGTACTCGCTCTCGCGCGCATAGGCGCGCGCGGCATGGCGCGCGATATCGACCAGGAGCAGGCCCCACATATCCGGCTCCTCGAACGCGCGCTGGAACGCGATGGACAATCCGCCATCGACGACGAAGGCGCGCAACACCTCCGTGGCGTCATCACGGCCCATGACGTCCGGAGGCAATGGCTGCTCCCTAGGCCCGGCCATGGCCTACCTGTAACAAACGGCTTTGGCGGCCGCGACCACTTCGGCCGCGGAGGGCAACGCCAGCTTTTCGAGATTGGCGGCATACGGCATCGGCACGTCCTTGCCCGACACCCGCGCCACCGGCGCATCGAGATAATCGAAAGCGTGTTCCATGATGCGGGCGGCGATCTCGGCGCCGACGCCATTCTGTTGCCAGCCCTCCTCCACCGTCACCGCGCGGCCGGTCTTCTTCACGGACGCCACGATGGTTTCGGTATCCATCGGACGCAGCGTGCGCAGATCGATCACCTCGGCCTCGATGCCTTCCTTCGCCAGTTCTTCGGCCGCCTTCAGCGCGTAGCTCATGCCGTTCGACCACGAGACGATCGTGACGTGACCGCCCGTTCTCACCACGCGCGCCTTGCCAATCGGGATCACATAATCGTCGAATTTCGGCACCTCGCCGGTGTGGCCGTACAGCATTTCGTTTTCGAGGAAGATCACCGGGTTGGGATCGCGGATCGCAGCTTTCAAGAGGCCCTTGTAGTCGGCGGCCGAATACGGCGCGATCACCTTGAGGCCGGGAATCTGCGAATACCAGGCCGAATAATCCTGGCTGTGCTGGGCGGCGACGCGGGCGGCGGCGCCGTTCGGGCCACGGAACACGATTCCGCAGCCCATCTGGCCGCCCGACATGTACAGCGTCTTGGCCGCGGAATTGATGATCTGGTCCATCGCCTGCATGGCGAAATTGAAGGTCATGAATTCGACGATCGGCTTCAGGCCCGCCATCGCCGCACCGACGCCGATGCCGGCGAAGCCGTGTTCGGTGATCGGGGTATCGATGACGCGCCTGGCGCCGAATTCCTGCAGCAGTCCCTGCGTGACCTTGTAGGCGCCCTGATACTCCGCGACTTCCTCGCCCATCACGAAGACGTCCGGATCGCGCCGCATCTCCTCGGCCATCGCGTCGCGCAGTGCTTCGCGGATGGTGATGGTCACCATCTCGGTGCCGGCGGGCACTTCGGGATCGGGTTCGGCAACAGCCGCGGGAGCGACGGAGGCGGTGGGGGCCGAAATCATCGGCTTGCCCTCGCCGGCCGGCGAGCGCGACTCGGCCACTTCCTGCGCGACACTGGGCGCGACCGGAGCCGCCTTCGGAGCCGGCGCCTTGCCGAGATCGGCTGTTGTCTCGCCGTCGGCCAGAATGGTCGCGATCGGCGTATTGACGGCGACGTCTTCGGTGCCTTCCGGGATCAGTATCTTGCCGAGGGTGCCCTCATCGGTGGCCTCGACTTCCATCGTCGCCTTGTCGGTTTCGATCTCGGCGATGACATCGCCCGATTTGATCGCCTCGCCCTCCTTCTTCAACCATTTCGAAAGGTTGCCTTTCTCCATGGTCGGCGACAGCGCAGGCATCAGCACTTGAATTGGCATGGTAACTCCAGGAAATTCGCTCTCTCGTCTGCGCTCAGCGATAAACGTCGGTCCACAATTCGGACGCATCAGGCTCGGGATCGTGCTGCGCGAAGTCGGCGGATGCGTTGACGATCTCACGCACCTCGGCGTCGATCGCCTTCAAGTCCTGTTCGCTCATCTTGGCCGCCAGCAGGCGATTGCGAACCTGCTCGATCGGATCCTGATCCTGGCGGACCTTTTCGACCTCCTCGCGGGTGCGGTATTTCGCCGGATCCGACATCGAATGGCCGCGGTAGCGGTAGGTCTGCATCTCCAGGATGTAGGGCCCGTTGCCGGCGCGGCACCACGCGACCGCCTCGTCGCCGGCGGCCTTCACCGCGCGGACGTCCATGCCGTCGACCTGCTTGCCGGGAATGTTGAAAGAGATGCCGCGCTTGGAAAAATCGGTTTGCGCGGAGGCCCGTGTCACCGAGGTGCCCATGGCGTAGCGGTTGTTCTCGATGATGTAGATGACAGGCAGCTTCCACAGCTCCGCCATATTGAAGCTTTCGTAGACCTGGCCCTGGTTCGAGGCGCCGTCGCCGAAATAGGCCAGGCTGACATGATCGTTGCCGCGGTAGCGGTTGGCAAAGGCAAGGCCGGTGCCGAGCGACACTTGCGCGCCGACGATGCCGTGGCCGCCGAAGAAATTCTTCTCCTTGCTGAACATGTGCATGGAGCCGCCCTTGCCTTTGGAATAGCCGCCATGGCGTCCGGTCAATTCGGCCATCACGCCCTTGGCTTCCATCCCGCAGGCCAGCATATGCCCGTGGTCGCGGTATCCGGTTATGACCTGATCGCCATTTTTCAGGGCCATCTGCATGCCGACGACGATGGCTTCCTGGCCGATGTAAAGGTGGCAGAAGCCGCCGATCGCGCCCATGCCGTAGAGCTGGCCGGCCTTCTCCTCGAAGCGCCGGATCAGCAGCATGTCGCGCAGTGCGCTGAGTTCCTGTTGCCTGGTGAATTCCGGAGGGGAGCCGTTAGCCTTTTCCTGTCCCGTTTCCTTTGTGACGCTTTTCTTCGGTGCGGCCATGGCAATTCCGGATGAGAGAATGAATAGCCCTCTCTATCCCAACTCAAACCGCCATGAAAGGATTGCGTGACGCGGCGAATAATTCGCTATGCCGCAGTGCAATGCGACGCGACATTTTCGAAACTGATTTCGATGGATTTTGAAATATGACGATTACTTCGGATGGATGGTCCGGACCAGATCGCGCGGATTGGCGTAATCGAGCTGATAGCGCGCGCGCTCGTCCAGCATGTCGGGATCGACCCGGTCGGACCTGAGCAGCGATACCCGCTGCTCGCCCTCGGCGCGTTCGCGCTTCAACCGCGCCAGCTCCGACGTCAGCGCGATGATCTCCTGGTCGAGTTCCTGCCGCGCATTCAAGCCGTATTTGCCGGTATAGGCGTTGACACCGAAATAGCCGACCATGGCCGCCGCCATCGTATAGAGGGCGAGCCCCGTCAACAGGGATTTGAGTCGGGAGCGCGAAACCATGGCACAACCATGCGGCGGCGCGGTTAACGGAAGACTAATACCTGCCCGCGCCGCCCTCGCGCCTGCCTATTTGTTTTGCTTTTCGACGAAGACCGCAAAAGCGTCGATATATTGCTGCAGCACCTTCTGCACCGATTCCTTGGTGAGATTGCCCTTGTCGTCGAAGGCGTCGCCGACGCCGTTCAGATAGATTTCCGGCTGCCCCATGATCGGGCCAGCGATGCCCGGCATGATGTTCTGCAGATGCTTGACGGCGGCGACGCCGCCGAGCGCGCCCGGCGAGTTGCCGACGATGCCGATCGGCTTGCCGAGGAATGAACTCTTGCCGTAGGGACGCGATCCGACGTCGATGGCGTTCTTCAACACGCCGGGGATCGATCGATTGTATTCCGGCGTCACGAACAGCACCCCGTTCGACTTCTGCAGTTTTTCGCGGAATGCCACCCAGTCAGCCGGAGGCGCCGCTTCCAGATCCTGATTGAAGAACGAAATGTCGTGCAGGGTGACGACGTCGAGCTTGAGCGTCGCCGGCGCGAGCTTGGCCAGTGCGTTGGCGATCTTGAGTGAAAAACTCTCTTTGCGGAGGCTGCCGGCAATAACGACGACGTTGTACGGGGTGGCCATGGAATTTCCTTTTGACGCAGGGTGCCGGAACGGCTCGGCCCCAGCCTAGCCATGCCGCGGAAAGATGCAAGTGCATGAATTGTCAAAATCTGGGCGAGCGAGCGCCCGAAAGCGAACGGGCCGCCCCGCCCGGGACAGCCTGTCGTTTCAAATCCTTTGAGCCCCGATCAAATCACCGGATTCCACGGCGCCGGAATCAGCCGGTATTTCGCGCCGTCCTTCTCAACCGCCCTTGTTCGGATTGATCAGGTATTTTTCGCCGGTGGAACGCTTGTTGTAGATGGCGATGTGGGAAAGCTGCAATGCCTCCTGCAGCGACACCACTTGCGTGTAATGGCTGGCGAAGGTGGTCTTGAGCTCGGAAGCCACGCGCTGGCGCAGCCTGCCAATTTCGGCCGGGCCGATCTTCTGCAGGAACGGCGTCAAGAGCCAGCCGCCGACACCCCAGCTGAGACCGAACGTCCGGCTCAATTCGGTCGGACGGTTATCGAGGCTGCCGTAGATATAGACCTGCTTGTACACGTTCGAGCCGTAGCGGCTGTATTCCTTCGCCGTCTTGTTGGCGGCGATCTCCATGCAGGTGAGAATCTGGCCTGCCAGCTTGCCACCGCCGATGGCGTCGAACGCGATCGTTGCGCCGGTTTCCACCAGCGCGCTGGTGAGGTCGTCCATGAAGGTCGGCGCCGTTGAATCGACGACATATTTGGCGCCGATCTTGTGCAGGATGTCGGCCTGCTCCTTGCTGCGTACGATGTTGACGAGGCCGATGCCGTCCTTGATGCAGATCTTGTTGAGCATCTGGCCGAGGTTCGATGCGGCGGCAGTGTGCACCAGCGCCTTATGACCTTCGCGCCGCATGGTCTCGGTCATGCCGAGCGCGGTCAGCGGATTGACAAACCATGACGCGCCGTCGGCAGGCGAAGCGCCGGCCGGCAGCTCCATCACGTCCCTGACCTTCAGGACCCGGTACTGCGTGTACATGGCGCCGCCGATCATCGCGACCGTCTTGCCTATCAGCGCCCTGGCGGCATCCGACGATCCGGTCTTGATCACCACGCCCGCACCCTCATTGCCGACCGGCATCGATTCATCGAGCCGCGCCGACATCATCCTCATGGCAGCTTCCGGCATCCTGGCTGTTACGACGGGAGCATCCCTGGTGCCTGAAGCCTTGGCGGTCGACATATCGGCCTGGCCGATCAGCAGCCCGAGATCGGACGGGTTGATCGGCGCGGCCTCGACACGGACCACAACTTCGTCGTCAGCCGGTTCGGGCGTCGGGACATTCACCAGCGACAGTTCGAGTTCGCCGCTCTTCTTGAGCAGCGAGCGCAGTTGCAGTCCGGTCTTGGTGTCACCCATACTCATTTTCCTCCTGCCTGCGGTTCAGCATCCTATTGCCGATCCGTGCTTAGCTTCAGAACCATTGGCGGTATGGTCTCGGCCGGCAATGATGTCCAGCCGTATCAGCGATTTCAGTCAAGGCCTTCGCATGCCTATTCCGCCCGCGCACATCAGCCGACGATGGCGAAGGTCGCGCCCCAAAATGGGCTGCGGCGGCGCGTTGCACTCTGGCAACACCTTCCTGGAAACAGTCATGACCCGCCGAATTCGCCCTTGCGCGTCCTCATTGTCCCCCGAAACTTCAGGCGTCGGATGCTTGGCTGTGCAACCTGGCTCATTGGAGTCGCTGGAGGCTGGAACCATGAACCCGCGACGATCGGCAACAGTAGCAGCGGCGCTTTTTCCAGCCGTGGTCATTGCAGGTTGGGCTTTCGTCAGCCTTGCCGGCCTTGGTTCACCTCGTATCGAGAACGCCGCAGCGGCGCACGTCGTGGACCGCCTCGCGCCATTGCTGACCGCCAGCGTCGACGTCGCGGCCGCGCCGCAGGCCAATGCGCCGCAATCAGTTGCAATGAGCTACGTCGCGCCCGATACGCCCGAAGTGGCCGCGGCCGCCGAACTTGTGGCGAAGCCCTTCGCCGATACGATGCCTGTCACCGATACAACAACAACAGAGGCGGCATCGCGCCCCTTCGTCGTTGCCGCACTGACCGATCCGGCGGAAGTTCTGCCAGCGGAAATCCCGCCCGCGCAGGCGCCAACCGCAAGCACGGCCGATGCGCCGCCCGAGGACGCCGCGACGACAGCCGGCCGCATCGAGATTGTCGGCGAGTGCCTGGTGGCGAAGCCCTGCATCGACCAGTTCCTCTGGGCGCTCTACCAGCGGACGCCCAAGGAGGACACCATCAAGGAGCGTGAGCTCAGGAAAGTAACGGTCAAAAGGAAGGGCAAACTGGTGACTGTCACCAGAAGCTTTACCAGACTGGTCGATAACGATTTCACGTGGAAGGATCCCAAGGCGGCGGAACGAGCCGGCATGTCGATGATGGACTACGTGATCGGCGGCATGGATCGCAGCTTCAAGATAAAGCTGTTTCATGCGCTTCACGCCGCGGAGGCCGCCGGACTGCAACCCGGCATCACCAGCGCGTTCCGCGACGACTATCGTCAATCGATCGCAAGCGGCCTGAAAGCGGCGAGCGACAGGTCGTACCACGGCGGCAGTTTCCGCGGCGGCTATGGCCACGGGCTTGCGGCTGATATCGTGAGCGTCAATGGCGAGACGCGGGCGAAGCGGTGGGTTTCGACCGAAGCCCTCTGGAAATGGGTCGATGCAAACGGGAAGCAGTTCGGAATCGGCCGACCGTATCTCGGTCGCGATCCCCCGCATGTGGGGCCGATCGACGGCCAGGAATACGCCTCTCGCCGCGGCGGAGCGAAGGCCGCGGACGCGGATGTGAAGAAGCGCCACCGGCAGGCCGCGCACGTGAAACCGTCCGCGGCGAAACGGCCGGTCGTCGCAAGATCGTCGAAGGGACGAACGATCTGACGATTTCTGAAGGCGCTACGCCAGCGCCTTGAGCGCCGCCCTGCCCGCATATTTCGCCTGGCCGCCCAGTTCCTGCTCGATGCGCAGCAACTGGTTGTACTTGGCGGTGCGGTCGGCACGCGCCAGCGAGCCGGTTTTGATCTGGCCGCAGTTGGTGGCGACCGCGAGGTCGGCGATGGTGGAATCCTCGGTCTCGCCCGAACGATGCGACATCACGGCGGTGTAGCCGGCCTTGTAGGCCATCTCGACGGCGGAAAGCGTTTCCGTCAGCGTGCCGATCTGGTTGACCTTGACCAAGATGGAATTGGCGCGGCCGTTCTTGATGCCGTCGGCAAGCCGCGTCACGTTGGTGACGAACAGGTCGTCGCCGACCAGCTGGCACTTGCTGCCGATCAGCCCCGTCAGTTCCTTCCAGCCGTCCATGTCGTCTTCGGACATGCCGTCCTCGATCGAGACGATCGGATAGCGCGAGGCGAGATCGGCGAGATATTTGGCCTGCTCCGAACGCGAGCGCGTCTTGTTTTCGCCGCCGTAGACGTAACTGCCGTCCTTGAAGAATTCGGTGGCGGCGCAATCCAGCGCCAGCATCACGTCGCCTCCTGCCTTGTAGCCGGCCTTGCCGATCGCGCCCATGACGAATTCGAGCGCCGCATCCGCCGACGGCAGGTTCGGCGCGAAGCCGCCCTCATCGCCGACGTTGGTGTTGTGGCCGGCCTTCTTCAGCTCCGACTTCAGGGTGTGGAAGATTTCCGAGCCGCAGCGCAAAGCCTCTGCGAACGTCGCAGCACCCACCGGCATGATCATGAATTCCTGGAAGTCGATCGGGTTGTCGGCATGCACGCCGCCATTGATGATGTTCATCATCGGCACCGGAAGCGTGCGCGCCGAGGTGCCGCCGACATAGCGATAGAGCGGCATGTCGAAGGATTCCGCGGCCGCCTTGGCGCAGGCCAGCGAGACGCCGAGAATGGCGTTAGCGCCCAGCCGGCTCTTGTTCGGCGTGCCGTCGAGATCGATCATGATCTGGTCGATCTGGACCTGCTCCTCGACCGCCATGTCGCTCAGGGCCTCGAAGATCTCGCCGTTCACGGCGGCCACGGCCTTCTGCACGCCCTTGCCGAGATAGCGCGCCTTGTCGCCGTCGCGCAGTTCGACCGCCTCATGCGCGCCGGTGGACGCGCCCGACGGTACCGCCGCGCGGCCGATCGAGCCATCTTCCAGCACCACATCGACTTCGACCGTGGGATTGCCGCGGCTGTCGAGAATTTCGCGGCCGATGATGTCGACGATGGCTGTCATGTCCTGTGCTTCCCTTGATAGTGCTGGCTTGGTTGGGGCGCGTCTTACACGGCGCGCAAGCAAATGTGAACGCTTGCCCCGCGGCCTTGCCCTGACGGGGGACATGGTCGGGCTATGCTGCCTAAAGGTCGATCTTAGCGTCCAAGCCTTCCTTCTCATAAGCCCAAGGTAACGCAATGAATCGCCGTCAGTTTCTCGTTTCAACGGCCGCCGGAATCTTTGCCGCGCCGGCGCTGTTGCGCGGGGCCGTCGGCCAGGAAGGCCCGTTCCGGGTGAAATATTATCCGGTCGCCGCCGGCATGGGCTCGCGCGACGTCGCGCCCGCCCCTGATGGTGCGGTCTGGTTCTGCGGCCAGCACAACGGCGCCCTGGGGCGGCTCGATCCGCGGGACGGCTCGTTCAAACTGGTCGATCTCGGCAAGGGCGCCGCCCCCCACGGGGTCGTCATCGGCCCCGACGGGGCGCTCTGGGTGACCGAGGGCGGGCAGAATGCCATTGCCCGCGTCGACCCCGGCAATCACAGGGTGACCCTGTTCCGCCTGCCCGAAAAGGAGGCCTACGCCAACCTCAACACCGGCGTGTTCGACAACAGCGGGATCTACTGGTTCACCGGCCAGTCCGGCATCTACGGCCGGCTCGAACCGAAGTCGGGTGACATGACCGTGTTCAAGGCGCCGCACGGCCACGGACCTTACGGCATCACGGTGACACCGAAGGGCGACGTCTGGTACGCCTCGCTCGCGGGCAATCACATCGCCAAAATCGATCCGTCGACCGGTCACGCGACCGTGGTCGAGCCGCCGACGCCCCATCAGGGCGCGCTGCGGGCGTGGTCGGATTCAAAAGGCCGGCTCTGGGTCAGCGAATGGAACAGCGGCAACGTGTCGGTGCACGATCCTGCCGACGGTTCCTGGAAAGCCTGGAAACTGCCGGGCAACGCCCCCCGCACCTATTCGGTCTATGTCGATGACAAGGACAGGGTCTGGCTGACCGATTTCGCGGCCAATGCGATCGTGCGCTTCGATCCCGCGACGGAGAAATTCAACGCGTTCCCCAGCGACAAGCCCGGCGCCAATGTCCGGCAGATGGCCGGCAGGCCGGCGAAGCCTGGGGCGGCGAATCCGGCACCGACCGGCTGGTCGTGGTCCAGACCGCCGCGTGAGAGTGTTCCCTTTTCTGTTGCTGCCCGCGATCCCGGCGGCGTCCCGGCCGCCGCTGGATGCGGCCGAGCGCGGTGCGCTGGTGCGCTTTCTGGCCGACCCCGCGTCGCGCTGACGGTTGACGGCGACGCCCGCTTGCGTCCATGTCAGCGCTCGCACAGGACAACGAAGATGGCTCGAAAATCACTGCAGCTCGGCCGCGCCGTGGAATGGCCCAGGACGCCTGACGAGGCGAAGCTTGACCGCGTGCCCAACCCGCAGAAAGACACCAATTACCTGGTGCGCTTCACCGCCCCGGAATTCACCTCGCTCTGCCCGGTCACCGGCCAGCCGGATTTCGCGCATCTGGTGATCGACTACGTACCGGGGCCATGGCTGCTGGAATCGAAATCGCTGAAACTCTATGTCGCGAGTTTCCGCAATCATGGCGCCTTTCACGAAGACTGCACGGTCGCCATCGGCAAGCGGATCACGGCCGAGATCAAGCCGAAATGGCTGCGCATCGGCGGCTACTGGTATCCGCGCGGCGGCATTCCGATCGACGTGTTCTGGCAAACCGGCAAACTGCCTGATGGCATGTGGATTCCCGATCAGGGCGTCGCGCCCTATCGCGGCCGGGGGTGATCCTGCCCGATGTGCCGTCAGCGCGTCATTTATCCGCCGATGGATTTCGCGGACTTGCGCAATGCCGAGTGCACGACGCCGGCATTTTTGGATGCCTCGGCGGATGAGAGGCCCCCCTCTTCGGCCTTCGTCACGCCGGGTTTGAATGCGGCGACAAATTGATCGACGTCGGAATAGGTCAGCGGCCGGGCGAACCAGTAGCCTTGCGCTTCTCCGCATCCTTGTTGGACCAGCCAGTCGAGCTGCGTCTGCGATTCAACACCTTCGGCATTCGAGGTGATCTTCAGGGTGCGCGCCAGGTCGATAATGGTGTGCGCGATCGCGTCCGCGTCGGGGTTCTGCCCAAGGTCGCGGACGAAAGACTTGTCCAGCTTGAGCTTGTCGAAGGGGAATTTGCGCAAATAGCCGAGCGACGAATAGCCGGTGCCGAAATCGTCCATCACGATGCGGACGCCAAGCTTGCGTATTTCGTTGAGGGTGTTCAACGTCGTCTCGGTATCGGCAATCAGAATGCCTTCCGTGATCTCAAGTTCGAGCCGATCCGGCGGAAAGCCAGATTCTTCCAGCGCCTCCCGAACGGTCGCCGCAATGTGCCCCTTGCGGAACTGCACCGGGGAGACATTCACCGCGAGCGTGAGATCATTCCACTTGGCAGCTTGCGAGCAGGCCGTGCGCAAGATCCATTCCCCGATCGGCACGATCAGGCCGGTTTCTTCCGCGAGCGAAATGAACTCGTCTGGATCGACCAATCCGCGGATCGGGTGTCGCCATCGGATCAGCACCTCGACGCCGGTGATCGCGCCGTCCGGCAAACTGATCTGCGGTTGGTACAGTAATTCGAACTGGTTCGTCGCCAGCGCGGCGCGCAACTCCCGCTCCGCCTTCTTGCGGGCATCGAGCCGTTCGTTCAACCCTTTATCGAAGAAATGCAGGGTTCCGCGTTGAAGCGATTTGGCGCGGTAGAGCGCATTGTCGGCGTTTTGCAGGAGCTCGGTCGTGCTTTGCCCGCTCTTTTCATACAGCGCGATGCCGACGCTGGTGGTCAACATCACCTGATGGCCTTCCAGGTCGAACGGCCGGCTGATTGCATGGATCAGCTTCTCGGCTGACGCGGCTGCGTCGTCGGGCGTCCTGACGTCGGGCTGCAGAACAACGAATTCGTCGCCACCCGTGCGGGCAAGCGTATCACCCTTGCGCAGGCATTGAGCCATTCGCTCGCCGGCCTGTGTGAGAAGGAGGTCGCCGGCACGGTGACCCAGTGTGTCGTTGATTTCCTTGAAATGATCGAGATCGAGGCAATGGATCGCGAAGGTCGTGTCGGAACGGGCGCAGAGCGCCGCCGCCTGCTCGATCCGGTCGGCGAGCAAGAGGCGGTTCGGCAGTCCAGTCAGCGGGTCGTGGGTCGCGCGTTGCCATGCCTGCTCGAGAGCGCGCATCGGAAACATGCGCACGGCGAAGAACACGCCCAGCCCGACGATCGACGAAATGAGAGCGATGAGAGCGGTAAGCGGGAAAATATGGCGGATCGAATGCCGCAATTCGATCTCGCCGACGACATGCCCTGAGTCGTAGATGGGACGTACGGTCGTCAGAGCTGGCCACGGCTGCTTCGCAGGGCCGTGTTGGTACATGACGGCGCCGCTCGCATCGCGGACGGCGAGCGAATCGACTTCCTCCTCATGGAATCTCCGGCTGATGATGCCGTCGATCGCGTGTCCCTCGAACTTCCACATATCCGGGTCACTGCTCACCACCTGCGAGATCAGGAATGAGCGCACGTTCGCGTCGGCCCGCAGCCGGCCCTCATCACTCGCCAACATGAGGTAGAAATATCCGAATGGCGCTCCGATGGCGACGATCACCGCAGCAAGCAGCGCGATCGTTGTCGTGATCCGGGAGAGAAGCGCGCCTTCTTGATGTTCCACATCAGCCTCGTGGCGCATTGGGAATGTGGACATTGCCGGTCTTCTGCAGGATTGCGGCGGCTTCGGCCGATCCAAGGAATGAGACGAAATCGCGTACCACGGCGGAGGCGTCCGGCCTCGTGACGTGATAGAAGAATTTCACCAGCGGATAACGGCCAGCAGCCACCATCTCGGCGGTCGGTGCAACGCCGTCAAAGGTGAGCAGCTTTAGCGGCGTTTGCTCGCTCTGGATCTGAGCAAGCGTGGTGCTGCCGAGAGAGCCTTCCAACTGCTCGAGTTTCCTGGCAGCCGCTTGCGCCGTATCTGCAATGAGCAGACCGGACCGCGCCAGCGCCGCCTGCATCGCCTGCTTCATCGCGTCGGAGTGGGCGTAGAGGATTTTCATGTCGCTGTCATGCGACGGACGCAGCACCAGCCGTATCGGCTTGCCGTCCGGCCAATGCGTCACCGCGCCGCGGTAGACGTCGACCACCCAATCAGTCGTCACCGCATCGAATGGCGTATCGAGCCGCGTTGCGAAGGCAAGCGCGGACTTCGCGTAAGGGGACGCGGTCAATCCGGGGGCGCGCTCATCGGGAGACAGCGGCTCGATGACAAGCGCGATATCGATGGCGCCAGCGCGCAGTGCCTTGATACCGCCGTCGCCACCAAGGCTCCTCGGCAGCACGACGATCTTGGTGTCCGGGTGCGTCTGCATATAGACATCAGCCAGCCGCGACATGTCGCCGAGCGCCGCCCCGGTGCCGCCAATCTTAATGGTGTCCGCTGCGGTTGCCCGATCCGCGCTGGCGAGACCGGCAGCCGCGGCAGCGATCAAACATAACAGCAGGAGCGTTGGGAAATGGAACCGCCGGAGCAAGGACATACCTCAACAATCTTCCCGTCCTCTTTCAGGATTGCCGCCAAGCCCTAAATACCGGTTAAGTTTTGCTGAAATATTCGCGCTATTCCGGCTCCGCTGTGCTTTCGCACCCGCAGGGGCGCTCGCTGACTACGCAGCAAACGCGATCGTGCGCCCATCGCGGGGCGGCCGGGTTGTGCTTCCAGGACTTCTGCCGCGGCGAGCCCTCGACCGCTTCCCAGCCGACAGTTGGATTTTTCTCATTTCGAGAAGCGCGGCATCAGCGCCCGCCTTTCAATTATTGCAGTCTCCATTCAGCAAGAACGACACACCTTGATCAGGCCGGACTCGCATCCGCCGGCCTTGTCTGCCGCAGCAGCCGCGCGCAGACAAAGCCCAGCGCAACCATCACGGCCGCGAATGTCAGCAAGGTCGGAAGCTTGCCGAGATTCTCGATGCCAAATCCATACGCGATCGGACCGACGGTCTGTCCCATGAAAAAGAAGAACGAGTGCAGCGACATCGCGGTGGCGCGGGCTTCCACTGAAAGCTCGCTGGCAAATACCTGCAGGCAACCATGGATCATGTAGAACCCCCAGCCCATGAACAGCAGGCTGAGGGCATGAATCTTCCAGCCTGGCCCGAACGCCACCACCGCCAGCTGCAAGCCGACCATCGCGGCCCCCGCGATCATCATGCCCTTGACGCCGAGCCGCGGCAGGAAACGCGAAACGCTCATGGTGTAGAACAGGCCGCCGACCGCAAAACCTGCGATCACGATTCCCGCAAGCGACAGGCTGGTTTCGCCGAGATCGAACAGGAATGCCGCCACGAACGGAAACAATCCGAGCACGCAGCACCCCTCGATAAACACAGCGGCGTAGCAAATGCGTGCGTTGGGATTGGAGAAGATCGTGCGATAGCCGTGCCTGAGCGCCGACAGGTTGGTCTTCGGCGGCCGCGCCAGTGCTGCGCCCCGAAAACCGAGGGCCACGGCGACCGAGGCCAGGATCACCAGCACGCCAAGCACCGCAAGTACCCCTCTCCAGCCCAGCAAGTCACCGATCAGGCCCGAGGCTGACGCACCCAGCAGGTTGCCGGTCATGGCGCCGGCCAGGGTGCGCCCGATCGCAATCTGCCGCTTCTCGGCGCCGACCAGATCGCTGGTCAGGCTGAGCGCGATCGGAAACACGCCGCCCGAGCCGATCCCTGCGAGAATCCGCGTCGCAAACAACAACGGGAACGAGGTCGACAGCGCGCCGAGAACATTCGCAACCCCCAGCAGCACCAGGCAAACCACCATCAGCCGCGCCTTGCCGAACAAGTCCGCGGCCGCGCCCATTACCGGCTGGATGATGGCGAAGGTGAAGGCGAACACTGCCGAGAAGCCCGCCGCGGTCGCGATGGTGACGCCGAAATCTTCGGCGACATGCGGCAGCACCGGATCGAGCGCCCGCGCCGACAAGCTGGCGGAGAAGCTCGCGAGCGCAATAACGTTGATGGCCGGTGGAATACGCTGGTCGTGTGGCGGCGATCCTGCCTGCGGCTTCAACGCACCGCGCCCTTGGCAAGCGCATCGAATGCCATCAGCCTCCGCACCAGGCCTTCGAACTCGCGCAGCGGCACCATGTTGGGGCCATCCGACGGGGCATGGTCCGGATCGGGGTGGGTCTCGATGAACACGCCGGCGACGCCGACCGCGACCGCGGCGCGCGCCAGCACGGGCACGAATTCGCGCTCCCCGCCCGATGATGTCCCCTTGCCACCGGGCTGCTGCACCGAATGGGTGGCGTCGAAGATCACCGGTGCGCCGGTGGTTCGCGCCAGGATCGGCAGCGCCCGCATGTCCGAGACCAGCGTGTTGTAGCCGAATGAGACACCGCGCTCGGTGACCAGCACATTGCGGTTTCCCGCGTCGGTGATCTTGGCGACGACGTTCGCCATGTCCCAGGGCGCCAGGAACTGACCTTTCTTGACGTTGACGACCCTGCCGGTCGCGGCCGCCGCCAGCAGGAGATCGGTCTGCCGGCACAGGTATGCCGGAATCTGCAGGACATCGACCGCCTGCGCTACCTCGGCGCATTGCGCGGCCTCATGGACGTCGGTGAGCACGGGCATGCCGAGCGAGGAACGAATCTCGGCAAAGATCGGC
This sequence comes from Bradyrhizobium sediminis, assembly GCF_018736085.1. Lineage (NCBI taxonomy): Bacteria > Pseudomonadati > Pseudomonadota > Alphaproteobacteria > Hyphomicrobiales > Nitrobacteraceae > Bradyrhizobium > Bradyrhizobium sediminis. The sequence continues at coordinate 2,863,857 of NZ_CP076134.1, read as the reverse complement.
AGCGCCTGTTGCAGTCCGATGCCGCGCGGAGCTGATCCGCTGCTGCGGTTGGCCTTGTCGAACGAGGTCTTGTAGACCAGCCCGATCCTCAAGCGCGCCGCGATCTCCTTCAGCGCAGACGCCACTTCGAGCGCGTGCGCGCGGCTCTCGAGCTGGCACGGCCCGGCGATGATCGAAATCGGCCGATCGTTGCCGAATTCGACCGATCCGGCGGCGACGACCGGCGCAGCTCGCATATTGGCGTTCAAGGCATGTTCCTTATTTTCGACGCGACCATGCCGGGCAGCGGCAGAGGGATCAACCCTATTTCACGCCCTCGAATATCAGGGTTGCGCCATGAGCGGCATCCGGCGGCACCACCAGCGCCCCGCCATGGCGCTGCGAGGCAATTCCGTTCTGCCGGTGCAGCGCTTCGACCACCGCAATGTCCGTGACGGCGAAGCGCAAGCCGTGGAACGCCATCCCCTCGCCCCTCACCTCAGGCGAAACGCCGAAGCGGTCGCGAAACGCCACCCGCTCCATGATCTCGACGTCGCCATTTTCGGTAGAGGCCCGGACGCCGATCGAACTCGCATGCAGGTCGCTCACGCCGGTAAAGGCCTTGAGGAAGACGTGATGGCCGGTCGGATTGTCGGCGACGACTGCCACGCCGGGCACGGTGGTGGCGCCGTTGGCGTGGATCTGAAACGCCGGGTTCCAGAAATTCTCGGGAAAATGATGCTGGCACGCTGCAAAGCCTGCATCGGGCGATGCCGGATCGGTTGCGAACACCAGCGAGAATGCAAGCTTGACCGGCGTGCCGTCCGGCTTTTTCCCTTCGCGGGCGAAATCGAACACCTCGAAGCCGCCGATGCCGGCCGCCTCGAACGAGCGCGCATCCTCGCGGGCATCGCGGCTGTTGAGAATCAGCATCGACAAACCTTCGCGCGCGGCGAGAAAGTCGCGATTGAAGGCGCCGAACGAAAACGAGCGCGCGCCGTGCGGCGGGATCTGCTCCGGCTCGGCAACCGTCAGGATTTCGATGAAGCAGTTCTTCAACTGCACAATGCGGTTGTGGGTGCCCCAGGGATGGCGGTTGCGCGCACCGACGGTGAAGCCGGCGCGGCAATACATGTCCGCCGCCGCGTCGAGATCGCGGACGGCGTGCACGATGTGGTCGAGCCCGTGGGGCATTCTGGCGGAGGACCTGAGGTTATGCGCGAGGCGCCTGCTACTTCAGCGCTGAGAAAGCTGTGGGCACCAGCAGCTGATTGACGATGTTGCCGACGATCTGGCCATCTTCCTCGGTCTTCGCCCGGGCTGAAATCCAATCCGGATCGGTCTGAAAGGCGGTCCACTTTTTATCGCGCTCGGCCAGCGATTCCCACGCCAGCAGATAGGTCAGCTCCTGATTGGATTCGCCGACCAGCGTCGTGAAGAACCCGACCGGCCGGATGCCGTGCTTCTCCCACAGTTTCAGCGTAGTGGTCTCGAAACGCTTCAACAGCGCCGGCAGCCGGCCCGGCAGACAGCGATAAATCCGGGTCTCGTAAATCATCGGCTCCACTCCCCTGTTCTATTGTTCTTGTCGATTGCTCTTGCGGTATCGGGAGCGATTTGTCGCAACAATCGACGGCTTCGTCAAAGGCCGCCGATGCATGACATCAAACCAGTCGCGACTGCACCATCGCCGCCTGAATGAAGGACGCGAATAATGGATGGGGCTCAAAAGGCCGCGATTTCAGTTCGGGATGGAATTGTACCCCGATGAACCAGGGATGATCCTCGTATTCGACGATCTCCGGCAGCACGCCGTCGGGCGAGAGGCCTGAGAATTTCAGCCCGTGCTGTTCGAGCCGGTCCTTGTAGGCGGTGTTGACCTCGTAGCGGTGGCGATGGCGTTCCGAAATCTCGGTGGCGCCGCCATAGACCCCGGACACCCGGCTGCCCTTCTTGAGCACCGCGGGATACGCCCCGAGCCGCATGGTGCCGCCGAGATCGCCGGCCTTCGAGCGCTTCTCGAGCTCATTGCCGCGCAGCCACTCCGTCATCAGACCGACCAGCGGTTCGGGCGTCGGCCCGAACTCGGTGGAATTGGCCTGCTCGATGCCGCACAGGTTTCGCGCCGCCTCGATCACCGCCATTTGCATCCCGAAGCAGATGCCGAAATACGGCACATCGCGCTCCCTGGCGAACTGCGCCGCCTTGATCTTGCCTTCCGCACCGCGCTGGCCGAAGCCGCCCGGCACCAGGATTCCGTTGACGTGCTCGAGAAACGGCGCGGGATCCTCGTTCTCGAACACCTCGCTCTCGATCCAGTCGAGATTGACCTTCACCTTGTTGGCGATGCCGCCATGCGACAGCGCCTCGATCAGCGATTTGTAGGCATCCTTCATGCCGGTGTATTTGCCGACGATGGCGATGGTGACATTGCCTTCGGGATTGCGGATCCGCTCGTTGATGACGTGCCAGCTCTGCAGCGCCGGCGGAATTTTCGACTCGATGCCGAATGCCGCCAGCACCTCGTCGTCGAGCCCGGCAGCGTGATAGGCCTCCGGCACCGCGTAGATGTTGTCGACGTCGCGCGCCTCGATCACAGCACTTTCGCGCACGTTGCAGAACAGGCCGAGCTTGCGCCGCTCTTCCTTGGGGATCGGCCGGTCGGTGCGGCACAACAGGATATCCGGCTGGATGCCGATCGAGCGCAATTCCTTGACGGAATGCTGGGTCGGCTTGGTCTTCAGCTCGCCCGCGCTCGGAATGAACGGCAACAGCGTCAGATGAATGTAGACCGCATGATCGCGCGGCAGCTCGTTCTTGAGCTGGCGTATTGCCTCGAAGAACGGAAGACCTTCGATGTCGCCGACGGTGCCGCCGATCTCGACCAGCACGAAGTCGAATTCGTCGTTACCGCTGAGGACGAAATCCTTGATCGCGTTGGTAACGTGCGGGATCACCTGGATGGTGGCGCCGAGATAGTCGCCGCGCCGCTCCTTGGTGAGAATGTCCTGGTAGATGCGGCCCGTGGTGATGTTGTCGGCCTTGGTGGCGGGCCGGCCGGTGAAGCGCTCGTAGTGGCCGAGATCGAGATCGGTCTCAGCGCCGTCGTCGGTCACGAACACTTCGCCGTGCTGATACGGCGACATCGTTCCGGGGTCGAGATTGAGATAGGGATCGAGTTTGCGCAAGCGGACCTTGTAGCCGCGCGCCTGCAGCAAGGCGCCGAGTGCCGCCGAAGCCAGACCTTTTCCGAGCGAAGAAACCACGCCGCCGGTGATGAAGATGTACCGCGCCATGGGGCTTAACCTTTAAGGCTGCCGGCCCGATTCGCCAAAACGAATCGCCGGTCGCGCCGAACATTCTGTCGGGCTGTGGGTGACGTGGATTCTAACGCGCTGTCAGCGAGTTGATGGGCATTGTTGATGCAGGACGCCAGATCGCGTCCTGCATGGCCACCCTGCTTTATTGCGAACGCGGCGCCTGCGGGCCGGCTGGCACGGTCTGATTCTGCTGCTTCTCGTCCGCCTTCTTCAGCGAATCCAGAATGCCGCCGCCGGTCGGCGGCGAAATCGGCGTCGCCGGGCCCGCCGGCTGCGTTTGCGAGGCCGGATTGGCATTGATGATCGAACTCGGCTTGCGGTCGTAGCTGGCGAGCCAGGACAGCAGCAGGCTGGTCACGAAGAAGCCGACCGCGAGAACCGCCGTGGTGCGTGTCAGCAGGTTGGCGGTGCCGCGGCTCGACATGAAGCCGGCGCCGCCGCCGACGCCGAGGCCGCCGCCTTCGGATTTCTGCAGCAACACCGCGCCGATCAACGTCGCGACGATCATGAGGTGAATGACGATAACGACAGTCTGCATCTCTACCTTCCGTCGCAAACCAAAAGCGCCGGCGTCCGGCTGCAGATCGGGCTTTGCGGTGTTTGAAGTCGCGCGGTGTTACACGATTGGAAGGGGCATTGTCACCCCCGGGGAGAGATCGTCACCCCGACACCGCCTTGCCGTTAGTTAGGCGTAACTGCCCGCGATCGCAAGAAAGTCGGCCGCTTTCAGGCTGGCGCCGCCGATCAGCGCGCCATTGACGTTGGCGACCGCCATCAATTCCGCCGCGTTCGAGGGTTTGACCGAGCCGCCATAGAGGATCCGCATCCTGGCCCCCTCGCCGTTGAACTTGGCGATGAGGAACTCCCGGATAAACCTATGAATTTGCTCGATATCTCCGACGGTTGGCGTCAACCCGGTGCCGATCGCCCAGACCGGCTCATAGGCCACCACGAGATTGCCTGACGTCGCTGCCGGCGGCAGCGACAGATTGAGCTGGCCGCGGCAGATATCGAGGGTTTGCCCGGCATCGCGCTGATGCTGGGTCTCCCCGATACAGACGATGGCGGTGAGGCCGGCGCGCCAGGCCGCTTCGGCCTTCGCCCTGACCAGGAAGTCGCTCTCGCCGTGATCGGCACGCCGCTCGGAATGGCCGACAATGATGGCGCTGGCGCCGGCATCGGCCAGCATTTCGGCCGAAATATCGCCGGTATTGGCACCCGACGCCTTCTGGTGGCAATCCTGCGCGCCGACCTTGAGGTTTTTCGAGCCGCGCGCCTTGTCGGCGAAAGCTGGTATCAGCGTGGCAGGCGGGCAGACCAGCAGATCGGCCTTGGCAGCCACCTTGGCGGCGCCCGCCAGCATGGCCTCGAATTCGGCCGTGGAGGCCTTAAGGCCGTTCATTTTCCAGTTGCCGGCAATCAGCGGCCGGATGGCGTCGGTCATATCGGGCTTCCCTGGCAAATATTGGTTCGGTCAGGCATGCGCTAGCAGAGCGCAGCGGCCAGTTCCAGATACCGGTTTGGCAGCTCAGGCCGTTAACCGCTTCAATTGGCCCTCCCCGCCAAGGTTGCGACGGCGCGGCTGCCACTTTATGATGCTTTATCAATCCGGTGACGCCCGTTCGCGGAATTCGATACCGAATTCCCCCTGGGCGGGACCCGGTTCCCTCCTGCAAACAAGTTGGACCCATGCTTCGAGGAATACGCAAAGCCTCATCAAACTGGCTCGGCAAGACCATCATGAGCGTCGTCATGGGGGTGCTGATCCTCAGCTTTGCGGTTTGGGGAATCGCCGACATCTTCAAGGGGTTCGGACAGTCGACGCTGGCCACGATCGGCGGCACCGAAATCTCGACCGAACAATTCCGCCAGATCTACACCGAGAAGCTGCAGCAGCTCGGCCGTTCGTTCGGCCGCCCGCTGACGATGGACCAGGCCCGCGCGTTCGGCCTCGACCGCCAGGTCCTGCAGCAGACCATCGCCGAAGCCGCTCTGGACGAAGAAGCGCGGCGGATGGGGCTCGCCCAGTCCGACGCCGAGATCATGCGCATGATCTACAGCGACCCCAACTTCAAGGGCGTGAGCGGCAATTTCGATCCGGCACGTTTCCAGGCCACGATCCGGCAATTCGGCTTCAGCGAACAGCGCTATATCGCAGAGCAGCGGCGGGTGTCGTTGCGGCGTCAGATCGCCGGCACGATCTCGGCCGGCCTGGAGCCGCCGAAAGTGCTGATCGATGCGCTGAGCCGCTTCCAGAACGAACAGCGCACGATCGAATACGTCAAACTCGACGCCGCGCAGGCCGGAACCATCGATCCGCCGTCGCCGGAGACGCTGGCCGCCTATTTCGAGGATCACAAGACCCAGTTCCGCGCCCCCGAATACCGCAAGATTTCCTTCGTCGCGGTCACGCCGGAAGAGATCGGCAAGTGGTCCGAGGTTTCCGACGAGGACGCCAGGAAGGTCTTCGAGCAGCGCCGCGACAAGCTCGGCACGCCGGAACGGCGCCAGGTGTCGCAGATCGTGTTCCCGAATGCGGAGGAAGCCGCCGCCGCGCGCGGCCGCATCGCGGGCGGAATATCGTTCGAGGATCTCGCCAAGGAGCGCGGGCTCAACCCGTCCGACGTCGACCTCGGCATCATCGCGAAATCCGCCATCATCGATCCCGCGATCGCGGACGCGGCGTTTTCGCTGCCGTCCGGTGAGTTGAGCCAGCCGGTACCCGGCCGGTTCGGCGTCGCCCTGGTCAAGATCGGCAAGATCGAGCCGGGGGCCACGCCCTCCTATGAAAGCGTCGCCGCGACCCTGAAGAAGGAAATCGCCACCGAACGCGCGCGCGCCAAGGTCGCCGACCTCCACAACAAGATGGAAGACGAGCGTGGCGGCGGCGCCAGCGTCGTCGAGGCCGCCCAGAAGCTGGGGTTGACCCCCGTGACCATCGACGCGGTCGACCGTTCCGGTCGCCTCCCCGACGGCCAGCTCGTCACCAACGTACCGCGCGGCCTCGATGTCGTCTCGCAGGCCTTCAACAGCGACGTCGGCGTCGACAACGATCCGATCCAGTTCAGCGGCGGTTACGTCTGGTACGACGTGCTCGGCATCACCCCGTCGCGCGAACGCAAGCTTGATGAGGTCAAGGACCAGATCGAGACCAAATGGCGCGAGGACCAGATCGCGAGCCGGCTGCGGACCAAGGCGACCGAGATGGTGCAGAAGCTCGGCCAGGGCGGCACGCTCGCGGCGGAAGCGGCGGCTGTCGGGTCGAAAGTCGAAACCGTGAGCGGATTGCGGCGCGATGCCTCCCCACCCGGCCTGCCCGCCAGCGCCGTCACCGCGGCGTTCCGCACCGCCAAGGACGCGGCCGGACAAACCGCCGGCGCCGGCGGCAGCGAATGGATCGTGTTCCGTGTCACCGACATCAGCGTGCCGCCGGTCGACCTCGCCTCGGACGGCGTCAAGAAACTGAAGGACACCCTTCAGCGCGGGCTGACCGACGAACAGGTCGCGCAATACGTCACCAAGATCGAATCCACGATCGGCACCACCATCAACCAGGCCGCCTTCGCACAGGTGACGGGCGCAAATAACTGAGCATCCGAAAGCACGCGATGGACGACCTCAAATCTATCATCGGAAAAGTCGCCACCGGCGCGACGTTGTCGCGCGACGAAGCGGCATCCGCCTTCGACAGCATGATGTCGGGTGAGGCCACGCCGTCGCAGATGGGCGGATTGCTGATGGCGCTGCGGGTGCGCGGCGAAACCGTCGACGAGATCACCGGCGCGGTGTCGGCGATGCGCAGCAAGATGCTGCGGGTCAAGGCTCCCGCCGAGGCCGTCGACGTCGTCGGCACCGGCGGCGACGGCTCCGGCTCGGTCAACGTTTCGACCTGCGCCTCGTTCATTGTCGCGGGCTGCGGCGTGCCCGTCGCCAAGCACGGCAATCGCGCGCTGTCGTCGCGCTCGGGCGCGGCCGATGTGCTCTCGTCGCTCGGGGTCAGGATCGACATCTCGCCCGACCATGTCGGCCGCTGCATAGCTGAAGCCGGCATCGGCTTCATGTTCGCGCCGGCGCATCATCCGGCCATGAAGAACGTCGGCCCGACCCGCGTCGAGCTGGCGACCCGCACGATCTTCAATTTGCTGGGCCCCTTGTCCAATCCGGCCGGCGTGAAGCGGCAAATGGTCGGCGTGTTCTCCCGGCAATGGGTGCAGCCGCTGGCGCAGGTGCTGAAGAATCTCGGCTCCGAATCCGTCTGGGTGGTGCACGGCTCCGACGGCCTCGATGAAATCACCCTCTCTGGACCCACCTTCGTCGCGGCGCTCGAGAACGGCAACATCCGTACCTTCGAGGTGACGCCGGAGGAAGCCGGCCTCAAGCGCGTCGGCGGCGACGCCTTGAAGGGCGGCGACGCCGACGCCAACGCGATCGCGCTGCAAAGCGTGCTCGACGGGATGCCGAGCCCCTACCGGGATGTGGCGCTCCTGAACGCCGCCGCGGCGCTGATCGTGGCCGGCCGCGCCAAGAATCTGAAGGAAGGCGTCGATCTCGGCACCCAGTCGCTCGACTCGGGTGCGGCATTGGCGCGGCTCAAGCGTTTGATCGCGGTCTCCAACGGCTGACCCAAGGGGCCCGGCATGTCCGACATCCTGACCAAGATCGAGGCTTACAAGCGCGAGGAGATCGCGGCCGCCAAGCGCGCGCACCCGCTTCCCGGGCTGGAGGCGCGGGCGAAGGCAGCTTCCGCGCCGCGCGGCTTTGTCGGCGCGATCCGCCGCAAGCTCGCCCAGGGCGAATATGCGCTGATTGCCGAGGTGAAGAAGGCGTCGCCCTCCAAGGGTCTCATTCGCGCCGACTTCGATCCGCCGGCTCTCGCCAAGGCCTATGAGGCCGGCGGCGCCACCTGCCTGTCGGTGCTGACCGACACGCCGTCATTTCAGGGCCATCTCGATTTCATGGTGGCGGCGCGCGCGGCCACCTCGCTGCCGGTGCTGCGCAAGGATTTCATGTTCGACACCTATCAGGTGGTCGAGGCCCGCGCGTACGGCGCCGACTGCATCCTGATCATCATGGCAGCGCTCGACGACGCCGCAGCCAGGGACATCGAGGACGCCGCCATCGCCCATGGCATGGATGTCCTGATCGAGATCCATGAACGCAGTGAGCTCGACCGGGCGCTGAAACTCCGCTCGCCGATGATCGGGGTCAACAATCGCAACCTGCGCACCTTCGAGACTACGCTCGCAACCAGCGAAGCGCTGGCCCCGCTGATTCCGAAAGATCGGCTGATGGTCGGCGAAAGCGGCATCTTCGCGCCTGCCGACCTGGCGCGGCTGGCCCGCGTCGGCATGTCGACCTTCCTGGTCGGCGAAAGCCTGATGCGGCAGGCAGATGTCGCCGCCGCCACCCGCGCGCTGCTGGCGCGAACCGACGCCTCGCGCGCCACCGGGACGCGCTGATCGATGGCGCGGAAATCCTCCAAGGAAACCTCAAAGGCCGGTTCCGCCCTCACCCACATCGACGCCAAGGGTGAAGCGCGGATGGTCGACGTGTCCGAAAAGCCCGCAACCGAACGTACCGCGGTGGCGGAAGGCCGCGTCATCATGAGCAAGGCGACGCTCGAACTGATCGTGAGCGGCAATGCCAGGAAGGGCGATGTGCTCGGCACCGCGCGCGTCGCCGGCATCATGGCGGCAAAGCGCACCTCGGACCTGATCCCGCTGTGCCATCCGCTGGCGCTGTCGAAAGTCACGCTGGATATCGCTCCGGACAACAAGCTGCCCGGCTGTATCGTCCGCGCCACGGTAAAGGTCACCGGCCCGACCGGCGTCGAGATGGAAGCGCTGACCGCGGTGTCGGTCGCTTGTCTCACGATCTACGACATGATCAAGGCGGTCGAGCGCGGCGTCCGCATCGAAGCCATTCATCTGGTCGAGAAGAAGGGCGGCAAGTCCGGGCATTATCGCGCCTGAGGATTGCGTTCGCCCGCCGCAGACGCCGAATTCTTCCCTCAATAGTCCGACAGACAACACGCCGGTCCACCCTCCCCGAATTCAGGAGACCTTGCCGGGATCGTGCAGACCGCTCTGCCAGGTCGACGGCCTGGTGCCGAAGCCGCGCTTGTCGCGGGTGCCGAGCCACCAGCCGAACTGCGGCGGCACGTTGCGGAACGGCCCCTCGACGCCGAGCTTCAGCGCCGCGTCCATCGGCCAGTTCGGATTGTTGAGGATCTCGCGTCCGACCGCGATCAGGTCGGCCTGCCCGTCGCGCAATATCTGCTCGGCCTGGTCGCCGTGGATGATCAGGCCGACCGCCATGGTCATGATGTCGGCGTGGCGGCGGACATATTCCGACAGCGGCACCTGATAGCTGTATCTGATTTCCTTGCCGAGGATTGGCGCCACGTCGGTGATGCCGCCGGACGAGCAGTCGATGACATCGACGCCTTTTGTCTTGAGGAGCTTTGCCAGCCGCGCGCTCTGCTCGGGGCCCCAGCCGGCATTGTCCTCGACCGACAGCCGCACGAATAGCGGCTTGTGCTCGGGCCAGTGTACGCGCACCGCTTCGGTCACTTCGGTGATGAAGCGCATGCGGTTCGCTTCCGAGCCGCCATATTCGTCGGTGCGCTGGTTGGATCTTTCCGACAGGAATTCGTGCACGAGATAGCCGTGCGCGCCGTGCAGCTCCAGCACGTCGAAGCCGGCCGCATCGGCGCGGCGGGCCGCCTCGCCCCAGGCCTGCACCAGGTCTTTCACCTCGCTCCGCTGCAGCGCCCGCGGCGCCGGCCATTTCTCGCTGTGGGCGATCGCGCTCGGCGCCACCGGCGTCCATTCGTCCCAGTCGTCGATGTCGGGCGTCCGCTTCAAGGGGCCGTCGCCTTCCCAGGGCCGGTTGGCGCGCGCCTTGCGGCCGGAATGACCGAGCTGGATGCCGGCGACCGCGTTCTGCTGCTTGATGAACTTGACCAGGCGCCCCAGCGGCTCGATGAACTTGTCGTCCCAGATGCCGAGATCGCCGAGCGTGCCGCAGCCGCGGCGCTCCACCTTGGTGGACTCGACGACGACGAGGCCCGCGCCGCCAGCCGCGAATTTGCCGGCATTCATCAGGTGCCAATCGGTCGGAAACCCCTTGATCGCGGAATACTGGTGCATCGGCGGCACCACGATGCGGTTCTTCAGCTCGACGCCCCGGATGGTCAGCGGTGAAAACAGCAGCGTTTCGGTCATGGATGGTTTCCTCGTCTTCCGGACATCGTCACCCCGGCGTGCTGGCCGGGCGGTCTTCTTCTGGGCGTGACGATATACGCGCGGCACAGCGACGGCAAAGCCTTCATGAACCTCGATTCTTCCAAGACCGTCATTGCGAGCGCAAGCGAAGCAATCCATCGCGCCGGCAAAAGAAAAAAGAAGAATGGATTGCTTCGTCGCTTAAGCTCCTCGCAATGACGCCCCACGACCGTCATCCCCCGCCACCGGGTCTCGCCTTCGACGAGCCCGATGACAGGCTCCTGCGGGGATCCAGTACGCCGCAGCTTATCGGTTCTATCGCTGGCGTCTCCGGAATAGGCGGCGCGAGGCGCCCGAGGCTTTGAAAATCTCTCCGCCCGTGAGGGAGTTCGATCGCTTGATCGAACCCGCGCCCCGATGAGCCAGGGTTTGATGCCCGGTTGCGGTAAGGTTGCCACGAAGCCGGCGACCGGGTTCAAAGGTCCGGCCGATCCCTGCGCATTGCCAAACCCGTGCCGGCGGGAACTAAAGGCGGCACCGCGTGCCTTTGCGCAACACTCCCCAAAAAAAGCAGGCCGAAGAGACAGGTTCGAAGTGCCCCTGGTTGCGTTACTCAGGTCACGACGTAAAAAAGGGACCCAAGGGCATCCGGGAATCGTTGCGGGGTTAGCCTGACGCAAAGGCCCTCCGCGCCAGCTTGGGGGAAGCTGATTGCGGATTCCTCAGCGGGCCCTCAATCCTGCCTGGCGAGATGAGGGGCGGACCATGAAGATAGTCAAGAGCGCAATGCTGGGCTCAGCGGCGTGCCTCGTCGCAATGGGCGGCGCTCAGGCGGCGGATCTTCCGGTAAAGGCCAAGGCGATCGAATATGTGAGGATCTGCTCCTCATATGGGACGGGCTACTACTACATCCCGGGTACCGACACCTGCATCAAGCTCGGCGGTTACCTGCGCTCCGACGTCACGTTCAACGGCAGTGGCATTCAGGGCACGCCGGCCTGGAATGGCAACGCGGGTCAGAAGAACCGACTGAACAACTACTACATCGCTCGCGCCCGCGAAAACGTCAACATCGATACGCGTACCGCAACCGAATACGGCGTACTGCGGACATACTTCGATACGACGTTCAGCTGGACCACGGGGACGGACGGCGTGGCGGCGGGTTCCTTGGGCGTGTACTTCGCGTTCATCCAGTTCGCCGGCTTCACAATCGGCAAGGCCGTATCCCAGTTCGACGCGCCCTGGACCGGCTATCCCGGCAACATCGGTGACGGGCTCATCGGCGGCCACGCCGACAATACCGGCGTCAACCAGTTCTCCTATACGGCGGACTTCGGTCAGGGCATCACCGGCACGATCTCCCTGCAGGATCAGGTCGCCTACTACCAATCCAATTTGTGGAACACATCGGGCCTCACCGACGCCACCTTCGCGACGGGCGTGTATGGCACCAATAACTTTGGCGGCGCGCGGGCTCCCGACATCGTCGGCATGATCCGGGTTAACCAGGCCTGGGGCCTGTTCCAGGCGTCCGTAGCTGCGCACAACATCCACTCCGGCTACTACGGCGCGACGGAAACCTCAGGTTATCCGAGCGACAAGTGGGGCTGGGCTGGTCAGCTGGCCTTGTCGATCAAAAACATTCCGACTGGCCAGGGCGACCATATCGAGATTACGGTTGGCTATGCCGACGGTGCGAGCCGCTACGTCTGGCGGAGCCAGGTCGCGCCTTCCTTCGCCATGTACGACGGCACAGGCCTGGCTGGCGTCTATCAGAGCCTCGGGATTGCCGGTGTTTCCGACGGCGTTTTCGCCGGGACGACTTCGGCGAACGGCACCGGCATCGAGACCACCAGGCTGTGGGGCTTACGCGGTGGTTACACGCACAACTGGGACGCCTACTGGGACTCTGCGATCTTCGGTGCGTACACTTCCGTCAGCTACAACGCCACGGCAAAGAGCTATGTCTGTGCCGCTATTGCCGCTTTGCTGACGCCGGGTTCTGCCTGTAACCCGGACTTCAACGTCGCGCAGATCGGCGGCAATACGCGCTGGACGCCGGTGAAGAACCTCACCTTTACAGGCGAGGCGATGTACACCTTCGTGGATCAGAAGTACGCCGGCCTGGCCGCATTGCCTGCCGTGGGTACCAAGCCGGCAGCCTTGTACGATCTCAAGGATCAGAGCACATGGACATTCTCCATCCGCGCCCAGCGCAACTGGTAGGACGCCGATCCTGTCTCACACGCGCCTTGCGCCCGAGCCTCAACCAGGGCGACCCGACAACTTGATCGCGCTGAACTGACGATAGCGGCCCGCTTTGACGGGAAGCCGGAATCGGAGGCACGACCAGCCTGGAATGGCGGTCATCAGCGCGATCAAATCCCGGCGATCCACTTGAATGCCCGGGATTCGCGTGATCTAAATCCATTCAAATCCGGGCCATCGGCAACCGCCCGGTCAGCTGTGCGCAGCCAAGCGTTGTCTCGCTCCGTCAGTGGAGATGAGACATGGTCGGCAGCTCGATGAGAACTCCCTCCGATATTCTTTGCCTCTACGGCGCCCGCGCACTGCGCGGCTTCGGCGACGGCTTCGCCATCATCATCCTGCCGGTCTACCTCTCGGCGGCAGGATTCAGCCCGCAGGCGATCGGGGTCGTCGCCTCTGCCTCGCTGCTGGGAACGGCGGCCCTGACATTGATCACCGGCTTCATCGCGCCACGGTTCGAATTGCGAAGTCTCTTCCTGGCCGGCGCCGGACTGATGGTCTTCACCGGCCTGATATTCCGGCGGCGGAGACGCTCGCTCTGGTCCTGCTCATCGCCTTCATCGGCAGCATCAATCCGTCCGGCGGCGATCTCGGCATGCTGGTGCCGCTCGAACATGCGCTGCTGACGAAGGAGACCGCCGATCGCGACCGCACCGCCATCTTTGCCCGCTACAGCCTGATCGGCTCTCTAACCGCGGCCGTCGGATCGCTGGCGGCGGCCTTGCCTGAGACGCTGGTGTCCAGCGGCTGGTCGAGGCTCTCTGCGATCAAGCTGATGTTCTACCTGTACGCCGCGCTTGGATTGCTGGCGGCCTTGCTCTACCGGCGTCTGCCGCGCGACCATAGCCACGCGGCGGATGTGCCGAAGGCTGCACTCGGACCATCGCGCAACATCGTCTACCGGCTCGCAGCCTTGTTCAGCATGGACGCCTTTGCCGGCGGCTTCGTGGTGCAGTCGCTGCTGGCGCTGTGGCTGTTTCAGCGCTTCAACCTGTCGCTGGAGGCGGCGAGCGTCTACTTCTTTTTCTCCAGCCTGCTCGGCGCCATGTCATTTCCGGTGGCCGCCTGGCTCGCCGGCCGCATCGGCCTCATCAACACCATGGTGTTCACGCACATCCCCTCCAGCCTCTGCCTGATCGCGGCGGCGTTTTCGTCGGACCTGACCGTGGTGCTGGCACTGCTGCTGGTTCGCTCGGCGCTGTCGCAGATGGACGTGCCGACGCGGTCATCCTACGTCATGGCCGTGGTGACCCCTGCCGAGCGCACCGCGGCGGCAAGCGTCACCGCGGTGCCGCGCAGCCTCGCCTCCTCGATCAGTCCCGCCATCGCCGGCTTCATGCTGGCCGGCCCGTTCTCCGGCCTGCCGCTGGTGGTGTGCGGATGCCTGAAGATTGGCTACGACCTGGCGCTGCTGCGGATGTTCCGCCACACGAAACCGCCGGAGGAGGTCTTGCGATCGGGTTGAAGGCTTTGCAGGGCTTCAAGCGCTTATCACCGTTGCCCGCTTCGTTCGTTTTTCGTACACCGCCTCCATGGACCCGCCTCTCCTCACCCCCGGCGACGCCGACGTGCTGCTGTTCGATCTCGGCCGCGTCGTGCTCGATATCGATTTCAACAAGGCGCTCACCTGCTGGGCCGGTCACGCCGGCTGCGCGCCTGCCGAGATCGCCGCGCGCTTTGTCCGCGAGGAATCCTACCGGCATCATGAGGTCGGCAAGATCGACGATGCCGCGTATTTTGAAAGCCTGCGCCAATCGCTCGGCATCAGGCTTTCCGACGGGCAACTGCTGGAAGGATGGAATGCGATTTTCGTCGGCGAAATGCCCGGCATCGCCGCGCTGCTGGCCCGCGCCGCAAAGCGTCTGCCGCTCTATGCCTTCTCCAACACCAACAACGCCCATGTCGAATATTTCCCGGTCGCTTATGCCGACGTGCTCGGCCATTTCCGGGAAATGTTTCTGTCGTCCGCGATCGGGCTGCGGAAACCCGACGCTGACGCCTATGATCATGTGGTGAAGGCGATCGGCGTGCCGGCGTCGCGCATCGTGTTCTTCGACGATCTAGCCGACAATATTGAGGGCGCGCGGGCGCGGGGGTTGATTGGCATTCACGTGAGGTCGACCGATGACGTGGCGAAGGCGCTGGCTGAGCTGGGGATCTAGATGATGAGGCCGTCATTGCGAGCGCAGCGAAGCAATCCATGGAGCGGCAAGCTGGATTGCTCCGTCGCTTGCGCTCCTCGCAATGACGTCAAAGTGGGAGTTTCACCGTGGCACTGATGCCCGTCGCCGACGCCCTGGCCGCGATTCTCGCTGGCGTCGAGCCGCTGCCGGAGGAAATGGTCGCGCTGGATGCGGCCTACCACCGCGTGCTCGCGCGCGACGCCGCGGCGTTGCGGACCCAGCCGCCGCAGGCGATGTCGGCGATGGACGGCTATGCGGTGCGCGCCGCCGACGCCGCTCATGTGGCGGCGCGGCTCAAGGTGATCGGCGAGGTCGCGGCCGGCCGCCCGTTCGAAAAGACGGTCGGCACGGGCGAGGCGGTGCGGATTTTTACCGGCGGCGTGATCCCTGCCGGCGCCGACGCCGTCATCATCCAGGAAGATACCGTCGCCGAAGACGGCGGCATCACGATCACGGAAGCCGCGCGCCCGGGACGGCATATCCGCCCCGCCGGCATCGACTTTCGCGAGGGCGACGTGCTGTTGCCCCGCGGAACCCGCCTCACCGACCGCGATCTCTCGCTGGCCGCGGGCATGAACCACAAGGAGCTGGCCGTGCATCGCCGGCCGAAGGTGGCGATGCTCGCCACCGGCGACGAGCTTGTGATGCCGGGCTCGATCCCCGGCCCCGGGCAGATCGTCTATTCCAATGGCTACGCGCTGCGGGCGCTGGCCAGGGGTGCAGGCGCGGAGACCGTCGATCTCGGCATCGCCGCCGACACCGTCGAGGCCACGACGAGCGGCATCCGCCGCGCCCGCGACGCCGGCGCCGACATCCTCGTCACCATGGGCGGCGCGTCGGTCGGCGACCACGACCTCGTCAAGCGCTCGCTGGAGGCCGAGGGCGTCGCCATGGCGTTCTGGCGGATCGCGATGCGGCCGGGCAAGCCGATGATGCACGGGCGGCTCGGCGCGATGCGGGTGATCGGCCTGCCCGGCAATCCCGTGTCGTCCTATGTCTGCGGCTTCCTGTTCCTGGCGCCGCTGATTCGCGCGCTGTCCGGCCGATCGGCCGTCCACCACGTCAGCGAGACGGCTTTGCTCGGGTCCGACGTCGCCGCCAACGACATCCGCGAGGACTATCTTCGCGCGCGCCTCAAGCGGCGCGCCGACGGCGTCCTGATCGCCACTCCGGTCAACCATCAGGACAGCTCGCTGCTCGGAAATCTCGCTGCGGCAGCGGCACTCGTGATGCGCCGCCCGTTTGCGCCGGCCGCTGCCGCCGGCACGCCTTGCGAGATCCTGCGGCTTCCGGACTGACCCCAAAAACCACCTGTCCCAACAAATCCCGCCGCGTTGACGATAAATTAAGTGGTTGCGGAACACATATGGAACATATAGTGTCCGTTCATGATTTGTTTCGAGTATTGGTGCCAACTAATCGAAGTTCTGGAGTCTTTGATTCCCTGAACGCCTCGGTTCCCTGAACGCCTCTCGGAATCGAACGACACTGTCAAACTGGGGATTGGTCGAGATGCTCACGCGCAAACAATATGAACTCCTGCGATTCATCAGCGAACGCCTGAAGGAATCCGGCGTTCCGCCCTCCTTCGACGAGATGAAGGATGCGCTGGATTTGCGCTCGAAGTCCGGAATTCACCGTCTCATCACCGCGCTGGAAGAGCGCGGCTTCATTCGCCGCCTGCCCAATCGCGCCCGCGCGATCGAGGTCATCAAGCTGCCCGAGATTTCAGGCGCCGGTGCCGGCAACGGCCGCCGTGGTTTCACGCCCAGCGTTATCGAAGGCACGCTCGGCAAGGTGCGTTCCAGCAGTGCCGGTTCCGAGAGTGACGGCGAGCGTCCGGTCGCGGTTCCCGTCATGGGCCGCATCGCCGCCGGCACGCCGATCGAGGCGCTGCAGACCCGCAGTCACACCATCAGCGTGCCGCCGGACATGCTCGGCTCCGGCGAGCATTACGCGCTCGAGGTGCGCGGCGATTCCATGGTGGACGCCGGCATTCTCGACGGCGACATGGCGCTGATCCAGCGCAACGACAGTGCCGACACCGGCGACATCGTGGTGGCGCTGATCGACGAGGAGGAAGCAACCCTGAAGCGCTTCCGCCGCCGCGGCGCGTCGATCGCGCTGGAGCCGGCCAACACCTCCTACGAAGTCCGCATCCTGCCGCCGAACCGGGTCAGGATTCAGGGCAAGCTGATCGGGCTGTACCGGAAGTACTGATCCGCGCCCCGGATCGGTTGTTCCAATCAGCGATGCCGCGGCAGATGGCGGCCGCGATGGTTTGTCTGTCGCGCGCAGCCGCAGCTATTTCGGCCAAATCCTCAAACGCATTTGTGATCGAGCTCGTCGTCGAGAGCCGTAGAATTGCCCACAATTGGGCATATCTTAACGCGTTCACTCTGATAGAGGCCTGCGCCTCTCAAGGGGCGCGGGTTGGCTATCTCGAATGAGGAGCGATCCGATGTGTGACTATAGTCTGCACGCCGTAGCGTCCCGCCCCGCCAAAGTCGGAGAGACGCTGATGACGACGACATTCCGCGGCACCTCGACGCGCGGCTTCGCCTCGGAAGCCGAGCCCGAGGTGGCGGTCTGCATTCTTCCCGGAACCGAACTGGCGTTCGCCGACAACGTCAAATACGACAACGGGTGGATTTGGACCAAAGCCCTCGATTTCCGGGTTGGAAAATTCGGCGCGGTCGAGCCGAACGTTCCGCAGCGCCATCACGACGCGATCGAATTTCCGGATGGAAGCAATGTGCTGGTGACACAGCTCTGCGAAGGTCAGCGCGCGACCGTGCTGCAACTGCCCGTGGTGCAGCAGGCGACGGCGCACGAGCGACCGGCAGCCGCAACGCCAATGGCGGCGGCGATCTCCGCCGGTTGAATGGCCATGTAGATATCCCTGCCGGTCCAGGCCGGTGGGGACCGCTCGCGAAGGGGACGCAGTTGGCGGTCCGCAAGGTCACTTGGCAAAAAGTCGGACGGGTGACCGAGCCCGGCCGGTACATGTTCACGTTCGGCTGGCTCACCGTTGCGGCGGAGGATCTGGTCATTTGGCAGCAGTTCCCGGATGCGTCCTTCACGCTGGTCAAAATGGCGGCCACGGACGACGTCGACGAATTTCATCTCGGCGCCTTCGAACTGCCGGAAAATCCGCCGTCCGGCGGTGAGATTTGACACGGTGGGTGACTTGATGGGTGACCTGATGGGTGACTTGGCGATTGACCGGCCTCGCCGCCTCAGTCTTCCGCCTGCAGGTCGGCTTCCGACGGCGTCGCGTCCGCCGGCTTCGCGATGGCCGGGCGCACCAGACTGGTCCCGTCCTCCGCATCGCCCGCCACCGCCGGCGACCATGGCCGATCGACGCCTTTCGGCCTGACCGCATCGACTGTAAATCCGTCGCGGCTGCGCCGCAGCGCCAGCGCGCCCTGCCTGCGCAGGCGATCCTGGTCGACGACGAGCGCGCCGCAGGCCGGCGATACCTGCCGTGCCGTCACCAGCAGCGCCGCGCGCTCGCAATCGTCCATAAGCGCCTCGGGCCGCAGCGCCAGCGCGACAAGGCCGCCATCGGCCATCTGCGCCACGCAGCCGGCCTGGTCGCAGGACACGCCTTCCGCAAGCGAGGAATCCGCAACGACGCGGCCGTCGGCGTCGGCCGCCAGCCATTCCCGCAGCAGAAAAGCCTCCTTGGCGCTTCGGATCAGATGCAGGCGTCCGTCCCTGCCGCGGACGCCGATATTGTGGCCGTCGGCGGAAATCAGGATATCCGGCTGCGGCCGGACCAGCGCCCATGCCACTGCCAGCACCACCAGGGTTGCGCCCGCCCAGCGCAGCGGCGTGCGCAACAACCCCATCAGGATGATGCCGAGACTTGCCGCGATCAGCGGCCCGGTCCCGAACGCCGCGATGCGGCCGATCGCGCCCGGGAGTGCGGCGACCCATTGCGCCACCGTGATCATCCAGTCGATGCCCCAACCCATCACCTGCCAGAACACGCTGTCGAAACCGAAGGGCATCGCGACCATGCCGAGCAGGCCCGCCGGCATCACCACCGCCGACACCACCGGCATCGCCGCGAGATTAGCTAGCACGCCATAGGGCGTCACCCGGTGAAAGTGAAAGGCGGCATAGGGCATGGTCGCGAGCCCCGCCACCAACGAGGCCAGCGCCAGCATCGCAACCTCCCGTCCGCCCCACAGCGCCGCCCGCGCGGTGGCCGAATTGTCGGGCGCGGCCAACAAAGCGGGCATGCCGATCTGCACCAGCGCCACCAGCCCGAGCGTCGCCGCGAACGACATCTGGAAGCTCGGATGCACCAGCGCTTCCGGCGCGATCGTAAGCACGATCATCGCCGCCACCGCCAGCGTGCGGAACGTCACGGCGCGGCGGTCGACCATGATGGCGATCAGCACCACCGCGGTCATGAAAAACGAGCGCTGGGTGGCGACCTCGGCGCCGGAGAGAAGCAGATAGAAAGCGGCGGCGGCGAGCGCCGCAGCCGCCGACCATTTCTTGATCGGAAAGCCGACGGTGAGTTGCGGGATCAGCGCCAGCAGCGCGCGCACCGCGAAGAACACCACGCCGGCGACCACCGCCATGTGATAGCCGGAGATCGACAGCACGTGGCCTAATCCAGAGATGAACATCGCATCGTTGACCGGCGGCGAGATGGCGTCGCGGCGTCCGGTCAGAAGCGCGGTCGCGATTGCACGGCGGTCGCCCTCCAGCGCGGTGCGGATCCGGGCGTCGATCGCATCGCGCAGGCCCTGCATGACGGCGGCGTAACGCAGCGCCAAGCCGCCGCTGTCGGGCGGCTCTGCGGTCTTGATGGCGCCCATCACGAAACCGGAGGCGCCGATGCCGGCGAAATACATGTCGCGGCCGAAATCGTAGGAACCCGGCCGCAACGGCGCGAGCGGCGGCTGCAGCCGGGCCTTCAATTCGACAAAGCTGCCGACCGCAGGCGCAGTGCCCTTGCGCACCGACAGCCGCACGCGCTGCAGTGTTGTGGCGCCGCGCGGGCTCTCCATCCTGGTCACGCGCAGCACGAAACGGTCGGTGCGTTCGCGGATGTCGCGGGTCTCGACGAAGCCGGACAGCGACACCGAATACATCGGCCTCGCCAATACGCCATGCGCGACCCGCGCGGTTTTCCAGGTCGCGACCGCAAAGCCGGCGGCGGCGGCGGCGATCATCACGGCGACGGGGAAAAGCTTCTGCCGCCGCAGCAGGAACGCCGCGAGGCAGAGTCCGATCGCCGCGGCCGCGGCGGCGAACAGAACCGGCTCACGGTCAGCGGCAAAATAGAAGGCAATCCCGGTGCCGAAGGCGACGGGCACCCACGGCAGCAAACGGCCGGCGCCGGCTTCGGCGGCGAGCCACGTCCGCAGTTTCGCGACCAGGGCCGGCCATGCATCGAGGCCCGACGGCGCAAGGCCGCCGGCCTGCGCCGCCCCGCGCGGCGGCCAGGTGCCGGCAAATCCCTGCGTCCGGCCTGGAGCCCTGCCCCGCTCTGCCATCGGGTACTACACCCTGCGATCCCTTGGAGATCGTCAGGCTACCGGAAGCTGTTGCCGGGCGGCTAGCGGAACGGATGGAGAATTCCGTTAACTATTGCTAACGGGCCAAGGGATAGGATTCCCGAATCAATCGGGTGCCCGGCCATGCCGTACAGGATCATGCTTTCCGTTTTTCCCGTTTTTGCCGTTTTCGCGCTCGCCGTCAGCGCCATGACCGCTGCTGATGCCGCCGATCTGCCGACCCAGAGCCGGCTCGGCGCGATCTTTGCGGAGCCTCCGCCCCCTGCGGTCGTTTACCGGACGGCCGAATATGTGGCGCCGATCATTCCCTACAATCAGCTGCCCAATCCGCCGTGGAACCGGGGCATCTATAACTACGGCTCGTCGTGGTCGTTCTATTACCCCGGCCCCTATTACGGCGGGCCCTATTATTGGGACGGTGCGCGGCTGCCCTATGTCTGCGGCTTCTACGGCTATTGCTGACGATCCCGGCCGCTTGAATGAGCCCTGCCGCTAAAGCAGCGGCACTTTCGACGAAACGTGATGGCTGAGGATTTTCCAATAGCCGTCTTCGCGAACGATGACCCAGGTGATCTTGACCGACAGGGTCGGCTCGCCTTCTTCGACGACGAAGGACGCGGTGCCCGCCATGTTGATCAGATCGGAGCCAACCGGCGCGGCCACGACGTCGGTGAATTGAACGGCGGGCGCGCGCCATCGCGGCAGCGCCTTGAAATAGGCTGCGACGCCATCCCTGCCGCGATACAGCGAAGGGTTCGAACCGAAAAACAAAGCGCCGTTCGAATAAAGCGACGCGAGCGCGTCAGCGTCGAGCCTGCTGAAATTCGCCGACCATTGCTCGATGATGGCGAACACAATGTCGTCGGCGGCGCTTCGCATCGGTCGATCCCATCAACAGAGCCGCCTCATCAGCCCTTGGCCCCGACTTCCTTTGCAAAGGTATCGCGCAGGCCGATGGTCCGGTTGAAGACCAGACGATCCGGCGTCGAATCCGGATCGCGCGTGAAATAGCCCTGCCGCTCGAACTGCATCACCTCGGACGAATTGCTGGCCGCGATCGCGGGCTCGATCCGCGCATCGCTCAACACTTCCAGCGACTGCGGGTTGAGATCTCCGGCGAAATTGGCCGCATCCGGATTGGGCTTCGAAAACAGCTGATTGTAGATGCGGATTTCAGCCGGCAGCGACTGCTTGGCCGGCAGCCAGTGCATGGTGGCCTTCACCTTGCGCCCGTCGGGCGCGTTGCCGCCCTTGGTGGCGGGATCGTAGCTGCAGCGCAGCTCGACGACCTCGCCGGCCGCGTCCTTGATCACGCCCGTGCACTTGATGAAATAGGCGTAGCGCAGCCGCACTTCGTTGCCCGGCGACAGCCGGAAGAACTTCTTCGGCGGATTTTCCATGAAATCGTCGCGCTCGATATAGAGCTCGCGGCCGAACGCGATTTTGCGCGTGCCGGCGGACGGATCGTCCGGATGGTTCTGCGCCTCGAGTTCCTCGCTCGCACCTTCCGGGTAATTCTCGATCACGACTTTCAGCGGCCGCAGCACCGCCATCCGCCGCAGCGAGCTCTTGTTGAGATGCTCGCGGATGCAGAATTCCAGCATGCCGACGTCGACCACGCTGTTGGCTTTCGCAACGCCAATGCGCTTGACGAATTCGCGGATCGCCGCCGGCGGCACCCCGCGCCGTTTCAGCCCGGCAATGGTCGGCATGCGCGGATCGTCCCAGCCTGCAACGTGGCCGCCGCGCACCAGCTCGGTCAGCACCCGCTTCGAAAGCAGCGTGTAGGTCAGGTTGAGCCGCGCGAACTCGTATTGATGCGGCTTCGAGGGCACCGGCAGCTTGTCCAGCAGCCATTCGTAGAGCGGCCGGTGATCCTCGAATTCCAGCGTGCAGATCGAATGGGTGATGCCCTCGATCGCGTCCGACTGCCCGTGCGCATAATCGTAGCTCGGATAGATCGACCATTTGTCGCCGGTTCGCGGATGGGTGGCGTGCAGGATGCGGTAGAGCACGGGATCGCGCAGGTTGATATTGCCCGCGGACATGTCGATTTTGGCGCGCAGCACCCGCGCGCCGTTCGGGAATTCGCCGGCCTTCATGCGGCGAAACAGATCGAGGTTCTCCTCGACCGGTCGGTCGCGGAACGGTGAGTTCCTGCCGGGCTCGGTCAGCGTGCCGCGTGATAGGCGGATTTCCTCCTGCGACTGGTCGTCGACATAGGCATGGCCTGATCGGATCAGGCCTTCGGCCCATTCGTAGAGCTGCTCGAAATAGTCCGACGCGTAGTAGAGGTCGGTGCCCCAGTCGAAGCCGAGCCAGCGCACGTCGGCCTGAATCGAATCGATATATTCCTGCTCTTCCTTGGTCGGATTGGTATCGTCGAACCGGAGGTGGCAGCGGCCGGCAAATTCCTGCGCGATGCCGAAATTGAGGGCAATCGACTTGGCGTGGCCGATATGCAGATAGCCGTTCGGCTCCGGAGGGAAGCGCGTCACGATCTGGCGGTATTTCTTGGCATCGAGATCGGCCTGGACGATGTCGCGAATGAAATCGCGGCCTGCCTCTGCCGCCACCGTTTCTGCTGTCATGCTTAGTTCCCGTTCGGAATCAGCGGCCCTTCTGCCAAATCCGCACCTTCCAAGGAAGGCTTTAGTTATGCACGGTTCCTGCTATACACCACCGCGCCTTGCGCAACCCCTTATTGTCCCCGAAACGCTGTTGGCATGCCCGATTCCGTCGTCACCCGCTTTGCCCCCTCGCCGACCGGCTTTCTCCATATCGGAGGCGCCCGCACGGCGCTGTTCAACTGGCTTTACGCCAAAAAGCGCGGCGGCAAGATGCTGTTGCGAATCGAGGACACCGACCGGGAGCGGTCGACGGAACCGGCAATCGCGGCGATCCTGGACGGCTTGAAATGGCTCGGGCTCGATTGGGACGGCGACGTCATTTACCAGTTCAGCCGGGCCGCACGCCACCGCGAGGTGGCGGAAGCCTTGCTGGCCAGCGGCAAAGCCTATCGCTGCTACGCTACTGCCGAAGAACTGACGGCGATGCGCGAAAAGGCGCGCGCCGAGGGCCGTACGCGGCTCTATGACGGCCTGTGGCGCGATAGGGACCCGTCGGAGGCGCCAGCCGGCATGAAGCCCACGATCCGCCTCAGGGCGCCCCAGACAGGCGAAACCGTGATCGAGGACCAGGTCCAGGGCCGCGTGGTCTGGCAGAACGAGAACCTCGACGATCTCGTCCTGCTGCGCGGCGACGGCAACCCGACCTACATGCTCGCGGTCGTGGTCGACGACCATGACATGGGCGTCACCCATGTCATCCGGGGCGACGATCACCTGATCAACGCCGCCCGCCAGAAGCAGATCTACGATGCCCTGGAATGGGACCTGCCGAGCATGTCCCACATTCCCCTGATCCATGGCCCCGACGGCTCGAAGCTCTCGAAGCGTCATGGGGCGCTGGGGGTGGATGCCTATCGCGCGATGGGATACTTGCCGGCGGCGCTGCGCAATTACCTGGTCAGGCTCGGATGGAGCCATGGCGACCAGGAGATTTTTTCGACCCAGGAAATGATCGACGCCTTCGACCTACCCGCGATCGGACGGTCGGCCGCGCGGTTCGACTTCGCCAAGCTGGAAAACCTCAACGGCCACTATATCCGTCACGCCGACGATCGATCGCTGGTGGCGATGTTCGAAGACGTGCTGGACTATGTTCCGGACCGGTCTCACCTCAAGACCAAGCTCAACGACACCACGCGGGCGCAACTGCTGCAGGCGATGCCGAGCCTCAAGGAGCGCGCCAAGACACTGATCGAGCTGATCGACAGTTCCTATTTCATCTTTGCCGACCGGCCGCTCGAGATCGAGCCGAAAGCCGCGGCCCTGCTGACGCCGGAAAACCGCGAACTGATCGGCAAGCTCCGGCTCGCGCTGGAGCCGGTTTCATCGTGGACCTCGGAAACCACCGAGGCGGCGATGCGCGCCTTTGCCGAAGCCAACAACCTCAAGCTCGGGGCGGTGGCCCAACCACTCCGGGTGGCACTGACCGGCCGCACCACGTCGCCGGGAATTTTCGACGTCCTGGCGGTGCTGGGACGGCAGGAATGCCTGGCCCGGCTTGGCGACCAGACCCCCTCATAAGGTGGTATTGCGGGCCCGGAGTGGCCGTCTTGCAGTGCAAACAGCAATAAGATACCCATTTCTGAGGCACTCCCAGAACACCCGGTTTCCTGCGCCATCTCCAACGTCTTGGCGCTCCCGGCCGCCGGTTTTCGCAACGATCTCATCGGGGACTTCACGATGGACGCATCCAACAAAAAAACCGCAACGCTGACGGTTGGCAACAAGACCTTTGATTTCCCGATTTTGAGCGGCACGGTCGGGCCCGATGTCATCGACATCGCCAAGCTCTACGCCCAGGCCGGAATGTTTACCTACGATCCGGGCTTCACCTCGACCGGGAGCTGCCAGTCCAAGATCACCTATATCGACGGCGACGCCGGCATCCTGGAGTACCGGGGCTATCCGATCGAGCAGCTCGCTGAAAAAGGCGACTTCCTCGAGACCTGCTACCTCCTGCTCTACGGGGAACTCCCGACCAAGGCGCAGAAAGCCGATTTCGACAACCGCGTGATCCATCACACCATGGTTCACGAGCAGATGGCCCGCTTCTTCCAGGGCTTCCGCCGCGACGCTCATCCGATGGCGATCATGGTGGCGGCGGTCGGCGCGCTGGCCGCGTTCTATCACGACTCCACCGACATCAACGATCCGCGGCAGCGCATGATCGCCTCGATGCGGATGATCGCCAAGATCCCGACGCTGGCGGCGATGGCGTTCAAATACACCGTCGGCCAGCCCTTCATGTACCCGAAGAACTCGCTCTCCTTCGCCGAGAACTTCCTGCATATGTGCTTCGCGGTGCCGTGCGAGGACTACAAGATCAATCCGGTGCTGGCGGACGCGCTCGACAAGATCTTCATCCTGCACGCCGACCATGAGCAGAACGCCTCGACCTCCACGGTGCGCATCGCCGGCTCGTCCGGCGCCAATCCGTTCGCCTGCATCGCCGCCGGCATCGCCTGCCTGTGGGGTCCGGCCCATGGCGGCGCCAATGAAGCAGCGCTGGCGATGCTCGCCGACATCGGCACCGTCGACAAGATTCCCGACTTCATCAAGAAGGTGAAGGACAAGAACAGCGAAGTCCGCCTGATGGGCTTCGGCCACCGGGTCTACAAGAACTACGATCCGCGCGCCAAGATCATGCAGAAGATGTGTCACGCCGTGCTGGCAGAGACCGGCCACGGCGACGATCCGATGCTGAAGGTCGCGCTGGAACTGGAGAGGATCGCGCTGAGCGATCAATATTTCATCGACCGCAAGCTGTATCCGAACGTGGACTTCTATTCGGGCATCACGCTGAAGGCGATGGGCTTCCCCACCTCGATGTTCACCGTGCTGTTCGCGGTCGCCCGCACCGTCGGCTGGATCAGCCAGTGGAGCGAGATGATCGAGGATCCGCACCAGAAAATCGGCCGGCCGCGCCAGCTCTATACCGGCGTCGCCCGTCGCGATTACGTCGATATGGCCAAGCGCAAGTAAGCGCAGCCTTGCGACAATTTGAAAGCCGGGTGCGGTCGCCGCATCCGGCTTTTTCGTTTCCCGGAATCCATCAACGTCGTTGCGAGCGAAGCGAAGCAATCCAGCTCTTGCGCAACGACAGCGAATGCCGGATTGCTTCGTCGCAAGCGCTCCTCGCAATGACGTCAAGACATAACTTCGCGATCTTGCAGGGCCTTCCGCATCGCCGCCAGCACGATGTCGGCCGCCCGCTCTAAGCAGCCGTTGAATGCCATCACGCGTTATGCGACCTTTGGCCCATGAACCGATCTCCCGCCGTGGATGCAGCGCGCCACTTTCTCTCGGTCGTTTTCGAGGGAAGCCGGCCCAGTCATGAAGCACTTGCCTGTGCACTGGATGGACTCGCAGTCGCGTACCACCAAACCCCTGATACCAACGGCCGCGGCTTTTGACTCATTTTGGGATTCCCAAATCAGAGAAACTCTGACTCGATGTTTGCTCTTGAGAGAGGAGCAGCATCGATGGGTGGAGCGGTTAGGATCCTACGGCTTGATTTGACGGCAAAGGACCTTCGTGCGGCGGCGGGCCGGGAGAAGGATGGTTCAGCAGCACGGCGGATGTTGGCTCTTGCGATGGTGCTCGATGGGATGGATCGCAAGTCGGCGGCGGAGAGCTGCGGCATGGATCGCCAGACCCTGCGGGATTGGGTGCATCGCTACAACGCTGAGGGCTTGGACGGCCTGCACGATTTGAAGACGCCAGGTCCCACGCCAAAACTCACATCGGAGCAGCAAGCCGAACTGGCCAAGCTGGTTGAGGCCGGGCCCGATCCGGCTCGCCATGGGGTAGTGCGCTGGCGGCGCGTGGATTTGCGCGACGAGTTGCAACGGCGCTTTGGCGTCGCATTGCATGAACGCTCGGTCGGCAAGGTGCTGGCGAAGCTCGGCTACCGCCGGCTCTCGGTGCGTCCGCGCCATCCGCAGGCCGACGAAGAAGCCCAGGAGGCCTTTAAAAAAACTTTGCCGCAACGGTCGCGGCGCAACTCCCCGACCGCGCGAAAGACAAACCCATCGAAATCTGGTTCCAGGACGAAGCCCGCATCGGCCAGCAAGGGACGCTGACCCGCGTCTGGGCCAAGCGAGGAACACGGCCTCGTGCGCCACGCGACCAACGCTACGAGTGGGCTTACATTTTTGGCGCCGTCTGTCCGCAACGCCGAGCTACGGCGGCGCTCGTCCTGCCCGCCGCCGATACCGATGCCATGTCCATGCATCTGGCCGAAATCGGCCGCCGTGTTGCGCCGGGAGCACATGCTGCGCTCGTCATTGATGGCGCAGGCTATCACGTCGCGGCGCGTCTCTCCGTTCCAAGCAACATCACGCTCGTCCGCCTGCCGCCCTACGCTCCAGAGCTGAACCCGGTCGAGAATGTCTGGGAATATCTGCGCGGCAACAAACTCGCCATCACCGTGTTCGAAAGCTACGACGACATTGTCGACAAATCCTGCGCTGCTTGGCGCTTCTTCGCCGACGACCCCGAGCGCGTTGCCTCAATCACATCCAGAACCTGGGCGACGGTCATTCCTTGAGGCCGTTGGTATGAGAGCAAACCGGCGGACGTTGAGTCGGAACCGCCAGCGCAAGATGGTCCAGAGCTATATCGACAAATTTCGGCTCGCTTTCCAGATTACGGTCTATATCCCACGGCTGATCCTTTGGCGTCGGTGGGCCAAGCGCAGATGATGGGTGATGCAATAGACGACATTGCCGATATCACCCGTGACTTGCGCGAAGTGGTCTGGCGCAGCGTTAATCTGGGCGTTGACGATGCACATTGGTGCTACCGCCTGCACTACTTCCATTGGGGCCGGCACATGCGTGAACTTGCGCTCTATCTGCACGCTCGGCAGTTCGGTTGAACCTGCGCAAGGCGGCCGTTGATAGATGGTGGGCACGCGCAAGCGCGCCTTTGCCCACCCTACGATTCCTAACCCGCCCGCCGCGATTTTCGCAACGCCGCCAGCACGATGTCGGCCGCCCGCGTACTCGGCGTCTGGTTGCCGGTCGACATGATCGCGTCGAGCTTTGCAAAGGCTTCGAGCTGCCGCCGCCGCAGCGGCGAATCTTCGAGCACGTCACGGAGCGCGCGCGACAGCTTCTCCGGCGTGCAATCCTGCTGCAGGAATTCCGGCACGACATTCTCGCCGACCACCAGGTTGGCCAGGATGACCGACTTCACCTCGATCAGGCGCAGCATGATCCAGGCCTCCAGGGAACCGATCCGGTAGGCCGTGACCATCGGCACCCCGGAAAGCGCCAGCTCCAGCGTCACGGTGCCGGACTTGGCCAGTGCGGCGCGTGCGATCCTGAATGCCGCGCGCTTTTCCTGCTCGCCGAGCACGATCCGCGGCTGAACCGGCCAGCTCTCCACGCCTTCCCTCACCGCCTCGAACAGATGCGGCATGGTCGGAAGGATCAGCTCGAACGCCACGTTCTGTGCCTGCAGCAGGTCGAGCGTTTTGCCGAATACCGCCATGTGATGCCTGATCTCGCTGCGGCGGCTTCCCGGCAACACCAGCAGAACCGGCGGCGCTTCTTCGCGGCGCTTCTGCTCGTCGGCCCCGGGCCGCAAGCTCCCGAGCTGCTCGGTCAGGGGATGGCCGACATAGCTGCAGGGCGGGCCGCGCAGCTTGCGGTATTCCTCGGGCTCGAAAGGCAATAGCGCCAGCACGTGATCGACATAGGCGCACATCGCCCGCGCCCGGCCGGGCCGCCAGGCCCAGACCGAAGGAGATACGTAATCGATGATCGGTATCGCGGGGTCCCTCGCCCGGACGCGCCGCGCCACGCGATGGGTGAATTCGGGGCTGTCGATGATCACCAGCACATCGGGCGACGCCTGCGTCACCGCCGCGGCGGTCTCCCTGATATGCCGCAGGATCATCGGCAACTGCTTGACGACCGCCGCCAGTCCCATGATCGACAGCCGTTCGATCGGGAACAGCGACACCAGTCCTTCGCGCGCCATCGCCTGACCGCCGACGCCTTCGAAGTGGACGGCGCCGCCGAGCCGCTGACGCAACACCTTCATCAGGCTGGCGCCGAGTCGGTCGCCGGATTCCTCGGTCGCGATCAGGAATATCTTTCGCGCGACATTGGCGGGGGCTCGTGCCTGAATCACGCGGGCAACCCTGTCACGAACAGGCCTGCCGCGTCCGCCGCCTCGATCATGGCCTGCGGCTCGACCACAATCGTATTTCCGGCGACGACGGCGATCCCGGCAAGTCCGGCCTTGACGGCGCCTTCGAGGGTTCGCGGCCCGATGGTCGGAAGATCGAAGCGCAAATCCTGGCCGCTCTTCGGCGCCTTCACCAGCACGCCCCGCGCCGCCTTGGCGCGAATGCGGCCCTCGTCACGCAACCGTGCGACGCGCGCCAGGAGGCCGTCGGTGCCCTCGATGTCTTCCACCCCGACCACGTGGCCATCGATCACCACCGCGGCCTGACCGATATCGAACGGGCTCAGCGCCCGCAGCACATCGCGCCCCCTGGCGACGTCGGCAGCGGCATTTTCATCCGGCGCCTTCCGGGTGAGGCATCCCTCGGGCACGAGCAGGTCCGGGGCGACGTCCTTGATCCCCACCATCCGGAAACCGTCCTGTTCGAGAATGCGGCCGATGCCGGACAGCAGGTGATCATCGCCGCCGCGGAACGCCGCCCACACCCGGCCGAGAACGCGGAGCGTGCCCCAATCCAGCCGGATCTCCGACAGCGCCGGCCGCACCAGCGTGCCGATGAAGACCAGATCGCGGCAGTTCTCGCTGCGAAATAGTTTCACCGCCCGGCCGACCTGACCGACCGAAATCCAGTGATGGCGAAAGCGCGTCACCCGAACCGGATCGCAGGCGCCCTTCAACGCGAACAGGACGGGCTCGATGCCGCGGGCGATCAGCGAGTCCGCGACCGCGAACGGCATGACGCCGCCGGCCGCGATCAGGCCGACGGGCGATGATATCTGCAGAACCGCGTTCGTCATGGTTCGCCCCAGTGCATTTTCCGGCGGAGTGGAATCCGGCCTCCGTCAAGAAAAATGCCCTGCTCAATAACTTGCGGGTATTTTACCGCGAAAAATTCCTTGCGGAACTCATCGAGACCCATTGCCGGCTTTCTGCGGCTGGCATAATTCGCGATGTTTTCCGGCATCGATGAAATTCAGAATTTCCGCGATCGCAGGATCTGCGTCCGCCAGATGCCTCACCTCGTCCAGGCGCTCGGCAAACACGCCGGGCCCGTGAAACAGCTTTCGATAGAATGATCTTACCACCGCGAGGCGCTCGCGGCTGAACTTGCGGCGCTTCATGCCGACGACGTTGAGGCCGGTCAGCGCAGCGAATTGCCCGCTGGCAAGGGCAAACGGAATCACGTCGCTGCGCACGCCGGTGAGCGCGCCGACCATCACCTGCGAGCCGACGCGGCCGAATTGATGCACCGCCGACAGGCCGCCGATGAAAACAAAATCGCCGACCTCGCAATGGCCGCCGAGCGTCGCCGAGGTCGCAAAGATCACGTCGTTGCCGACGATGCAGTCGTGCCCGACGTGGCTGCAATTCATGAAATAACCGCGATCCCCGACGCGGGTGATGCCGCCGCCGGCCACCGTCCCGGCGCTCATCGTCGACTGCTCCCGGATGGTGCAGCCTTGGCCGATCTCGAGCCTGGTCAATTCGCCGCGATAGCCGAGGGATTGCGGCGGGGTGCCGAGCGAAACGAACGGATAGATCGTGCAGCCGTCGCCGATCGTGGTCTGCGCGGTGATATAGACATGCGCCAGCAGCTTGCAGTTGGCGCCGATGACGACGTGCGGGCCGATGACGCAATAGGGTCCGATCGAGGTACCCTCGCCGATCACGGCGCCGTCCTCAATCCGCGCGGTGGGATCGATCCTGCTCATGGTCCGCTATTCGCCAATATCGCCGTTGATGTGCTCAGGTTTTCCGGTGGTTACCGCGACGTCCCGATACTGTCTAGTGACGTATGGTTACGCTGTGTTTCGGCACGGCTTGGTTCGAAGACGATCGGCCCGGCATCGGCTGCGTTTCAGAAATGAGCTGATTTACCGAAGCGGCGCGCCCCGAGGCCTGCCGCCGATCGCGTTGATCAGTCGGTCAGCATCGCGCCAACGTCGGCCTCGGCAGCGGTCACGCCGTTGACGATGGCGTCGCCGTGAAACCACCACATGGCCTTGCGCCGGCCGATGCTGCGCATGTGGTATTCGATGGTATCGCCGGGCATCACCGGCTTGCGGAATTTGCACTTGTCGATGGTGAGAAAATAAACCGCGCGCGGCTTCTCGGTGCCTTCGACCGACTTGATGCCGATCACGCCGGCGGTCTGCGCCATGGCTTCGATCATCAACACCCCCGGGTAAACCGGACGATCGGGAAAGTGCCCGAGGAACGGCGGCTCATTGATGGTGACGTTCTTGATGCCGATGCCGCTGTAATCGGTCCGGATCCTGACGACCCGGTCGATCAGCAGCATCGGATAACGGTGCGGGAGCGTCTTGAGGATCTCATTGATATCCACGAGCTCGAATCTGACCGCGGCCTCCTCCACCATCACTCCCGCCCCTCGCCCTTCGGATCCGCTACGCTATCGCGCACCAGACGCTCCACTGCAACGATCTCCCGGAACCACTGCCGGGTCGGCTTGGCAAAGTGACCGCCCCAACGCCCATTCGCAGGGATGTCATCCTTGACCGCGCTCATCGCCGTGACCTGGGCCCCATCGCCGATCTTGAGGTGGTTGTTGATCCCCACCTTGGCGCCCAGCGCCACATTGTCCCCAATCGTCAGGCTGCCCGCGAGCCCGATCTGGGCCGCGAGCAGACAACGCCTGCCGATGGTCACATTGTGGCCGATCTGGACCTGATTGTCGATTTTGGTGCCTTCGCCGATCACGGTGTCGCGCAGGCTACCGCGATCGATGGTGGTTCCGGCGCCGATTTCGACGTCGTTCTGGATCAGGACGCGGCCGGTTTGCGGCACCTTCAGATGGCCATCCGGGCCGAAAAAGACGAATCCGTAGCCGTCCTGTCCGATGCTGCAGCCGGGATGGATCAGGACGTTGTTGCCGATCAACGCGGACTGGATTGCCGTATGCGCGCCGACATTGCAGTCCCGGCCGATCCGGACATTGGCGCCGATCACCGCTGCCGAGCCGACCACCGTCCCGGCGCCGATTTCGACGTTCGGCCCGATCACGGCCAGGGGATCGACGATCACGCCGTCCTCCAGATGCGCCGTCGGATCGATGACGGCGGACGGTGCGATGCCATCATTGCCGAACCAGGATTGCGGGCGAAGGGCATCGCTGTAAAGCTCTCGCGCGATCTTGACGAATTCGCGGAAAGGCTGCGCCGCGCGCAGAACCGCAACATGGGCGGGAACGCTGGCCTCGAACCGCGGGCTGACCATACAGGCGCCCGCCTTCGTCGCGGCGAGCTGGTCGGCGTATTTCAGGTTGTCGAAGAACGCCAGATGCATCGGGCCAGCTTCTTCGAGCGAAGCCAGCCCCCTGACCTGCTGGCCGCCGCGCGACGGATCGACCAGAGCCGCATTCGTCAGCGCGGCGAGTTCGGCCAGCGTCAAGCAAGGCGGTTGTTTGGTGAATGTCGGCTGCGCCATTCCACCCGTCGCGGTCTGGCCGGTCATTGAACGAGAGCCCCGGTTCTGATGAATCACAACCGGGGTCTATCACTGTTTTGACGCGTTTTCTTCACGCGAACCGGTATCCACTTCGCTTGAAGAGGCTTTAGAACGATGACGAGCCGCCAAACTTGAATTGCTGCACCCGGTCATACTGGCCCTTGGTCAGCGGGACCGCATAGTCGAAGCGCAGCGGGCCGAACGGCGACGCCCAGATCAGGCCGACGCCGACCGAGGAGCGGACGACGTTGCCGCTATCATATACCAATCCCGTACAGGATCCGGCCGGCAGCGGAGTAGTCGTTCCGGGAATACAGCCAGGCACGTTAATTTCGTTGGTAAAGGCCCAGGACGTGGGCCCCTTGTAATCATATAGCCCGCCGGCATCGGCATAGACCGCGCCCTTGAGTCCGACTTCCTTCGGCAGGAACCAGAACGGCATTTGCAGCTCCGCCGACACGCCCCAATATTTGGTGCCGCCCAGCGAGTCGCCAGTGCCGTAGGGGTTGATGTCGCGCGCACCAATACCGTTAGGGGCGAAGCCGCGGACGAGATTGGGACCCATCTGGAAATGATCCAGCATCCGGAGGCTGCTGTTCCCGACCTGGTTCAGCATGCCGCCCTGGACGTGGATCAACCCGACGACGTCGGAAACCAGCGTCTGATAATACTTCGCATCGATCGCGGTCTTCAGATAGCTGACGTCGCCGCCCACGCCGGCGAAGTCCTGCTTGAAATCGACCAGCAGACCCTCGGTCGGGTTCTTGTTGTTGTCCAGCGTATTGTAGTTGAGCGTATAACCGATCGCCGACGTCAGCGTCTTGCCGTTCTGCAGTTCCTTGCGGACCGGCAGCGACGCTTCACCGTCGACGTAGCAGCCGAGCGACGAGCCATTGACGGGACTGACCAATGCTGGCGCGAAAGAGGCCGGGCTGGGATTGTAAAGCGGATTCGTCGGATCGTTGTTACAATTGCGGAGCGTGGACGGCAGCGAGATGTTCTGCTGGTAGATCGAATAGCGGACCTGCAGCGAGAGATCTTCACGCAACGCGAAGCCGAGCCTCGGGCTGAAGCCGATGGTTTTGGTGCCGTATGAAATATAGGAGTTGGCGAGCTGTTCGCGCTGGAACAGGTCGAGCCCGAGCGCGACGCGATAGTCCAGCAGATAGGGCTCCACGAACGACAGCGTATAACCGCGGGCGTACTGGCCATAGGTCACCGACGCCTTCGCGTAGAGACCGCGACCGAGGAAGTTACGCTCGGAAATGCTGACCTCGGCGAGCGCGCCGTCGGTCGTCGAATAGCCGCCCGACACCGAGAAGTCGCCGGTCGACTTCTCCTCAAGATCGACCACCAGAATTACGCGGTCGCTGGAGGACCCCGGCTCGGCCGTGATTTTGACCGACTTGAAGAAATCGAGATTCTTCAGGCGGCGTTCGGCGCGATCGACCAGTGCGCGGTTGTAGGCATCGCCCTCGGACAGATCGAATTCGCGGCGGATCACGTAGTCGCGGGTGCGGGTATTGCCGCGTACGTTGATGCGCTCGATATAGGTCCGCGGGCCTTCGTCGATGGCAAAGGTGATCGAGACGGTGTGCGCCTCGAAATTGCGATCGCCGCGCGGACGCACGATCGCGAAAGCATAACCGCGCCGCGATGCCTCGATCTGCATTTCCTCGACGGATTTTTCCAACGCCTCGGCATTGTAGAGCGAGCCGACGTTGACGCGCGAGAAGCCGCGCATCGTATTGCCGTCAAGGGTGCCGATGCTGGAGGCGAAGTTGACCTGGGCAACCCGGTATTGCTGGCCCTCATCGATCTTGAACGTCACCAGGAAGCCCTTGCGCTCCGGATCGTATTCGGTCAGCGCGGCGATCACCTGGACGTCGGCATAGCCGTGCTTCAGATAGAAGCGGCGGATCAGGTCGCGGTCGGCTTCGACGCGGTCCGGATCGTAGACGTCATTCCCGCCAAGGAAGCTCAGCAGGTTCGATTCGCGGGTCTTGATGACGTCCTTGAGGCGATACGACGAGTAGGCGACGTTGCCGATGAATTCGATGGATTTGACGCCGGTTTTCGCGCCCTCGGCGATCGTGAAAATCAGATCGACGCGGTTGTTCGGCTGCTCGATGATTTCAGGGGTGACGCGGACGTCATAGCGGCCGGATCGGCGATAGATTTCGGCGATGCGCTGGGCGTCGGACTGCACCATCGGGCGCGACAGCGTACCCCGCGGTTTGGACTGGATTTCCCCCGAAAGCTGCTCGTCCTTGACCTTCTTGTTGCCCTCGAAGGCAATGCGGCCGATCACCGGGTTTTCGACCACGGTCACCACCAGCCGCCCGCCCGCCTGGTTGATTCGCACGTCCTGGAACAGGCCGGTTTCGATCAGCGCCTTCAGGCCGTCGTCGATTCGGCCCTGATCGAGGCGCCCGCCCGGACCCGGCTTGAAATATGAGCGGATGGTCTCGACCTCGACCCGCCGGTTCCCCTCGACCTGAATCGAAGCAGCGGTCTGCGCCGTCGCCGAAGACGACACGAGCATAGCGGCCAGCGTCCCAGCCACCGGCATCGCGAACATGATCAGAGCGGAGAACAAGCCCCCCCGCACTCGCATTCCAACATTCATGCGCAACGCGCCCTTGTCATTCCAGTGCCGGCCCGCACCCCACGAACCGGCAGATTCCCATTTGCTGCTCTGCTTGTAGCCAATTTTGCCGGAGGGGCAAACGTCCTATCGCAGTGCAATTTCAATTTCATTCCAAGACGTTGCCCATCGGCCACGTCACAAAAAAGCCGTTTCACGATGCCGCCAGGTGCAGGATGTCGTTATAGGTCGCAAACACCATCAGCATGAGGACAAGGCCCAGTCCGATTCGGAATCCCATTTCCTGCGCCCTCTCCGACAATGGGCGCCCACGCAAGGCTTCCACCGCATAGAACAAAAGGTGACCGCCATCGAGCAGCGGCACCGGGAACAGGTTGAGCAGCCCGATCGAGATCGAGAGCACGGCGGCCAGGTGAATCAGCGCGGCAACGCCGATGGTGGCGACCTGCCCCGATATCTGGGCGATCCGCAGGGGTCCGCCGACCTGATCGGCCGCTTCGCGCCCGGTAAAGATGCCGCCGATATAGGCCGTGGTGCGCTCGACCACGAACCAGGTTTCCTTAACGCCGAGCCACAGTGCGGTCGCGGGATCGACCCGTTCGGTCACGACGTCGCCGGGCGCGGTCGCGCGGGTGATTCCCAACACGCCGAGCCGGTGAACGTTTCCGAACGAATCCTTCACTTCCCTGAGTTGCGGCGTGCCCTGCAGTTGCACCGTGGAATCGCCGCGCCTGATCGTGAACGACAGCTGCTCGCCGGCCCGCGTGCCGACGATGCGCTGCATATCGGTGAAACTTCCGATGGTCTTGCCATCGATCGACGTGACGACGTCGCCGGCCTGGAAGCCGGCCTTCTCCGCAGCGCTGCCCACCTCGACCTTGTCGACGCGCGCCGTCGTGCTCGGCTTGCCGAAGAAGGTGAACAGGCAGGTGAAGATCACGATCGCGAGCAGGAAATTGGCGATCGGGCCGGCCGCCACGATTGCGGCGCGCGGTCCGACCTTCTTGTGATGGAAGCTGCCCGCGCGCTCTTCCGCGGTCATGCCGGCGAGCGTTTCCGACGACGGCGTGGAGGCCTCGCTGTCGTCGCCGAAGAACTTCACATAGCCGCCGAGCGGAATGGCCGAAATCTTCCAGCGGGTGCCATGGCGGTCGTTGAACCCGGCGAGTTCCGGCCCGAAGCCGAGCGAGAACGTTAACACCTTCACGCCGGCCCAGCGGGCGACCAGGAAGTGGCCGAGTTCATGGAAGAAGACGACGATGGTCAGGACGAACAGGAAGGGAATGATGTAGCCAATGAACCCATGGCTCAACGTATTGAAACTATGTAGAAAAAACTCGGACATTCGATTCCCCTCAAGCAGAGCCGAAAGCCCTGTCCCCCAACCCTCTAGGATGCCTTTAAGGCAATTTGAGGCAATAGGGTGGCAGCTTTATTTCGCGCATTATGGTCAACGGCGATGGCATCGTCCGCCGAGGTCAGCGGGGCCAGATTTCCGGAGCGAACCCAGTCGTTCATGGTGGCCTCGACCAGCCTCGCGATCGCGCCGAACCTGATCTTGCCGCCGATGAACGCCGCCACCGCGACCTCGTTGGCGGCATTGAAGACCGTGGTCGCGCCGCGCCCGGTCCGCAGCGCGTCGTAGGCCAGCCGAAGTCCCGGGAACCGGCCGAAGTCGGGTTCCTCGAAGGTGAGCTGGCCGATCTTGGCAAGGTCGAGCTTGGCGGCGGGTCCGACGATACGGTCGGGCCAGCCAAGGCAATGCGCGATCGGCGTGCGCATGTCGGGCGCGCCCAATTGGGCGACGACGGAACGATCCGAGAATTCGACCATGCCGTGGATGATCGACTGCGGGTGCACCAGCACGTCGATTTCGTCGGGCGTCAGCGCGAACAGATAGGAGGCTTCGATCACCTCGAGGCCCTTGTTCATCATCGACGCGGAATCGATGGTGATCTTCTGCCCCATGCTCCAGTTCGGATGCTTCAGGGCCTGCGCCAGCGTCGCCTGTTCGATGTCGGCGGCGGCCCAGGTCCGGAACGGTCCGCCCGAAGCGGTGATGATGACACGAACCAGTTCTTCGCGATTGCCCGAACCCAGCGCCTGGAACAACGCGTTATGCTCGGAATCCGCCGGCAGGATGCAGGCCCCGGCTTTAGCCGCGCGCTGCATGAAGAAATCGCCGGCACAGACCAGGCATTCCTTGTTGGCGAGCGCCACGCTCGCGCCGCGATCGACCGCGGCAAGCGCGGGCTTCAGTCCGGCCGCGCCGCTGACGGCGGCCATCACCCAATCGGCCGGACGCGCGGCGGCCTCGATAATGGCGCTCTCGCCGGCGCCGCATTCGGTGCGGGTGCCGGCCAGCGCGTCTTTCAACGCGCCGAGGCGATCGGGATCGGCGACCGCCGCATAGCGCGCGCCGAATTCCCTTGCAAGCTTCGCCAGTCCCTCGACGTTGGTATTCGCGGTCAAGGCCTCGACCTGATAGCGGTCGGGCGAGGCCCGCAGCAAATCCATCGTGCTGTCGCCGATCGAGCCGGTGGCGCCCAGCACGCTCACGGTGCGCACGGCGGATGCCGCGGCCTTGTTGTTACGCAACGGGACTGCGCTCATTTTTTCACCAAACCATAAGACCGCGGCCGACGCCATCCGCGCCACCCCGCAAAAGGCCGAAAATCGCCGCCAGGACGATCGCGGCGATGAAGCCGTCGAGACGATCCATCAACCCGCCATGCCCGGGAATGATGTGACTGGAATCCTTGACGCCGAAGCGCCTTTTTACTGCGGACTCAAAGAGATCGCCGAGCTGGGATGCTATCGAGAGCACTGCCCCCAATAGCAGCAGCGGGGCGGTTTTGCCGAGTCCAAGCGCCGCGAAGGCGGACGCGATCGCCAGGCTCGCCGCAAAGCCGCCGATCGCGCCCGCCCAGGTCTTCTTGGGACTGACCCGCGGCCACAGCTTGGGTCCGCCGATGCCGCGGCCGGCGAAATAGCCGCCAATATCGGTCACCCACACCACCAGAAGGACCAGCATCAGCGCGGCAAACCCTTGCGCCGGATCGAGACGCACCAGCACCGATGCGATCTCGGCTGCGGCGGCGTAGGCAAATCCCGTCGCCGTCCAGATGCGGCGTTCCGGCGAGAGCAGCGCAACCGCCGCGAGACCGATGGCCAGGACAATGAGGGCGGCATCGATCCGCCCGATTGCGAAACAAAGCCCGGCAGCGGCAAGGGCTGCAACGCCCGGCGCCATCACGCGCATCTCGCGCGCCGCACCCACGATCATCAGCCATTCGACATAGAGGCCGACCGCGGCGAAAGTCACCAGCGCGGCCCACAGCCATCCGCCGGCATAGGCGATGGCAATCGCCAGCGGCGCGAGCACAAAGGCTGCGGCGACGCGCATCACGAGATTGCGCGACCCCTGCTCGCTCGCCGTCGGTGCGGCTTTGCCCTCGGTCACGATCCGGTTTTCGCGGCCAGACCGCCGAAACGGCGCTCCCGTCTGGCATATTCGGCAATCGCTTCTTCGAGCGCGGCCTTGTCGAAATCGGGCCAGTGGATCGGCACGAAGACGAGTTCGCTGTAGGCGGCCTGCCACATCAGGAAATTCGAAAGCCGCTGCTCCCCGCTGGTGCGAATGATCAGATCGGGATCGGGAATGTCGGGGGCATCGAGATAGCGGCCGAGCGTTTCGGCGTCGATCGATGACGGATCGCGCTTGCCTTCCGCGACCTCGCGCGCCAGCCGTTGCGCGGCGTGGGCGATCTCCTGGCGCGATCCGTAGTTGAAGGCGACCACGAGATTGAGCTTGGTGTTGGCCTTGGTGAGTTCTTCCGCCTCGTTCAGGAGCGCGCAGATATCCGGTTCCAGTCCGTCGCGCTCGCCGATCACCCGCACCCGCACCCCGTCGCGGTGCAACGTTGCAAGGTCGTTGCGGATGAAGCGTCGAAGCAATCCGAAGAGGTCACCGATTTCGGTCGCCGGACGCGACCAGTTTTCGGAGCTGAAGGAAAAAATCGTCAGATAGAGGATGCCGAGCTCGTTGGCGGCACGAACCACCCGCCGCAACGCATCGACGCCGCGGCGATGGCCTTCGGCGCGCGGCAAACCGCGCGCCGCCGCCCAGCGCCCGTTCCCGTCCATAATGATCGCCACATGCAAGGGAGCGCCGGACGGATCCGGTGCTTCGGTTGCGGGGGCGGCGGCGTTCGTCATCGGTCAATCCTTAGGGCTAAACGGTGAGGATTTCCTTTTCCTTGGCCGCAAGCAACTGATCGATTTCCGAAATCGTCCCGTCGGTCGCCTTCTGCACATCGGTGGCGAGACGCTCCTGATCGTCCTCGGAAATCTCGTGATTTTTCTCGAGCTTCTTGACCGTATCGAGGCCATCGCGACGGACATGGCGAACCGCGACACGCGCGGCTTCGGCATATTTATGCGCGACCTTGACCAGCTCCTTGCGGCGCTCCTCGTTGAGTTCGGGAATTCGCAAGCGGAGCACCTGCCCTTCGGTGGCGGGACTCAAACCCAGATTGGAATCGACGATCGCCTTTTCTACCGCCTTGACCATCGACTTGTCCCATACCTGCACGGAAAGCAGCCGCGGTTCGGGAACGCTGATGGTGGCGAGCTGATTGAGCGGCATATGCGTGCCGTAGGCGTCGACCTGCACCGGCTCCAGCATCGAGGCTGCGGCGCGGCCGGTTCGCAGACCGCCCAGCTCGTGCTTGAGCGCCTGGGTGGCGCCCTGCATGCGGCGCTTCAATTCGTTGATGTCGAAACTACCCGTGGGCATAACGCTCTCCCCTCCTGAAAACTGATCGTCGAGGCCGTCAGGCTCGCGCACGCCGGATGCGTCACCAGCCCATCAGCCGGCGACGATGGTGCCGTGGCCGGTGCCGCGCAGGATCGCGCCTATCGAACCCGGCTCGGCGATCGAGAACACGATGATAGGCAGCGACGTCTCGCGGGCAAGCGCGAATGCGGTCGCATCCATCACCTTGTAGCCGCCTTCGATCGCCTGCGAATGCGTCAAGCGGTCGAACCGCTTGGCGGACGGGTCCTTTTTCGGATCGGCGGTGTAGACGCCGTCGACATTGGTGGCCTTCAGCACCGCATGGGCGCCGATTTCGGCCGCCCGCAACACCGCCGTGGTATCGGTGGTGAAGAACGGATTGCCGGTCCCGCCGCCGAGCAGCACGATTCGGCCCTCGGCGAGATATTTGTGCGTCGCACCCCGGGTATAGAG